>JAUPLT010000229.1 GCA_030836785.1 Actinomycetota bacterium
CCGCTGTCCCCGGCCCGGCCGGAGTAGCCGGCGCCCCGATCGCCGAGGCATCTGCCGCCGCGGGCGACGCCGGCGCGGCCCTGGGTGGTGCCGACGCCACAGCCGGGGTCCTCGGCGGCGGTGCGCTCGGCGCGGGGCTGGAGGGTGTCCCGGGTCTTCCCGCGGCGCTGGCCGGCGGCGAACCCGCAGCGGCGATCTCTCAGGCCGCAGGCGCGGCCGCCGGCGCGGGAGTGCCCGGTCCAGCTGCGGCAATACCGGCAGCCCCGATCGCCGACGCTGCCGCCGTTCCGCCCGCCCCTCCGATCGGAGCCCCGGCACCACCTGCCGGTGCCGGGGCTGCCGTCCCGCCGGCGCCCCCGGCCGGCGTCCCCGGTGCACCCGCCGGTGGCGGAGCTGCCGTCCCGCCGACGCCCCCCGCCGGCATCCCCGGTGCACCGGCTGCAGGTGAGGTCGCCGTCCCGGCAGGTCCGCCCGGCGCGACGCCCGGCGGGCTTGCCCCCGGCGCCGCCGGTGTCCCGCCGGTGCCGCCCATTGAGACACCCGGTGTCCCGGGCGCCGCGGCAGCGGGGACCCCACCCGCTCCGCCGATCGAGATCCCCGGTGGGGAGGTTCCGGTGGCTGCCGCACTCCCGCCTGCGCCGCCCATCGAAACTCCCGGTGTCCCGGGGGCCGCGGCAGCTGGAACCCCGCCGGTTCCGCCGGCGGCTGTTCCGGCCGCCCCGTTTGTGGAGACGTCAGCCGTCCCGGGCGTCTACGTCCCGGTTACCGGCCCGCCGGGTATCGACGGGGGCAGCCTGGAATTCCCCGGTACCCCCGACATCACCATCCCGGGTGTACCGACCGACGCGCTACTCCCGGGCGCCGCGACCCCGCCTGGCGGCGCGCCCGGAACCCCCGGCGCGCCGGTGATTCAGAGCGGTGGAACCCCGCCGGCCGGCGCACCCGGCATCCCCGGGGCGGCGGCCGTCGATCCGCCGCCCGGGGCCCCCGGCGTGATCCCCGGTACTCCCGGTGCACCGGGAGGCGGAGGTGCGGCGACGCCTCCCGCCGCAGTTCCCGGTACCCCAGGTGGTATCGGCGGCGATGCCGCGGTCCTGCCCCCGGCGGAATTCCCCGGCGGCCCCGCCGCCGGAGCAGGCGGTGCTCCTGTCGCCGATGCCGCTGCGGTCCCGGCGCCCCCGGCGGCCGACGCCGGTGGGGCGGGTGTGCCCGCGGCGGTAATCGAGGACAACGCCGGTCGGGTGGGATCGGAGAACGCTCACCCGGAGAGCCCCGGTGCGGGGGCGGGAACGGGTGCCGGCGAGGGCGCCGGTGCCGGCCCGGGCGGGATTGAGCCGCGACACGATATCGACACCCAGGCCGCTCAGCTTGCCGGTCTGCCGGCAGAGGCCATCGCCTCGTTGGCCGCCGGCATCCCGCCGGCGCCGGCCGCGGTGCCACTGCCCGCCGCAACCGGTGCGGGCGGCGCACTCCCGAGCCCCGGCGCGGCGGTGCCGGGTTCGGCGCTGGCCGTCCCGGCCGCTGTGCCGCCGTTGCCCCCGGCCGCAGTGCCCGGCGGTGTGGTGCCTGGCAATCCGCCGATTCCGGGAACCCCGCCCGCGGTGTTCCCCGGAACCCCGGGCGCGGCTTCCGGCATCGTCACCCCCGGTCTGCCGGCGCTGCTGCCGGCCGCACCGATCGCTGATGCGGCTGCCAGCCTGCCGACCCCGCCGGTCCAGGTGCTGCCCGCACTGGCCCAGGGCGTGGCCACCTTCCTGTCGCCGCCGCAGCTGACCATTCCCGGTATCCCCGGTTTCGGTATCCCGCTGCCCAAGACCATCTCCGGCCCGCAGGACTTCATCTGCGTGGGGACCGGCTGGTCGGCCGGACCGGGCGCCGGTAACGGTAAGGGCACCGCAGCGAAGACCCCGCCCGCCGATAACGGGCGCAAGCCGGGACGCTGGGACGGAAAGTGATCAGACAGGACAGCCTTCAGTCCGTGCGCACCGACCTCGTCACCTGCGCGAAGCTGAATTGCCAACGTTCCACCACGCGGAAGCCGAAGCGGCTGGGCACCTGATACGCCATCGCCCGGCCAAGCCTTGGACCGGGTTCGAGTTCCGGGCCGCGCTCATGGTCCGGAACGCTGGGATCGCGCTCCGTCACCGTCCACAGGGCCGGGCAGCCGGGCATCCTGTCGGCCCAGGCCCACACCGCACCATGGCTGTCCCACAGCCGGTTCCGTTCGACCGCTGTCCGGTCCCGGCCGTAGTCGCGCAGTTTGGCGTAGGCCTCGGGCCGGGCAGCGGTCAGCGGGCGGATCGGGCCGGGCATCCAGGCTGCGGAGTTGTCGAGCACCAGGCAGTCTCCGGGGGCGGCGTGGCGGTTGATCACGTCGGCTACCGCGCTGTAGTCCATCTGCTCCTTGGCGTAAGGACCGCGTTGGGCCAGATAGTTCGGTACAGCGGCGACGGCGAACAGCACCAGGATCCCGGTGATCGCGACACGCGACCGCCAGGTCGCTACCACGCACAATCCGAGCAGCAGCGCCATGGCGGGCGCGGTGAACGACAGATAACGGGGGTAGTACACCGGGTGACGCACCACCGAATATGCCAGCAATGCCAGCGTCGGAATCGCCATCCAGCACACTGTCAGCAGCACGAGGCGGACGGGTCGCCGACCCGCGATCTCGCCGACCTGGTCGACACATAGCAGACCGCACGCCAGCATTACCGCGGCCAGCAGTGCGAACGGCACAGCATGGTCGAAGTACTGCTCCCCGAGAATCTCGCCGACGGTGTCACGGCTCAGGGGTGATATCCAATGCACTTGGAACAGCTGAGTCTGGGCGAAGACAAGCACCGGGGCCACCAGTCCGGCGGCCATCACGGCGGCGGCCAGCCACCGCCGGCCGGACCGCGAAGCGCGGGGGCATATCGCCACCGCCACCGCATGCACCGGCAGCATCAGCACCAGGAACACGTTGAGCACCGCGGCGGAGGCGGCCAACACCGCGTAGCCCAGCCACCAGGACCAGCGACCGCGCCGCAGCGCCACCAGGCAATACACCGTCAGCCACACGGCCGCGGCCATCGTCAGCGCATACGACCGGGTTTCGGCCCCCGCCCAGGTGACCCTGGGCAGCACGGCGAACAACACCCCGGCGGTCACCGCCACAGCCCGGCCGGACAGTTGCCTACCGAGCAGCACGACCCCGGCCGCCGCCGCACCGACAGCCAGCGCACTGGACAACCGGGCGGCGAACTCGGTCGTCGGGAACACCGTGAACCAGCCGTGCATAAGCAGGTAGTACAGGCCGTGCACGGCATCGATGTTGAGCACCATCCGCCACAGTTCCGGCACGGAACGGGTGCCGGCCGACAGCGTGGCCGCCTCGTCGAACCACAGCGACGGCCGAGCCGCGCCGGCGGCGCTGACCACCGTCGCGAGCAGTGCCACCGCTAGCGCGTCCCATGGCCACGAACGCGGCCGCGGCCGCGTAACCGCGACAGGTGTGCGGTGTTCACGCACCAGAGTCGTCATCGCAGCCTGCTCCCTAGATTCCGGGAGAACCGTAGCGGGGGTGTGGCGCGAACGGAGAACCGACGAGGGCTGTCCGGAAGATCACAAGCACCCTGACGTGCGGAAGCGTTAGTGTTGGAGACTGGGTTGGATATCTCCGGGCGAGGACCGTCCGACGAGAATGTCCGGCGAGGATGACCGACGAAGACCTGGAGGGTACGAATGGGCGGCTACCACACCGTCGTAGTAGGTACGGACGGCTCGGATTCCTCGCTGCGGGCGGTGGAACGCGCCGCCTACCTTGCCTCGGGACCGGATTCCCAGTTGGTCATCGCGACCGCCTATCTGCCGGCTGACGAAGATGCTCGCGCTGCGGACCTGCTCAAAGACGAGGGCTACAAGGTGACCGGCAACGGACCGATCTACGAGTTGCTCCGCGATGCCAAGGACCGCGCGAAGAGCGCGGGTGCGACGAATATCGAGGAGCGTGCCGTCGTCGGTGCCCCGGTCGACGTTCTGGTCGATGTGGCAGTCGAGGTAGGCGCTGACCTTCTGGTGGTCGGCAACGTCGGCATGAACACGATCGCGGGCCGGTTGCTCGGATCGGTTCCGGCAAATGTTGCCCGCCGATCCAAGACCGATGTGCTGATCGTCCACACCGCCGACTGAGCCATCGGCGGCGCACCTCCGCCGACGCCGGTCCGGACGCGACTGTGGGTTGACGGCACGCTGAAGTCGGAGAACTTCCCCCTCTCGGAGGTCTCCGAACATATCCGCGAGCATGGCTCGCTGGTGTGGGTCGATCTCTGCAATCCCACTGCGGAGGTACTCGATCGACTGGCCGGTGAAGTCGGCTTGAGTACCCGGGCAGTAGCCGATGTCCTCGGCCACACCGAGCGCACCAGGGCGACCCGCTACGCCGATCACACTTTCCTGACGGTCTATGCCACCGCGTTGGGTCCGCAGATTCCCGGATCGATCGAGTCGCGGCTGCACTGCTCCCGAGTCTCGGTATTCGTGCTGCCTTCCGCGCTGGTGACGGTCCGCCGCGAAACGGATGCCGCACAACCGGTTCTGGACATCGACGCCGTGGTCGGCCATTGGGTTGATAATGCCGACCTGCTTCGGATGGGCAGCCGAGCCCTGATGCTCGGACTCCTCGACATCGTGGTCGAGGGCCAGTTCGACACCATCCAACAACTCGATGACGCCATCGAGTCACTTGAGGACGGGCTGTTCGACGACAGAACCCAGACCCGGCAACTGCAGCGCGACACCTACCGGTTGCGTAAGGAACTGGTCGAGCTGCGGCGGATCGTGCTGCCGATGCGTGAAGTGGTCAATACCGTGATGCGGCGCAGCGCCGACGCCAACGACAGCGCCGAACTCACCAGCTGGTATCAGGACCTCTACGACAATGTCATCAGGGCCGCCGAGTGGACCGAGTCGTTGCGGGACATGATCACCACGGTCTTCGAGACCAACCTCTCGCTTCAGGACGCCCGGCTGAACACCATCATGAAGAAGCTCACCGGGTGGGCGGCGATAATCGCGGTGCCCACCTTGGTGACCGGGTGGTACGGCCAGAATGTTCCGTATCCGGGTTATGGCGCAGTGGCCGGGGTGGTGGCCAGCGGTCTGCTGACCGTGTTCACCGCCCTGCTGCTTTTCGTCGCCTTCAAGCGGCGCAACTGGATTTAGGGCTCAGGCGACGGCTGCGGGCGTTCCTCGAGTTAAATTACCGATGTGTAAACCCGCGGACATCGAGTCCCGTGCTTGCATTACCGTCCATGGGTCCAACTAGCTTGGCGCGGTGCGGGAGGCAGCTTCGGTGGTAGCAAAGTTCGGTGCGCGTGCTGGTGCCGCGGCGTTCGTCCTAGGCCTGTCAGTGGCTGGGCCGGCAGGGTTTGCCGCGGCCGACACGCCGGATTCCGAATCAGGCTCGGCCCAGGCCGCGGCCGGGGAGTCGGCAGTGCAGACGGCCCCGGCGCGCAGCACCCGAGCGAACAAGCCGAGTCGTTCGCGGACCCGCGGCCCCGCCCCCTCGGCAACCTCCGAACGGTTGCCGCGCGAACCGGGGGAGAGGGCCGTCTCAACCGGTGATGTCCGGCCGGACAACCCGGCACCTGCTGCTGCCACGCGGCCAGCTGGGCTGACAGCTGCGGCACGCTCATCGGTGTCTGCGCCGACCGCCGCCGCCACTCGGCGCCCGGTCACCGCTGCTCTGGGTTCCGCGGCCGCGGTCGGCAACACCGACCGCCCAGAGCGCTCGGCGGTAGTGCCGGTGGCGCCCGCCGCGAGTGTCACCGCGGCCTCCCCGCAGGCGGCGGCAAGCGGGGCAAGCAACTGCGCAGCCTGCTGGGGGGCCGAGGCGCCCTCGATCGCCGCGGCGGTCACCACGGCGGTCAACCATGCATTCAATTCGGCGTTCGACTGGCTCGCCAGTCTCCCCGCCAACCCGATCTCCGACCTCGTCGGCGGGGCGCTCGTCCTGATCCGGCGGGCATTGTTCCTCGTGCCTGAGGGCGTGACCGTCACCCAGACCACCCCCACGTCGCTGTCGGTGTCGGTGAACACCGGCAGTGTCGCGTACTTCCGCCATGACGGCACCACCCTTCAGATCTCCGGAGACCCCTGGTTCTTCGGCGCCCAAAGCTATGACGACACCGCCGGACTGGACGTGTCGGTGACCAACACCGGCAACGCCGGCTGCGCCGGTATGGTGCTGACCTCCGGCACCGTCAACGGCGACCTGACAACCTCCCAGATCGACTCCATCCGGTTCGGCACGGGTGCGGCATTCACCGACAAAGTCACCGCATCGGTCTCGGGGGGTCCATTGACCCTGCGCGACGCAGTGCGCGGTCTGACTGGGGTCGAATTGCGCGCACCGGTGGTCTTGGCCAGCGACGTCGAGATCGATGCCGGAACCAAGAACGCCTTCTTCGGCGGCACCGTCGACGGCACCGCTGAAGGCACGCAGTCCCTGACGGTCACCGCGCTGGGCACCACCACCTTCGACGCCGCCGTCGGTGGACAAGTCCCGCTGGCCAGCCTGCTCACCCGAGCCGTCACCCCACTGGACATCCGGCAGTCGGCCAACACCACGACCATTCCACTGCACTACATGCCGGAGTACTCCACGAGCGGCCAACTCCAGGTCAAGTACGGTATCGACGTCGCGATCGGCGCCAACCATTCGCGGACCTTCGTCTTCGACACCGGCGGAAACGGGTTCTTCGCCGGCTACAACCCGGACTACTTCACGGGTGTGACGCTCACCGACGAGCAGGTCGACATTGTCTACACGTCCGGCAACTACTACGACGCCGTCGTCGCCAATGCCGTCGTCACCATCGGCCCCGAGGGCGGCCCCCGCGTCTCCACCGTGCGGCCCGTCCAGATCGGCGCAATCCTGCAGGGCGGCAACCAGTCCGACGGGCAGGTGTTCGACTTCACCAACCCGTTCGCCCCGCCGGTCGACGGACGGTTCTCCGGTGACTTCGGTGCCGCCTTCGGCGTTCAGCCCAGCGACAATGGCGAGACCGGACTCTCCAGCGTGCTGTTCCAGTTGCCGGGCAACCTTTCCACAGGATTCCTGGTTCAGTTGGGGCCCATCGGAATCGATCCGCAGCTGACTGTCGGAATCACCGACGAACTTCGCGACCAGTTCCCCTACGCCATCCCGGTATCGGCGTTATCCGGCGGCGGTACCTACCCGGTTTCCGGGTATCAGGTTCTCCAGCAGTTCGGGTTCTCCCCGCAGTACTTCGTCTCCTCACCTGAGGGATTGCTGTATCCCCTTGGCACCGAACAGTTCCAGCAATGCGCGGTCCAGTGCCTGCCCTCGCTGATCGACAGTGGTGCACCGTCGACCAGTGTGCGCCTGCCCGGCGCACCGACGCCCTTCCCGCTGTCCACCGCGAATAACTCCGCACTGCAACCAGGTTCGACGTTCATCGCGCAGTTCCCGACCACTCAGGGGCGCCCGCCACTGGAATGGACCTTCGTGGCGGGCAGCATCGGCTCGGTCAACGCGGTGGGCTACGACGACCAGTCGGGCGCTGCGACCACCACCCAGAACGTCAACACCGGACTGAACCTCTATAACGGCTACGACGTGATGTTCGACACCCAGAAGCAGGTGATCTGGCTGCGGCCCAACGGCGGTCAGTCGACGGTGAACCTGCAATCGGTGACCACCACCGGAGACCAGAGCTACCAGCAGAACGCCGTCCTGTCGGGGAGTTACGCCACCGCCTCCGGCGACTTCTCCGTCAGCGGTGTGACCGACCTCGCCGCCGACACCACCATCAACGCCGGAAGCGGGGCTATCACGTTTTCCGGGACGGTCGACGGACCACACGCGCTGACGGTGAATTCGACGGGGGCAACACATTTCGTCCGTGGCGTCGGCCAGCAGATTGCGTTGACGCGCCTCACCACCGATGCCGGTGGATCCACCTCCACTGCCGGTGTCACGACACAGGACGGCCAGACCTACGGCGACACCGTGACGCTCAACGGCGCCTACCAGGTCAACGACGGGGAGTTCACCGTCGCCGGGGCGGCGACACTGGCCGGTCAGACAAGCATCTCGACCACCGGCGGGGATATCACCTTCGTCAGCACGGTGGACGCGACGCCGGGCCAGGGGTTCACGTTGAGGCTGGTCACCGACGGGGGACACACGCAGCTGAGCGGAGCGGTCGGCGCCGTCAATCCACTCGGCGGCATCGGGATGGCCAATACCGCCGAGCACACCGTCGCGACCGTCACCGCGGCAGGCACCGTCGCGGTGAACGGCAGCCTCGGTTACGCCGGATCCTCCGGTCTGTTCATCGGTGACTCCGTCACCGCCGACTTCTCCCACGGCGGTACGATCACCGACTTCACCACCAGCGGCGTGGTATTCGAAGGCTCGTCCACGAACTCGACGATCTCGAACTTCACCATCTCCGACAACGTCTACGACGGAATCCAGATCGCCGCGGCCGCGGGGAGTGTGCCCTACGACTTCACCGGAACTCAGATCTCCGACAACACCATCTACGGCAACTCGGCATTCGGTATCGAGACCCTGGCACCGGTATCGGGACTGACGATCAGCGGAAACACCATCGGTAAGCAGGGGACGAGCAACCCGTGGGGCTATGTCAGCGACGGGGCCAACGCCCACGGGGTAGTCCTGGCGCCAGGCACCTACGCCGGTTCCAGCATCAGCGGAAACGTCATCTCCCACAACATGCGCAGCGCCATCTACGCGCCCGGCGGTGTCAAGGGCCTCGACATTTCCGGAAACGCCCTGAGCGACAACGGAACCCACGGTATCGAGTTCGTCACCGGAGACTTCGCCGGGACCGACATCCAGAACAACGTCATCCGGTCCAACGGTGCCGATGGAATCTCGCTCGGAGCGGGAATAGGGCAGGGGACACGAACCCCCGGCATCAACCCGTTGGTCGGTTACACCACCGAGGGTGGACGCTACCTCGACGCCCACTACGTCCTGCCCTACGCGAACAATCCCGACTTCTACTCCGAGCAGACGCCGCCGCCGGACCCGACGATCCAAATGCGCGTCGGCACCAAACAACTCGAGGTCAACCTCGACACCGGCTCGCGTGGACTGTACTTCGACGAAGCCTCGCTGGATCCGAACGTTCTCAGCCAGGGCACCGTCCTGGGGACCGGCCACGTCTACCTCAACAGTTCGAACCGGCTGTATTTCGGCGACTGGGTGCAGCTGCCGGTGACGTTCACGCAGTCCTACTTTCAGACAGCCGGCGGCCAGACTGACACCAGCCGCAAGGCGGTGGCCACCATGCCGGTGCTCGTGGTGCAGGCGATCGGGGCCTCCACGACTCCCGCCCCTGGGCAGACCCAGGCCAGCACGACGTTCAACACCACTATCGACAGCGGATTCGTCACGATCACCAACGGCGCCGGCGATACTCAGCAGGCACCGATCGTGCTCAATCCCAACGACCCCGGTACCGGAATCGTGACGATTCCCGGCGGCTACTGGGCCAACTACGCCGACAACGTCGGCAAGCTGGCTCCGGTCGCCAACTTCGGGGTCGGGTTCGACCGCTCCGGTCAGGGCACCGCCCCCACCGACAACGGGGTCAACCAGGTCTACAACGCGTTCCTGAACCTCACCGAGATGCAGAACGGCACCATGCGGCCGGGGTATGTCATGACAGCCCAGGGCGTCACGCTCGGCCTGGACAGCACTGTGTCCGGGTACGCCTACACCGACCTCGCCCCGACCGGGCTGGCCCAGGGCGCCCAGACCGCCCCGGACTGGCAACCGGCGACGGGAACCATCACGGCCGGGTCGACGACCTACGGTGTCGGCCAGATCGTCCTCGATATGGGCTACGGAGGCGGAATCCTGACCCTGCCCGGCTACGCGCCACCCGGCAGCTTCACCCAGCGCTTCACGGTCAACCTGCTCGACTCGAATGGCGCTGTGCGCTACGACGTGGACCTGTCCGAGGGCCGGACCAACCTGATGAACCCGGAAAGCATCGACCTGTTCAACCCACTAGCCGGGAACTACTCGCAGAACACTCCACCGCTGAGCCAGCAGTTCTTCAACACCGGCCGTCCGGCGTTCGCCGGCCTCGACTACCTCTTCGACGCAGGCTCGGGCTATCTGGGCCTTGCCCAAGGGCGGACCCAGCAGGCAGCGGATGCGCTGGCCTCGGCCAACGGACTCGTTACCCCGGGCTACTACCAGAACGCGACCGCTCCCACGGGGGTCCGCAATCTCACCATCAAGGACAACACCATCGCCGATAACGGCGGCGCTGGGGTCGGGGTCAACGGTGCCGGCTCGGTGGGCAACGCCGTCCTCACGAATTCGATCCATTCGAATGTGGGGCAGGGCATCTCCCTGACGAATGGGGCCAACGGCGGCCAGCCGGCTCCGGAGTCCGTCGTGGCGAATCGGGTTGCCGACGGGGTCACTGTCCAGGGGACCATGCCGGCGGTTCCCGGCTACAGCGGAAACTTCACGGTGCAGGTGTTCCGGTCTCCCGCCACGGACGCCGGGAATGTCGAAGGTCGGCAGTATCTCGGCGCCATCCTTACTGCCGCGGGTCAATTCCAGGGCCAGCTGCAGGCGACCGGTCTGTTGTCCGGTGACTGGATCACCCTCACCGCAACACCTGTCCAGATCCCCAACAACACATCCCAATTCTCAGTACCGGTCCAGATCGAGGTGTAACGGGAGCCATGGCGACAAAGCGCAGTACGCGGGTGGGGGCGGCGGCCTTCGCACTGGGAGTTTCGTTGGCCGGCCCCCAGGTAGCACTGGCCGGTGCCGACAGCCCGGACTCGGATAGTGCCGCCCAACCGGCGGCCCGCGCCGAGGCCGGCGGCGCCGATTCGGTGCGCTCCCGCGTTCCGACGCAATCGCGGGACGATGCGGGTGCGGCAGAGGCTGCGGCACCGGAGCCGCGGGGTCCGCGGGCGCGGGTGGCTCCACCCGCCGACCGCAACCCCGCCGAGCGGCGGCGGATAGCAGCCGAGGGGGCCGTCAGGCAACGCATTCCGGTCGCGACAGCGATGTCACCCACAGTGGCGCAGCCTGCCGCAGCTGCACGCCGCCCCGCGCCATCAGTCGTCGGCTCGCACACACCCATGCCAGTAGGCGGCCCGGCCGTGGCGCCGGGATCCGCAGCCGTCGAGGCCGGCGCAGCGGGGCCGTCCGCGGTGGCGCCGGGGGCCGCGTCAGGACTGAGCACCGAGTGCGCCGCTTGCTGGGGAACCCAGGCACCGTCGATCGCTCAGGCGGCCACGACGGTGGTCAACCATCTGTTCAACTCAGCCTTCGACTGGTTGGCCACCTCTCCGGCGAACCCGCTCACCGATCTTCTCGGGGGTGCGCTGGTGCTGATCCGGCGAACGTTGTTCTTCGTACCCGACGGGGTCACCGCCAGCCAGACCGGGACAGCGCTGACGGTCTCGGTCAATACCGGCAGCGTTGCCTACCTGCGTCGGGACGGTACCTCGATCGAGGTATCCGGCGACCCGTGGTTCGTGGGCGCCCAGCGATTCGACGCGGCGACCGTGTCCACCGTGGCGGTCGGCAATCCCGGCAACGCCGGCTGCGCCGGGTTGGCGGTCACCGCCGGCACCGTCAACGCTGACCTGACGACCTCCCAGATCGACGCGATGCGGTTCGGTTCCGGTGCGGCGTTCAGCGGACAGGTCGACGCCACCGTCGCCGCAGGACTGCTGAGGCTGACCGATGCGGTGCGCGGCCTTCAGGGAGTTCGGCTGGACGCCTCGGTCGTTCTCGCCAATGACGTGGAAGTCGACGCGGGAACCGGTGATGCGAAGTTCACCGGTACGGTCGATGCAGCCAGCGCCGGCGAGCAATCGCTGACGGTAACCGCCCTGCGCACAACAACTTTCGACGCCGCCATCGGGGGCCAGGCCGCATTGGCGAGTCTGCTCACCCGGGGTATCGCCCCGATCGCCATCGAGCAGTCCGAGGACTCGAAAACCATTCCGCTGCATTACCTGCCGGAGTACAACGCGACCGGCCAACCTCTGGTCAAGTACGGAATCGATGTGTCCATCGGCGACAATCCGGCGCTGATGTACGAATTCGACACCGGCGGTGTCGCATTCTTCGCCGGCTACAACCGGCAGTACTGGAAGGACGTGCCGCTGACGTCGACCGGCGTCGCTGAGGTCTATTCGTCGAGCAACTACTACAACGGCGTCGTGTCGAACACGCCCATCACCCTCGGAACGGGCACCCAGACCGTCTCCACCGTGCAGCCCATCCAGATCGCCGCCATCCTCGCCGGCGGAGTTGCGAACACTGGCACCGTCTTCGACTTCAGCAACCCCGAGGTTCCGCCCGTTGAGGACCGGTTTTTCGGCGACTTCGGCGCATCCTTCGACACGCTGGCGGTCAACGGCCTCGACACCCCACTTGCCAACCCGCTGTTCCAGCTGCCGGGAAACCTCTCCAGCGGATTCTTGGTGCAACTCGGACCGATCGGCATCGACCCGCAGTTGACCGTCGGCGTCACCGATGCGTTGCGCGCCCAGTTCCCCTACGCCGTGCCGGTGCAGGCAGTGGTGGGGGGAGGCACTTACCCCGTCTCGGGACTGCCGGTCCTGGAATGGTTCGGCTTCTCGCCGAGTTACTACGCCCAGGCCCCGGGCGGATCGGAACAGACCATCGGAGTGACCCCGTATCCGCAATGCGCGGTGCAGTGCCTGCCCACGCTCATCGACAGTGGGGCCCCCTCGACCGGTATTCGCCTCAAAGGCGGTGGCGGCGACCCGTATAACGTCGACAACCAACTGAAACCCGGAGTCAGCCTGATCGCGCGATTCCCGACCACCGAAGGACGTCCGCCACTGGAATGGAACTTCGTCGCCGGCAACAACGGATCTGTCAATCTCGTCCAATACCAGCAGGGTTCGCTGATCGACAGCCCGGGCCAGAACGTCAACACCGGGCTTAACCTCTACAACGCTTTCGACGTCATGTTCGACGTCAAGAAGCAGGTGATCTGGCTGCGTCCCACCGGTGGTGAATCAATGGTGAGACTGAATTCGGTGACCACCACCGGAGACCAGACGTACCGGCAGAACGCCACCCTCGCCGGCACGTATTCCACCGGCGGCGGGAATTTCTCGGTGGCTGGTGTGACAACCCTGCTCGACGACACCGTCATCAACGCCGACGGCGGCGCCGTCCGGTTCTCCGGAACCGTGGACGGTCCGCATTCCCTCGCGGTGAACAGCACCAGCACAACGGAATTCGTCCGCGGCGCCGGGGGAGAGGCAGCCCTGAAATCGCTGCGCACCGATACCGGAGGGTCGACCGCGACCTCGGGTGTCATCACCACCGGCGCCCAGACCTACAACGACGACGCAGTACTCAACGGGCAGTACCAGGTGGGCGAAGGTTCGTTCGCGGTGGCCCGAAACGTCAGCCTGACCGGCCCGGTCAGCATCGGTACTCCCGGCGGCGACATCATCTTCGGGGGTGCCGTTGACGCCCTGCCGGGCAAGGGCTTGACGCTTGCCTTCACCACGGCACCCGGGCGTCACATCGTGCTCAGCGGTGACGTCGGTGCCACCAACCCCCTCGGGGGCATTGCCGTGACCAACCCGGGCGGCACTGCCGCCGACCCGGCGAGCCTCTCCGCCGCAGGCTCGATCACCCTGACCGGAACTCTCGGATTCGCTGCCGCAGAGGGTATCTCGGTCGCCGACCACGTCACGACCACGTTGACCGGCGGGGGACTGGTCCAGGGGTTCGCCGAAGCCCAGGGCGGCACTGGCGGGATCGGGATATCCCTCGGCGCGTCGAAGGGCTCCCAAATCAGCGGATTCATCGTGAGCAATAACGCCGCCGACGGCATCGTGGCCACCGGGGCCGATGACCTCCGCATCGAGAACGTGGCGATCATCAACAACGGCGGAAGCGGCATCGTGGGCCAGTCCGGCAGCATCACAGTGGCCGCCTCGTCGGTCACCGGCAATGGGCTCAACGGTATCGAGTTCGACGGCATCAGCAAGGCGGTGGTCACCGACACCACGATCAGCGGGAACGGTATCGGTGGGACTCCCGCCAGCGCCGACGGCATCCAACTCAACAACGCGGTCGACGTGACCGTCGGCGGCAGCACGATCAGCGGAAACACCAAGGCCGGAATCCGCTCCACCAACTCCGACACCGTTGCGGTATCGAACAATGTCATCACCGGCAACGGCGCCGTTGGTGTGGTCGTCGACGGCGGGGTGGGCAACTCGATCCTGTCCAGTTCGATCTACGCCAATGCCCTACTGGCCGCCACGACGGCCGACGGGATCTCATTGCGCAACGGTGGCAACGCTGACCAGGCAGCTCCGGTGATCGATACGGCAGCGTTCCTCGATGGCCGCATCGCGGTAACCGGCACACTGACGCTTCCCGACAGGTACACCGGCGACTACCGGATCCAAGTGTTCTTCACCCCGTCGACGACCGCGTCCTCGGTCCAGGGCCAGCAACTGTTGGGCACGATCGTCGTGAACTTCGCCGACGAACGGACCAAAGCCTTCTCGGGCGCGTTCGTTTCCGTGCCGTCCAGCCCCGGCAACTACGTCACCGCCACGGCCACGCCGTCGACCGGCGACCTGAACACCTCGGAGTTCTCCGTTCCGAGGGTGATCGGGCCGGTGCAGCTCTGATCGGTCGGTGAAATCTAGGTTCGGATCTGCCACCCGACCGACGGATCCAGCGCCAGGCTGAGGACGTCGACCGCCTCGAAGGCACTCATCGGGATGGTGCTGAGTTCCTGCTGAGCAGTCAGGTGATCGGTCCCGGTCCAGCCGTTGCCCATGGCCAACAGCCCGGCTCCGTCTCGTCCCTCCCCGAACGAGTCGTAGATCACCGCGCCGTGCTGCTGTAGCGCACGCAGGACCACCTGGGTGGCCGGATCGTAGGTTGAGATGTCGAAGTCGGCGCGCAACCGGAATACCGTGCCCATCGGGACACCGTCCGGGTTGGTGCCGGTGCCGTCGCCGGCCAGGGCCGGCCAGCTGTGCCCGGTTCCGCGGTCCTTGGCGATGACGATGCCCAGCATGTGGTCGATCTCGCCCCGTTCGAGGTCGTCAGGGCGAAGCATCAGCGGCAGATAGGGCAGTTTCGCCGCGTTGGCCGCACCGATCGTCGGGTAGAACGGCGAACTCATGTCGTAGTGCACGCCGGCTTCGGCGATCCAGGCCGATCCCCACAATGCGGCGTACGCGGCGTTACCCAACGCGTCGAGAACGCCGGCGGCCGGCAGTTCCACTCCGTTGGCGACGTTGATCAACTCCTGGGAGATGCAGGTTCCGGTCTGGAACACCAGCAGGTGCCGATCCCAGGCCGGAACATCGGGCATGCCCTCAACGAGCGGGTAGTCCGGGATGGCGTAGGGGCGGTCGTCGATATTGGGTCCGGTGGTCGAATATCCGCGGTTGAAGATGACTGTCTCGGTGGGGTGGTCGGGGCCGACGATGTTGACCGGCATTGTGGCGGAACTTCCCATCCACGGCGTGGTCTGCCATCGGGCTATCAGGGTGCCGCCGATCAGATCGGTCCACGTCTGCGACTCCGCAAGGACCGGCAGGGGACTGACGTCGGCGTGGAAGACGGTGTCCGCGGGCATCAGTGTGCAGCCGCAGAACGTCGACAGATCGCGCACCGGAGCGCCCGCAACGAAGGTGACCATCACCGGTACCAGGACGCTGCCGCCGTAGCCATCCTCGATCGTCACGGTGAACTGATCTTGCCGGTCGGCCGCCGTCGCGCCGGGGGCAGAGGCGGCGGCGAGGGCTTCCGCACCGGGGGAGTAGGTGAATTCACCCGAGTCGGTCACCGCGACAGCACCCTTGGCCGGTGCCGTTGAGGCCAGATAGGTCAGCGGGTCGCCGTTGGGATCCGAGCCGAGAATCCTGCCGGTGAGCACGCCGGTGACCGGATCGGGCGGGTCGAGGCGAAGTGTCGCAGACGGTGCGTTGTTGAACGGCGCGACGCTCACGCGGACTGTTGTGGTGGCGGTGTGCCCGGCAGTGCCCACCAGGCCGAAGGTGAGCAGGTTCAGCAATCCCTCGAGCCCGTGGAGGTGGAAGCCGCCACCGGCGTCGCTGGCGGTCACCTCGAAGGAGTCGACGGAATCACTGCGCGCCAGCATCGGATCGGCGGTGTACGTGTACTGCCCGGACGGGCTGAGCGTCACAGTGCCGTGGGCCGGGGCGCGGGTCACGGCAAGTCCGATGGGGTCGCCGTCGTGGTCGGTGGCGTCCACTGACCCGCTGACGATCCCGCCGGGTGATTGCCCGGTCTGGATCCCAACGGGTCGCGGAGCGGAGTTGCCCAGCAGTGCTGTCAGCGGATCGGACCGGGTGACCGCAGCAAGCGGCGGTGTACCCGGGGAGGCCTTCGTCTGAGCCGCGGCAGGGCGCTGGGAGTCCGCAACCCGCTGGACGGCCGCCGGGGCCGGCTTCGACCCCCGTTGCCGTGGCGGTGCTGCCGTGTGCCGTGCGCCTGAGCCGACGCCCGGGAACGTTTTCGCCTGGCGCGCAGTCGCCGTGGCCCGGGAACGTTGGTCGGCGGAGCGGACCGCATCGGCTGAGCCGTCGTCAGCCGGATCTGCCGCAGCCACCCCGGTACCGGCAAGAAGCACCGTCGCCGCTCCGGTGGCGGCCGAAAGGACAGCCCAGCCGACCCCCGCCGCGATCGTCGTGCCGCTGATTCGCCGCCCTGTGAACATCCCCGGCCCCTTTGCTCGCACTCAATGTAGCGCCTGCGGTGCAGTCACTTATCCAGTTCGAGGCTATTTTCTTGGGTTCGTTGGCGTTCAGTAAAGGTAGCTGGTGGTGTACGTCTCCCGATCGCCCGCGATGAGCGGCAAGCCGGACTGCCGCCTGAATCTGTCCGCGCTGCTACTCGGCGGCGTCTTCTTTGCCGGCGTCTTCTTTGTCGCTCGTGAACACTTCCTTGGCCTTGTCGACGGCATGGGTAGCGATGGCGGTGGCGTCCTCGACGATGGCGCCGACACCGCCGGCGATGTCGCCCTTCAGGATGTGACCGGCGTCCTCGACGATGTCGGCGGCCTTCTCGACGGCATGCGTCGCAATGTCCTTGGCGGCGTCGACGGCGGTCTTCGGATCGAGATTCATGGGATTCTCCTTGATTCAGTGGACTTGTCTACGACGCTAGTCCGATCCCACGACGGGTGTCACCGCTGTGTGACTATTCACTCCTCGCGCGCTAGACATGCACGTCACGGAGTCCGACCGCGTTGCGCAGTCCGCTGCAGTTGTAACAGCCAACACACCCGACGCAGTCCGTGCACCTCGCGCAGGCCACGCAGCCAACGCACCGATTACAGGCGAAGCACGCGACACACGCAGCGCATCTGCGCATGAACAGCGACAGCGCGGTGACCGCACTGGTCGAGATGCCAGCACTCCCTAACGTCACGACCGACCCGGCTACCGCAGCACTGCCGGCGGTGGCGATGGAGCCGGCAACCGCCGCGCTGGCCGCGGTCGCGATAGAGCCGGCAACCGCCGCGCTCGCCGCGGTCGCGATAGAGCCGGCAACCGCCGCGCTCGCCGCAGTAGCGATGGAGCCGGCAACCGCCGCGCTCCCACGGGTAGCAACCGACCGGGAAACCGACCCCGACCCGGTCGCCAGGCGCTTGTCCCGGCTCACCAGCCGCTCTCGCGCCGCTGGGGCAGGTGTATCAGCTCCACCTCACCCGGGAACAGGCGTTCAGCGGTGATCAGCAGTTTCACCCGATCAGCGTAGGGCCTGGCGGTGCTCCGCCGGGTAGGCATGGACAATCGCGCTGGCCAGCTTGGGCACTGCATGGGTCAGGATCTGCTCCGCCTCGTGCGCGGCCGACCCGTCGTCGTCGGCGGCGTCGAACACCCGGGTCGTCACATCAACGAGAAGCTGCTCGAACGGGCCGGGCTCCCAAAGTCTTGCCGACCCCACCCGGGAACCGGGGTTCGCCGGTGACTGGAGCACCCACCCAGTATTTCAGGCTCCGACACTGCGGTGTTTTCCTGGGTAGGCATGGACGAGCGCGCTGGTGAGTTTGGGCACGGCGTGGGTGAGTGTGTGTTCGGCTTCGTGCGCGATCCGGTGAGCATCGGTGATGCTGGTCGCCGGGTCGATATCAAGTTCTGCCTCGGCATGGAGACGGTGGCCGATCCAGCGCATCCTGACGCTCCGCACGCCGGTGACTCCCGGTTCGGCGGCCAGTGCGGCTTCGGCAGCATCAACCAGTTGGGGGTCTACTCCGTCCATCAGACGGCGGAAGATGTCGCGAGCAACGGTACGCAAGATCGCGAGGATGGCTACGGTGATCAGCAGCCCGACAATCGGGTCGGCCAGGGGAAAGCCAAGAGCAACCCCGGCAGCCCCGGCGACGACCGCCAGCGAGGTGAGTCCGTCGGTGCGGGCATGCAATCCGTCGGCGATCAGGGCTGCCGAGCCGATGCGCCGGCCAACCCGGATGCGGTAGATCGCGACAAGTTCGTTGCCCACAAAGCCAACAAAACCGGCGGCGGCGACCCAGCCGACATAACCGACCTGTGCCGGATCGGCGAGTCGCCGGAAGGACTCCGCACCGGCGACGACGGCGGACAGGGCGATCATCGCCACCACGAAGAGTCCGGCTATATCCTCGGCTCGTCCGAACCCGTAGGTGTACCGACGGGTGGCGGGCTTGGTGCTGATTGCGAACGCGATCCACAGTGGCACAGCGGTGAGGGCATCGGCCACGTTGTGGATGGAGTCGGCCAGCAGGGCCACCGACCCGGAAATCGCGACGATCACGAACTGGGCGAGCGCGGTCACCCCGAGTGCCAGCAGGCTTATCTTTACCGCCCGGATTCCGGCAGCGCTGGACTGCAGGGCATCGTCGATGCTGTCAGCCGCGTCGTGGCTGTGCGGGAGGAATACCTCGCGGAGCGCGGCGAGTGGGCCATGGTCGCCATGGTCGTGGTCATGGTCATGGTGGTGATGCGCATGGTTCTCGGGGCCTCGGGGTGCAATCCGGGATTCGTGAGTCATGCGCTGCGCCCGTCCTTGCGCTTCCGTTCGTGCAGGACGGCGAGTTCGCCGGTGTCGCGATGGTGCCCGGGTATGCCCGGCCCGGCATGCTCGGCGTTGAACACCGCATCGGAGACGAGTTGCCGGATGTGGTCGTTGTCCACGCTGTAGTAGATGGTGGTGCCGTCGCGGCGGGTGTGCACCAGTCGTGCCATGCGTAACTTGGCCAGGTGCTGCGACACGCTGGGCGCAGGTTTTCCGACATGAGCCGCAAGGTCGCCAACGGACAACTCACGGGCAACGAGTGCCCACAGAATCTGAACCCGTGTGGCGTCGGCCAGCATCCGGAAGACCTCAACCACCAGATCGACCTGGTCGTCGGGGAGCCGCCGAGTGCAAGCTCCACTATCTGCATTCATATGCACATAGTACGACGGCCTCCCGGCCCCGACAGAAACCGGCTACCTCACCAGCCCCGCTCCCGCCACTCCGCCAGTCGGGGCCGCTCCTCACCGAGGGTGGTGTCGTCGCCATGGCCGGGGTAAACAATGGTGTCGTCGCCGTAGACCCCGAACACCTGGGTCTCCAGTCCGGTCATCAGTGAGTCGAACTCCTCCGGGGTTGTTGTCCGCCCAGGACCGCCAGGGAAAAGGCAGTCGCCGGTGAACAGCTGAACCGCAGTGCGCTCTCCACCGGGCCGCAGTGCGAGGGCTACCGAGCCCGGGGTGTGACCGCGCAGGTGAATCACATCGAAGGTGAGATCACCCAGTTCAAGGACGTCACCGCCGGCCAGCAGCCGCTCCGGTGGGACCGGCAACTGCTCGGCGTCCAGCTCATGGGCGGCGGTCGGGGCGCCGGTGGCCTCGGCCACCGCCGCCAGCGCCTGCCAGTGATCGAAGTGCTGGTGGGTGGTGACGATCATCGCCAGCTTCGGGGCGTGCTCACCCACCAAGCGCACCATCAGCTCCGGGTCGTTGGCGGCGTCGATCAACAGTGACTCACCGGTGGCCGCGCACGTCACCAGGTAGGCGTTGTTGTCCATCGGCCCGACCGACATCTTGATGATCGAGACGCCGGGCAGGGTGCGCCGCGCCGCGGTCTGCGATTCGACGTGACCGGTGTAGCTGTCATCCACGAGGGTCATGCAGGTCACGTTACTGAACGTCGGTACCGGCACATAGCATGGGCGCGTGGCTGACCGGCTCATCGTCAAAGGCGCGCGCGAGCACAATCTCCGCAGCGTCGACCTGGATCTGCCGCGCGACAGCTTGATCGTCTTCACCGGGCTGTCCGGTTCCGGGAAGTCTTCGCTGGCTTTCGACACGATCTTCGCCGAGGGTCAGCGCCGTTACGTCGAGTCGCTGAGCGCCTACGCCCGCCAGTTCCTCGGCCAGATGGACAAACCCGACGTCGACTTTATCGAGGGCCTGTCGCCCGCGGTCTCGATCGATCAGAAGTCGACCAACCGCAACCCCCGATCGACCGTCGGCACCATCACCGAGGTCTATGACTACCTGCGCTTGTTGTATGCCCGCGCCGGCACCCCGCACTGCCCGGTCTGCGGGGAGCGGATCGCCCGCCAGACCCCCCAACAGATCGTCGATCAGGTGCTGGCGATGGAGGAGGGCGTCCGCTTTCAGGTCCTCGCCCCGGTCGTGCGCACCCGCAAGGGCGAGTTCGCCGACCTGTTCGACAAGCTCAACACCCAGGGTTACAGCCGGGTCCGGGTCGACGGTGTGGTGCACCCGCTGACCGATCCGCCGAAGCTCAAGAAGCAGGAGAAGCACGACATCGAGGTGGTGATCGACAGGCTGACGGTCAAGGCTTCCGCCAAGCAGCGGCTCACCGATTCGGTGGAGACCGCACTCGGTCTCGCCGATGGCATCGTGGTGCTGGACTTCGTCGATCGCGAGGAAGACGACCCGCACGGTGCCCCCAGAGAACAACGGTTCTCCGAGAAGCTGGCCTGCCCGAACGGCCATGCGCTGGCGGTGGATGATCTTGAGCCGCGGTCATTTTCGTTCAACTCCCCGTACGGTGCCTGCCCGGAGTGCAGCGGGCTGGGCATCCGGAAGGAGGTCGATCCCGATCTGGTGGTGCCCGACCCGGACCTGACCCTCGCCGAGGGAGCCGTGGCGCCGTGGGCGATGGGCCACAACTCCGATTACTTCACCCGGATGATGGCCGGCCTCGGCGAGGCGCTGGGGTTCGACATCGACACCCCGTGGCGGAAGCTTCCCGCAAAGGCCCGCAAGGCGCTCCTGGAGGGATCCGACCAGCAGGTGCATGTCCGCTACAAGAACCGCTACGGGCGGACCCGGTCCTACTACGCCGACTTTGAAGGCGTCATGGCATTCCTACAGCGCCGCATGGAGCAGACCGACTCCGAGTTGATGAAGGAGCGCTACGAGGGCTTCATGCGCGACGTGCCGTGCCCGGAATGTGATGGCACCCGGCTCAAGCCGGAGATCCTGGCCGTCACGCTCTCCGCCGGCGAGCACCGCAAGTCGATCGCCGAGGTGTGCGAGTTGTCCATCGCCGACTGCTCGGCGTTCCTCAACGAACTCACCCTCGGCCCGCGTGAGGCGGCCATCGCCGGTCAGGTTCTCAGAGAGGTGCAGTCCCGCCTCGGCTTCCTGCTCGACGTCGGTCTGGACTATCTGACTCTGGGCCGGGCCGCGGGCACCCTGTCGGGCGGCGAGGCCCAGCGGATCAGACTGGCCACCCAGATCGGTTCGGGCCTGGTCGGAGTGCTCTATGTGCTCGACGAGCCGTCCATCGGTCTGCACCAGCGCGATAACCGCCGACTCATCGAAACCCTCACCCGGCTGAGGGATCTGGGCAACACCTTGATCGTCGTCGAACACGATGAGGACACCATCGCCCATGCCGACTGGGTCGTCGACATCGGTCCTGCGGCGGGCGAGCACGGTGGCCGGGTCGTCCACAGCGGGCCGTACAGCGAGCTGCTGAACAACCCGAACTCAATCACCGGGGCGTACCTGTCGGGGCGGCAGAGCATCGACGTGCCCGCCATCCGTCGGCCCGTCGACCGCAAGCGGCAGTTGACCGTCGTCGGTGCGAGGGAGCACAACCTGCGGGGGATCGACGTCGCCTTCCCGCTCGGGGTGCTGACCGCGGTCACCGGGGTATCCGGCTCCGGTAAATCCACTCTGGTCAACGACATCCTCGCGTCAGTGCTCGCAAACAAGCTCAACGGCGCCCGCACGGTGCCCGGGCGGCACACCCGGATCAACGGTCTGGACCAGGTGGACAAACTGGTCCGGGTCGATCAGTCACCGATCGGCCGCACACCGCGATCCAATCCGGCCACCTACACCGGAGTGTTCGACAAGATTCGCAGTCTGTTCGCGGCCACCACCGAGGCGAAGGTGCGCGGTTACCAGCCGGGCCGGTTCTCGTTCAACGTCAAAGGCGGCCGCTGCGAGGCCTGCTCGGGCGACGGCACGATCAAGATCGAAATGAACTTCCTCCCGGACGTCTACGTGCCCTGCGAAGTCTGCAACGGCGCCCGCTACAACCGCGAGACGCTCGAGGTGCACTACAAGGGCAAGACCATCTCCGAGGTCCTCGACATGTCCATCGAGGACGGCTGCGATTTCTTCGAGCCGATCAGCAGCATCCACCGCTATCTGAAGACCCTCGTCGACGTCGGCCTGGGCTACGTGCGACTGGGCCAGTCGGCCCCGACCTTGTCCGGCGGTGAGGCGCAGCGGGTGAAACTGGCAGCCGAACTGCAGAAGCGATCAACCGGCCGCACCGTGTACATCCTCGACGAGCCGACCACCGGCCTGCACTTCGAGGACATCCGAAAGCTGCTCAAGGTCATCAACGGCCTTGTCGACAAGGGTAATTCGGTCATCGTGATCGAACACAACCTGGACGTGATCAAGACCTCGGACTGGATCATCGACATGGGACCCGAAGGGGGAGCGGGCGGGGGGACCCTGGTCGGCCAAGGCACCCCGGAGGACATCGCCGCCAATCCGCAGAGCTACACGGGAGCATTCCTCGCCGAACTGCTCGATCCGCCGGCACCCAAGAGTCCGTCCCGACGCAAGAAGGTCAGCGCCTGATCTGACGGTCGGTCAGTCCGACTTGTCCATCGCGGCCCGGATCTCCTCCAGCTTCCGCGCCGCCGCCTCGTGAACCGCGTCGTACCGCTCCGCCACGGCGCGGCCCTCCGGCGTATCCTGCGCCAATTCCGTTGCGCCCAAGGCGGTCCCGTACCTGGTCTCGATCTTCTCGCGCACCCCCTCCAACGTCGGCACGCCAGTCGGGCCATACCCGGGGTCGGGGTCAATCGCAACATGCGGAGCGACGGCCGTATCGCTTGTCGCTGGGGGGTCAGACGCTCCCTCCGCGGCGAGCTGCTCCTCCGGTACCTGCTCGTCGGCCATGGCGTCACCGTACTCTCGGTGCGTCCCTCACCGCACTCCGGATGTGGGCGCCGGACTGGACTGCGGTCCACCCTCCGCGGTAACGGAAACGCCGTCCCATCCGCCAGTTCCGGGGAGCGGTATCTCCGGCACGTCGGGGGTGCCGATCCGGCCCGCAAGCCACGGCAGCGAGGACCGGAACGCGCGCCCGGCGAAGGGCCAGTCGTGCTTCCCGGTCTCAGGGATGACCGCGCAGTCGATCCCGTATTCGTTGCCCAGCCTGCACAGCGCTCTGGCGGCGGAGTTCGGAGTTGTGGGCATGGCACCCAGTTGCTGTTCCGGCAGGTCGGCGCCTGTCACCGGGTGGGTTCGGGTGCCCGGCGGCGTGGATACCGCGAACCATCCCGCGACGCCCTCGAACGGCCCGTTCTGCGCAATGATCGTAGAAGGATCCCAGCGCGCATAGGCGGCGGCGTCACCACCGTACAGCCGGTCAATTGTCTGCTGCCGGTCGCCGGCGTTGGGGGAGAAGTCCCCGTCGATGTTCACGAAGGCGCTGAACAGTTCTGGGTGCTTCACTGCGAGGTTGAGCGCGCAGGTACCGCCGGACGACCATCCGACCAGGCCCCAGTTTGCCGGATCATCGCTGACCCCGAAGCTCGAAATGACATACGGCACCACATCTTTGGTGAGGTAATCACCGGCATTGCCCCGTGGGCCGTTGACGCATCCGGTGTCGTTGTTGAATGCGCCGCCAGAGTCCGCGAACACGAACACCGGGGCATTGCCGCCGTGCCGGACCGCGAAATCATCGATGGTGTCGACCGCCGTGCCGGCACGAATCCAGTCGGCCGGCGTGTTGAACTGCCCGCCGATCATCATCACCACAGGAAGGGCCGGCGGCGGGTTGCTGGCAAAGTAGGACGGCGGCAGGTAAACGAGTTCGCCACGGTGCTTGAACTTCGAAATCGTGGCGGGAATGTCGACCGGTACGACTTTCCCCTTCGCCGGCACGTCCTGTGCGGCGAGCATTTTCGAGACGGTGGCACGGTCGGTCTGTCCCGGTAGCGGACCACCGGTGAGTTGACCCCAGGCGGTCTGCACGGTGGGGAAGTAGCCCACCCAGAAGTTGAGCATCAGCCCAGCGGACAGCGCACACAACGGCACGGCCGCCACCGCGGTGGCGCGTCGCCACCAGTGCGCCGAGCGCCAGCCCAGCACTGCCACGACAGCCGCAAAACCGGTGAGCGCAATCCACAACCACATCTGCCGGGGGGCGGGCTCGCCGGCGAGGCCGTTGCTGGCGATGCTCCAGTGGACGACGAGAGCCAGAGCCAGTCCGGACAGGCCGGCCGCCGGCACCGCCACCAGCCGCCAACGGCGGGTACGCCAGCCGACTGCCAGGATCACCGTCACGGCGGCCAGTACCTGCGCCGTCACTGGGATCCAGCCGTGCATCAACGAAACGTGGTCGCGGAACGGGTCGAACGGCTCCGCCAGGATGATGGGAGCGGCCCTCGGCACTGAAGGCGTCACTCCGTCAGATTACCGCGGCTTTGCCAGCGGGAATGGCAGGCTCTCGCGGATGCTGCGGCCGGTAATCAGCATCACCACCCGGTCCACACCCATACCCATCCCACCGGTCGGTGGCATCCCGTACTCCATCGCCTGCAGGAAGTCCTCATCGAGTTCCATCGCCTCCTGGTCACCCCCGGCGGCGAGCATCGACTGCTGCAGCAGCCGCCGACGCTGCTCCACCGGATCAGTCAACTCGCTGTACGCCGTCGCCAGTTCCACGCCCCAGGCGACCAGGTCCCAGCGCTCGGCAACCCCGGCGCGGCTGCGGTGCGGGCGGGTCAGCGGCGACACCGAGGTGGGGAAGTCCAGGTAGAAGGTTGGCGCCTGAGTGTGCTCCTCGACCAGCCGTTCGTAGAGTTCGAGAACGACCGCCCCGCTGTCCCAGTGGCTCAGGTAGGGGACCCGTGCGGCATCGCAGCGTCGGCGCAGTTCAGCCAGGCCGGTCTCCGGACCGATCTGCTCGCCGAGTGCCTCCGAGACGGCGTCGTGCACGGTCTTGACCGTCCACTGGCCGGAGATGTCCACCGGCTCGAGCGATCCGTCCTCGCGGCGGTGCATCACGACCATCGAACCGTTGGCCGCGGCGGCGGCGTTCTGGATCAGCTCCCGGCAGCCGTCCACCCACACCAGGTAGTCGGCATGCGCCTGGTAGGCCTCCAGCAGGGTGAACTCGGGGTTGTGGCTGAAGTCCACGCCCTCGTTGCGGAACGCGCGGCCCAGTTCGAAGACCCGCTCCACCCCGCCGACGCACAGCCGCTTGAGGTACAACTCCGGGGCGATCCGCAGGTACAGGTCCAGGTCATAGGCGTTGATGTGGGTCTGGAACGGCCGGGCGTTCGCCCCGCCGTGAATCTGCTGAAGTATCGGGGTCTCGACCTCCAGGAAGTCCTTGCCGAACAACGTCTCCCGGATCGACCGCAGGATGTCGCTGCGTGCCCGGATCAGATCGCGGGCGACCGGGTTGACGACCAGGTCGACATAGCGTGACCGCACCCGCGCCTCCGGGTCGGTCAGACCTTTGCGTTTGTCCGGCAGTGGCCGCAGACACTTCCCCAGCAGCCGCCAACGCTGCACCAGAAGCGAGCGAGTTCCGTTGCGGCTGTATCCCATTCGCCCGCTAGCCTCGATCAGGTCCCCGAGATCCACTTCGGCGAAGTCTTCGGAGCCCTGCCCGGGGTCGGCGCAATCCCCAGCCTGACCGCCGTCATCGGCGTCGAGTTCGGATCGGTCCAGCAGCAATTGGATGTCGCCGGACCAGTCCCGCAGTTGGGCGAAGGTGACACCCCCGTAGTCGCGGGTCCGCAGCACCCGGCCCGCGACCGTGACGCCGTCCTCGTCGGCGGCGGTCAATGCCTGCGCGACCGTGTGCGTCGGTGGCTGCCCAACCGGGTACGCGTCAACCCCCCTGTCCTGGAGGGCCTTCAACTTCGCCATCCGCACCCGGACCTGCTCCGGCAGCCTGTGCTCGTCGGGTTCGGTGCCGGCCTGCGTTGGCGTTGAATCCGCCGGAAGGGTCGGCGCCGTCCCATCGGCGTGCAGCACGCCACTGGCGGCCAGTTCATGCGGCACGGCTGAGTGGTGCCCGGTGTGCTGTTTGCCCCGCCGCGAAAACGGCAGCACCAGGAATCCCTCGGCGATCACTGAAGCCACCCCGACCCGCGGGATCAGCCGGGTGTCCTCGTAGCAGGCGTACCGGGGCACCCACTGCGGTTGGTATTTCATGTTGGACCGGTACAGCGTCTCCAACTGCCACCAACGCGAGAAGAACACCAGGAGCGCCCGCCACAGTCGCGCCACCGGGCCCGCGCCCAGTGCGGAGCCCTGCTCGAAGGCCGACCTGAACATCGCGAAGTTCAGCGAAACTCGGCTGACGCCGACGGTATCGGCCTGCTGCAGCAACTCGCTGACCATCAACTCGACGGTTCCGTTCGGCGATGACGGCGACCGGCGCATCAGGTCCAGCGACAGCCCGTTGGGACCCCAGGGCACCAGCGAGAGCATGCCCACCACGGTGCCGCCAGCGCCGTCATTCGAGTCGTCGCGAGTGTCGTCCTGGTCGCCGCCTTGTACGGCTTCGACCAGCAGACAGTCTCCATCGGCCGGGTCACCCAGCCTGCCCAGCGCCATCGAGAAACCCCGCTCGGTCTCGGTGTCGCGCCAGGCGTCAGCACGGTTGATCACCTCCGCCATCTGCTCGGCGGTGAGGTCGCGGTGACGTCGCATCCGCACGGTCAGCCCGGACCGTCGGGCCCTGGTCACCGCTTGGCGCACGGCCCGCATGTCCGGCCCGGAGAGGTGGAACTTGTCCGGGTAGAGGATCGCCTCGTCGCCGAGTTGCAGAGCACTCAATCCGGCTTCCCGGAAGGCCTGGGCGCCCGTCGAACTCGCGCCCATCACCCCGGGCGCCCAGCCGTAGGCCAGGCAGAGCTCCTGCCAGGCTTCGATGGCCGCAGGCCAGGCGCGGGGATCACCGACCGGGTCACCACTGGCCAGGCACACGCCGGCCTCCACCCGGTAGGTGATCGCAGCCCGCCCACTGGCGGCGAAGATCACCGACTTGTCCCGGCGGGTGGCGAAGTAGCCCAGCGAGTCGTTCTTGCCGTAAACCTCGAGCAATCCCCGAATCGCCGACTCGTCCTCGCCGGTGAGCGCGTTATCCGCCCGCTGGGACAGGAACAGCACCACGACCGCCGCCATCAGGGCCAACGCACCGAACAGGCCCATCAAGGCGTTGATGAAGCCGTGTGGCTTCCCGACGAAGAAGTCCGCGGTGGCGAGGGCGAAACCGCTCACCCGATTGATCGCGTAGGGCAACCGATAGCCGGGCTGCAACGAACCGGGGAACAACGTCAGCAGCCCCCAGGCCAGGAGGATTCCGATGATGTTGCCGGCGACCAGGACACCAGCGGCCCGGAACAGTGCGCCGCGGCGGACCTTCGCCCAGAACTCCTTGTACGAGAGCAGCAGGATCGCAATAGCGGCGAGGTGGAGGGCAAACCCGAGGAGTTCGCCAACCTGCTCCAGCCTCGTGACGTCGCGCTGGATCAGGCCGACAACGTCGAAACCCACCGCCACCAGCAGGTTCGCCAGCAGCACCCACCAGGCGATCCGTTTGCGGGCCACCAGTGCGCCGGCCAGGATCGCCACCGCGAACGCCCAGGCGAAGCTGGTGTCCGGGAAGTTGAACAGGTAGTTGTCGATGAACTCGCGGGGGACTTTGGTGAGGTGCCGGATCGTCGAGGAGATGCTCGACAGCAGCGAGGCGCCCGCGATCACCCCGAGCAGCCAGCCCGCCGCGGCCGGAACCCAGTGCAGCCGGCCGGTCATCGCTGCCGTCGTCGGTGCGGTCGTCGTTGCCATAGGGGGCCAGGATATTCGGCGCGGGTCAGTCCGGCCCGGTGGACGTGCCACCGGGCCGGCGAATGTCGCCTACTCGACGGGGCCGGTGTACTTCTCGCCCGGGCCGGCACCCGGCGCATCGGGAAAGGCGCTGCCCTCACGGAAGGCCTGTTGCAGCGCCCGGACGCCGTCGCGAAGCGGCCCGGCGTGCACCCCGAGATCCGGATTGGCGGCGGTGACCAAGCCGGCCAGTGCGGTGATCAGACGTCGAGCCTCATCAAGATCACGATGCGCGCTGGCGTCGGGGTCGGCGTCTGCCAGCCCGAGTTTCTCCGCCGCCGCGCTCATGAGCATCACCGCCGCCCGGGTGATGACCTCGACGGCGGGCACGTCGACCAGATCGCGAACGGTGTCATTGGGGCTGCTGGGATTCTCCGGCACGCCTGTTAGACTCCCACGTACGACCGTCCCGGCTCACGCCAGGACAACAAGAGGAGTCCCACTCCCACCGCTGGCCGTCGAGAAGCCTTACCGGCATCTCAGCACTGGTACAACGGTCCGGTCGCGGATATCTCGGTATCCGTCCTGCGCGCCGCGCAGGCGACGTTCGTCACATGGCGCCCGTTGTGACCGGTCGGCTTTGGGCCCTGCCACGTGCAGGGCCTTTCCGCTGGTGTGGTGTCTTCCCCGGGTTGTCCCAACGGTCTGAGGAGATAACGCCAACCAGGGAGGCCACATCAGCACTGAGACCCGCGTCAACGAGCGCATCCGCGTACCTGAGGTCCGCCTGATCGGACCAGGCGGGGAGCAGGTGGGCATAGTTCGCATCGAAGACGCTCTCCGCGTCGCCGCGGATGCCGATCTCGACCTCGTCGAAGTAGCCCCGGATGCCAGACCACCGGTCTGCAAGATCATGGACTACGGCAAGTTCAAGTACGAGACGGCCCAGAAGGCTCGCGAGTCTCGCAAGAACCAGCAGCAGACCGTCGTCAAGGAGCAGAAACTCCGGCCCAAGATCGACCCGCACGACTACGAGACCAAAAAAGGCCACGTGGTCCGCTTCCTCGAAGCTGGGTCGAAGGTCAAGGTGACGATCATGTTCCGCGGTCGCGAGCAGTCCCGGCCCGAACTGGGCTATCGGCTGCTGCAGCGGCTTGCCGGGGATGTTGCCGACCACGGTTTCGTCGAGACCTCCGCCAAGCAGGACGGCCGGAACATGACGATGGTGCTCGCACCGCACCGCGGCGCGAAGACCCGGGCCCGGGCGGCACAGCAGACGGTCGGAGCCCCTGAGAGTCCCGCTCCTGCCGGCCCGGAGAACGAAGCAGCCCCGACCCAGACCTGATTTCAGGTACGACCACCGAGAAGAACTGAGGAACAGATGCCCAAGGCAAAGACCCACAGCGGTGCCAGCAAGCGGTTCCGCCGCACCGGCACCGGAAAGATCGTGCGGCAGAAGGCGAATCGCCGCCATCTGCTCGAGCACAAGCCGTCGCGCCGGACCCGTCGCCTGGACGGCCGCACCGAGGTGGCCGCCAACGACGTCAAGCGCGTCAACAAGCTGCTCAACGGCTGATCACCCCGCCGTCAGGCACCCCGACTTTCTGACACCGACGAGAAGAGGAACACCCCATGGCCCGCGTGAAACGCGCCCTCAACGCCCAGAAGAAGCGGCGGACAGTCCTCAAGGCATCCAAGGGCTACCGTGGCCAGCGCTCCCGGCTGTACCGCAAGGCCAAAGAGCAGCAGTTGCATTCGCTCAACTACGCCTACCGTGACCGGCGTGCCCGCAAGGGCGAGTTCCGCAAGCTGTGGATCTCCCGGATCAACGCCGCGGCCCGCGCCAACGACATCACTTACAACCGGTTGATCCAGGGCCTCAAGGCTGCCGGTGTGGAGGTGGATCGCAAGAACCTCGCTGAGATCGCTGTCAGCGACCCGGCGGCATTCACCGCGTTGGTCGAGGTGGCCCGCGCCGCCCTGCCCGAGGATGTGAACGCCCCGTCCGGTGAGGCTGCGTGACGGTTCCGCTCACTGAGCGGTCCTCCACAGTCACTGGCGCGGCCAAGCTGCAACGCCGTTCCGAGCGCGTCGCCGCAGGCCGATTTCTGGCCGAAGGCCCCAATCTGGTCGAGGCGGCGGCTCGGCATGGTGTCGTCGACCGGGTCTTCGCCACCGAGGTGGCCGCTCTGCGGTACGCCCCCTTGTTGCGCGGTCTTGCCGTCGTTACCGTCACCGACCGGGCCATGAAGGCGCTGTCCGAGACCGTGACACCCGCCGGCCTGGTCGCCGTTTGCCGGATTCCTGACGGACGGCTTGACGACATCCTGGCCGCTGGTCCGTCGCTCATCGTGGTCGCAGTGGATGTGGCCGATCCGGGCAATGCCGGAACGCTGATCCGGCTGGCCGACGCGATGGGCGCCGCTGCGGTGATCTTCGCCGGTGACGCCGTTGATCCCTTCAACGGAAAGTGCGTGCGCGCCTCCGCCGGCAGCATCTTCGCGGTCTCAATCCTGGGGGAGAAGGACACCGCCGGGCTGATCGGTGGCCTCCGCGGGGCTGGCCTGCAGGTGCTGGCAACCACTCTGGACGGGGAGTTGACCCTCGACGATGCCGAGTCGGTCCTGGCCGGCCCAACCGCATGGTTGTTCGGGCCCGAGGCGCACGGCCTGTCCGAGGGGGTTGCGGCCGCGGCCGACCATCGCATCGTCATCCCGATGTCGGGCGGTGTGGACAGTCTGAATGTGGCTGCCGCAGCGGCCATCTGCCTGTACCAGAGCGCGAAAGCCCAACGTAGCCGAGGTTAGCCGCTGGGGATCCGTCGCCGGGCAGCCAGGAGTTGCAGCCGGGCGATGGCTTGGCTCGGTTCTCGGCGAAGAGTGCGGCGAATGGGCAGCGGTCCCAGCCGCGGCCGATGAAGCTTCCAGAGCGCGTGCGGGCCTCGATGCGCTTACGCTTGGCCCGTGGTGGAGGTCGAGCCGGTCGAGGAGCAGAACGTCGACAAGGGCGGTGCCGCGGCGCGGATCTCCGCCTGGCTGCGCGAAACAAACCACAGCCCGGAGGTGGTCGCCGCAATCCGCCGCGCCCGCCGTGCACTGCCCGGCGATCCCGACTTCGGCGATCCGTTGTCAACGGCCGGTGACGGTGGCCCGCAGGCCGCCGCCCGCGCCGCCGATCGACTGATCCGCGACCGCAGCGTTGCGACGAGGGAGGTGGGGCTGGCCGGCCTACAGCTCTGGCAAGCGCTCACCGAACGATTATCGGGCCAGCCGGCCAACCCCGAGTTGACCATCGTCTTCACCGACCTCGTCGGATTTTCGGATTGGTCGCTCAAGGCCGGCGACGAGGCGACCCTGCGACTGCTGCGCAAGGTCGCCGAGGCCGCTGAGACGCCGATGCTGGATGCCGGCGGTCGCATCGTGAAACGTATGGGCGACGGGATCATGGCGACTTTCCTCGACGCCGGCACAGCGGTCCGGGCCACCCTGACCGCCCAAGATGCCGTGACGGGTGTCGACGTTGACGGCTATACGCCCCGGATGCGGGCCGGCGCCCACACCGGGCGGCCCCAGCGCATCGGCGCGGACTGGCTGGGAGTCGACGTCAACATCGCGGCGCGGGTCATGGAACGAGCCAGCAACGGCGGCTTGATCGTCTCGGAGACGACGCTGCACGCGATCGCCGAAGAGGAGTTGGCGGCGCTGGGGGTGACGGTGAAGCGCGTTCGCCGTCAGGTGTTCGCACCGCGTCAACAGGGCGTACCCGCGGACTTGGTGATGTACCGGCTCAAGACCCGCGCGGGCGCTTCCGGTTCCGGCGATACCGACGAACCCGATGATGCCGACGAGAACCCGGCGTGAAGTTCGCCACGTGAAATTCGGCACGTGAAATTCGGCACGTGAAATTCGCCATAGTCTGGCTGCTCACCCAGATCGGCCGGGTCAAGGTGACCGTGACGTACGCCACGGCACTCGTCGTGATGGCTGTGATGCTCCGCCGGCTCGGCCCGGGCAGCAGACAGGAAGTGATTCAGCACGCCAGCACCAACCTGCACAATCTGGCGGACGGCAGCTTCACCACTCTCATCGACAGCGCATTCATCACCCAGTCCGAATACATCCATATCTGGCTCCCGGGTCTGGTCGCGTTGCTCGCGCTCGCCGAATTGCTGTGGCGGAGTCGACGACTGGTGGTGGCTTTCGCGGTCGGCCATGTCGGCACCACGCTGGTCGTCGCGGTCGGAATCGCGGCCGCGCTGCGGGCCGGGCTCGTTGAGGGGTCCATCGCCGACGCCGCCGATGTCGGTATGAGCTACGGGGCCGTCGCCGTGCTGGGCACCCTCACCACCGCCTTGCCGCGGCGATGGTCCGCGGCGTGGGCCGGTGGCTGGCTGGCGTTGGCTGCAGGCTCCGTGCTGGCCAGCGGGGGAGACTTCACGACTATCGGACACGCGGTGGCGCTGATGATCGGAATGACGGTCGGCACCCGGTTCGGAGAGCCGAGTCCGTGGACCTCGACCCGCTACGGGTTGCTCGTCGCGGCAAGCGCGTTCGGCTACCTCATGATCTGCTTCGGATACCTGTCCCTCGGCGCCTCCGCCGCGATCGGTGCGCTCGGTGCGGTGCTGGGAACGGCGGTGCTGGGAACGGCTTTGTCATTCGCCCGGCGGCCGGCTCAGACGAACTCCTCGGCGCTGGCCTCGATCCAATCCGATAGCCACGCTTCCGGCGGGCACTCCAGCAACTCCCCGGGCATCAGCCACTCGTAGATCTCGGCGTAGGTCCGGTTCCTGGTGGAGTCGACGCGCCGATTGAGCATCGCCGGCGTCAACTCGTGGAACCCGGCCAGGCCCATCGACGCAACCATCTGAGCAGCGCTCGCCACCGTCGCCTTCTGGAAGTTCGCCACCCGTTCGATCTTGTCGGGCACGTACAGCGCCCGGGACAGACCCTGGTCCTGGGTCGCCACTCCCGCAGGGCAACGGTTTGTGTGGCACTTCATCGCCTGAATACAGCCGACGGCGAACATCATCGCGCGGGCCGACAGAGTGAAGTCCGCGCCCTGGCAGATTCGGGTGACGATGTCGACGCCCCGGGCCACCTTGCCCGACGCGCCGATCTTGATGTGCTTGCGCAACCCGGTGCCGACCAGGCAGTTCTGCACCAGCATCAGACCTTCGGTCAGCGGCATACCGACGTGATCCTCGAACTCCTGGGGCGCTGCTCCAGTGCCACCTTCGGAACCGTCGACGATGATGAAGTCTGGGGTGATCCCAGTCTGCAACATGGCTTTGCAGAGACCCAGGAACTCGGTGCGGGCGCCGATGCACAGCTTGAAGCCGACCGGTTTGCCGCCGGAAAGGCTGCGCAGAGTCGCGATGAAGTGCATGAGTTCCAGCGGACTGCCGAACGCGTTGTGCGCCGGCGGGGACACCACCGTCTGTCCGACCGGAACCCCACGGGTGGAAGCAATCTCCGGAGTGACTTTGGCGCCGGGCAGGACACCGCCCAGGCCAGGTTTGGCGCCCTGGGAAAGCTTGATCGAGATCGCCTTGACTGTCGGAAGGTTAGCCTTCTCCCGGAATAGTTCCGGGTCGAAATGGCCGTCGGAGGTGCGGCAACCGAAGTAGCCGGAGCCGATCTCCCAGATCAGGTCGCCACCGTGTTTGAGGTGGTAGGGGCTGATCGCGCCCTCACCGGTGTCGTGGGCGAACCCGCCCAGCGCAGCGCCACCGTTGAGTGCCTCGATGGCATTGGCGGACAGCGCACCGAAACTCATCGCCGAAACGTTCAGCAGCGCAATGTCATAGGGCTGTGTGCAGTCGGGGCCGCCGAGACGCACCGTCGGTTTCAGTTCGGTGGCGATCCGGGCCCGCAACGAATGCCGCAGAAACTCGTGTCCGACGGCGTTGACGTCACGCTCGGTGCCGAACGGCTCGTCACCCTTGGTGCCCTTCGCCCGGCGGTACACCGCGTCGCGGGTCTCACGATCGAACGGGGCGCCGTCGGTGTTGGACTCGACGAAGTACTGATAAATCTCCGGGCGGATCAGTTCGGCCAGCCACCGGGCGTGGCCGAGGATCGGGAAGGCACGCAGGAGCGAGTGACGGGTCTGCACCAGATCCCAGGTCCCCAGTGCGGCCAGTGCGATGACGACGGCGACGACGGCCCACCACCAGGGGCTGTGCCGCACCGCCAGGAAGGCGGCGAACACGGCCTCAAGCCAGACGGCTCCCACGATGAGGGCTCTCATCACATTGCTTCCTCGCTGCCGGGGACACGGTGTCGGCCGCGCGAGGCGCCCGACCGGGCCAAAAGCCCGCGAGGCGTCATTGTGGCATCACCTATGATCTGCGGGACTGATGTTGCGTCGAATCCCCCGCCGGGAAGCGTCGCCGCCCTGCTGACAGCATCGGGCCCCGACCGCAAAGGAGAGTCTCGCCGCGTGGCTGAGGAATCGCCCGATCTGCTGTCACAGCAGGCACTCGACACCGCGGTTGCGGAAGCCAGGCGCGCGTTCGGCGAGGCGCCGGACCTCGACGCGCTGGCCCGAGCCAAGACCGACCACCTCGGCGACAGGGCGCCGATCGCACTCGCCCGACAGGCGCTGGCCGGACTGCCCAAGGATCAGCGTTCCGACGCCGGCAAGCGGGTCAACGTAGCCCGGTCCGCGGCCCAATCCGGTTTCGACGACCGCCTCGCGGAGTTACGCGCAGCGCGTGACGCCGCCGTCCTGGTGGCGGAGACGATCGACGTCACCCTGCCATCGACCCGCCACGCGATCGGTGCCCGTCACCCGATCACCATCCTGGCCGAGCACATCGCGGACACCTTCATCGCCATGGGCTGGGAATTGGCGGAGGGCCCGGAGGTGGAGAGCGAGCAGTTCAACTTCGACGCGCTGAACTTCCCGCCGGATCACCCCGCCCGCAGCGAGTCCGACACTTTTCAGATCGCCCCGGACGGCTCCCGGCAGTTGCTGCGCACCCACACGTCGCCCGTTCAGGTGCGCACCCTGCTCGAGCGGGAGCTACCGGTCTACATCGTCTCGATCGGGCGCACCTTCCGCACTGACGAACTGGACTCCACCCACACACCGGTCTTCCATCAGGTCGAGGGGTTGGCGGTGGACCGCGGGCTGACCATGGCACATCTGCGCGGAACCCTGGACGCATTCGCACGCTCCGAGTTCGGGCCCGACGCCCGGACCCGGATGCGGCCGCACTTCTTTCCGTTCACCGAACCCTCGGCCGAGGTCGACATCTTCTTCTCCAACAAGAAGGGCGGCCCCGGCTGGGTGGAATGGGGCGGCTGCGGGATGGTGAACCCGAATGTGTTGCGCGCCGCTGGGATCGACCCCGACGTGTATTCCGGCTTCGCCTTCGGGATGGGACTGGAGCGCACCCTGCAGTTCCGCAACGGCATCCCGGACATGCGCGACATGGTTGAAGGAGATGTCCGGTTCTCCCTGCCGTTCGGGGTGGGTGTCTGATGAAGCTTCCCTACAGTTGGCTGCGTGAGGTGGTCCAGGCCGGGGCTCCGGGGTGGGACGTCAGCCCCGATGACCTCGAGCAGGCGCTGATCCGGGTCGGCCACGAGGTCGAGGACATCATCCGACTCGGCCCGGTAAGCGGGCCGCTCTCGGTCGGACGGGTGACCGGCATCGAGGAACTCACCGAGTTCAAGAAGCCCATCCGCGCCTGCACGGTCGACGTGGGGGCGGGCCTGGATCGCGATATTGTTTGCGGCGCAACCAACTTCACGGTGGGCGATCTGGTGGTGGTGGCCCTGCCGGGCGCGGTCCTGCCCGGCGATTTCGCGATCGCCAGCCGAACCACATACGGCCGGACCTCCGACGGCATGATCTGCTCGGCCGCCGAACTGGGCCTTGGTGCCGATCATTCCGGCATCCTGGTGCTGCCGCCCGGGACCGAAGCCCCCGGGGCAGACGCCACCGCGGTCCTCGGCCTCGATGACGTCGTGTTCGACCTGGCCGTCACCCCGGACCGCGGCTACTGCATGTCGGTGCGCGGTATCGCCCGCGAGATCGCCTGCGCCTATGACCTGGAATTCGTCGATCCCGCCGACACCGTGACGCCGCTGCCCTCCACCGGCCCGGCGCTGCCGGTGCGTGTCGAGTCCGGCACCGGGGTCAGCAGGTTCGCCCTGCGCCCGGTCACCGGAATCGACCCGCGGGCGCTGTCGCCGTGGTGGCTGCGGCGACGGCTGATGCTGTCCGGTATCAGGCCGATCTCACCGGCCGTCGACGTGACGAACTACGTCATGCTCGAACTGGGACATCCGATGCACGCCCACGACAGCAGCCGGATTCACGGGGACTTCACCGTCCGGTTCGCCCGAACGGGAGAGACCGTCATCACACTCGATGACATCGAACGCAAGCTCGACCCGGCCGATGTCTTGATCGCCGATGAGGTCGCCGTAGCGGCGATCGGCGGTGTGATGGGAGCAGGCACGACTGAGATCGACCAGGTCACCACTGACGTACTCCTGGAGGCGGCCGTCTGGGATCCCGCGGCGGTGTCGCGCACGATCCGGCGGTTACATCTGGTCAGCGAGGCCGGCCGACGCTACGAACGCAGTGTGGATCCTGCGATATCCGTCGCGGCCGTCGACCGCTGCGCAGCCCTGCTCGCCGAGATCGCCGGCGGGACAGCGCAGCCCACCCTCACCGACTGGCGGGGGGATCCACCGCGGGACGACTTCGCACCGGCTCCGGTACGAATGGCCGTCGACCTGCCCGACCGCATCGCCGGTGTGACCTACCCCGACGGTGCCACGATGAGCAGGCTGACCCAGATCGGCGCCCGAGTGACGGCCGCAAACGATGCGGCGGAACTGATTGTCATCCCGCCGAGTTGGCGACCAGATCTGGTCCAGCCCGCCGACCTGGTGGAGGAGGTGCTACGTCTCGAGGGCCTCGACGTGATCCCGTCCGAACTTCCGAAGGCACCACCCGGCCGCGGGTTGACCGCCGGCCAACGCCGCCGACGGGCCGTCGGCAAGTCGCTGGCGCTGACAGGATTCGTCGAAGTGCTGCCCACCCCGTTCCTGCCGAGCGGGGTCTTCGACCATTGGGGTCTGGCCGCCGACGACCCACGCCGGAACACCACGAAGGTGCTCAATCCGCTCGAGGCAGACCGTCCCGAGTTGGCCACCACACTGCTGCCCGCCCTGCTGGAAGCGCTGGCGCGCAACGTTTCCCGCGGTTTCGGAGACGTGTCGCTGTTCTCCCTCGCCCAGGTGGTGCATCCCACATCACGAACGCGGCCGGTCGAACTGATCCCGACCCACCGCAAACCCACCGAAGCCGAGATCGCGGACCTCAATCAATCCCTGCCGGACCAGCCGGTGCATATCGGGGTCGTCCTCACCGGCCTGCGGGAGCCCCGCGGCCCCTGGGGTCCGGGCCGGCCGGTGGAGGCGGCGGACGCGTTTGAAGCGGTTCGGGTCATCGCCCGTGCCTGCGGCGTCGAGGTGACATTGCGGGCCGTCCAGCACCTGCCCTGGCATCCTGGGCGCTGCGCGGAGGTGATCGTCGGCGGCGACGTGGTCGGTCACGCCGGGCAGTTACACCCGGCGGCGATGGAGCGCAGCGGCCTGCCGAAGGGCACCTGCGCCGTGGAATTGAACCTCGACGCCATCCCGCTGATCGAACGCCTTGCCGCACCTCGGGTTTCGCCGTTCCCGGCGGTGTTCCAGGATCTCAGCCTGGTGGTGGATGCCGGTGTCGCGGCCCAGTCGGTCATCGACGCAGTCCGGGCAGGTGCCGGTGAACTGCTCGAGGACATCACACTGTTCGACGTCTACACCGGACCGCAGGTCGGCGAGGGCCGGAAGTCGCTGACCTTGGCGATGCGCTTCCGGGCTGCAGACCGCACACTGACCGAGGACGAGGCCAGCGCCGCACGGGACGCCGCGGTCGCCCGGGCCGGCGAACTCTTCGGCGCGCAGCTCCGGGGGTAGTGGTTCGCCGGGCCACTCCGGATACGGACGAATGCATTTGCAATCAGGTGCATAATCATGCATTCTTGGCGAATGACTTCGGTAGCCGTCGCCGGCGCCAGCGGATACGCCGGCGGCGAGATTCTCCGTCTGCTGCTCGGCCACCCCGGCTACCTTGACGGGCGGTTGACCATCGGTGCGCTCACCGCGGCCGCGAGCGCCGGCACGTACCTCACCGACCACCACCCGCACCTGTTACCGCTGGCCGAACGCATGCTCGAGCCCACCGAGATCGATGTCCTCCGTGGCCACGACGTCGTCTTCCTCGCGCTGCCGCACGGGCACTCGGCCAAACTCGCCGAGCGCCTCGGTCCGGATACCGTCGTGATCGACTGCGGGGCCGATTTCCGCCTGACCGATCCGGCCGACTGGACCCGATTTTACGGCTCCGACCACGCCGGCAGCTGGCCATACGGACTGCCGGAACTTCCGGGCTGCCGGGACCGCCTGCGTGGCACCCGCCGCGTCGCCGTTCCAGGCTGCTATCCCACCGCAGCACTGCTGGCCCTGCTGCCGGCCGTCGCGGCCGACCTGGTCGAGCCGGCCGTCACCGTCGTCGCGGTCAGCGGAACCTCGGGAGCCGGTCGAGCCGCCAACGTCGACCTGCTGGCGGCGGAGGTGATCGGCTCGGCCCGGGCCTACAACGTCGGTGGCGCGCACCGGCACACCCCGGAGATCGCCCAGGGTCTGCGCACCGTCACCGATGCTCCGGTGCGGGTGTCGTTCACCCCGGTACTCATCCCCACCGCACGCGGAATTCTCGCGACCTGCACCGCGCCCACCACCGCGACCGCCGATGAGGTCCGGGACGCCTACGAAAAGGCCTACTGCGATGAGCCTTTCGTGTATCTGCTGCCGGAGGGGCAATTGCCGCGCACCGGATCGGTGGTCGGCAGTAACGCCGCTCAGGTTGCCGTGACCGTCGACTCCCACGCCGGTGTACTGGTCGCGCTGTGCGCGATCGACAATCTGGTCAAGGGAACCGCGGGCGCCGCTGTCCAGTCGATGAACCTCGCGCTGGGATGGCCGGAGACCGAAGGACTTTCAGTGGTGGGGGTGTCGCCGTGAGCCCCCAGACCCGACTCTTGCGTACCCAGGGTGTCACCGCACCGGCCGGCTTCCGCGCGGCCGGGATCGCTGCCGGCATCAAGCAGTCCGGCGCTCCCGACCTGGCCCTGGTCTTCAATGAGGGGCCGGACTACGCGGCGGCCGGGGTGTTCACCCGCAACCAGGTCAAAGCCGCCCCGGTGCTGTGGACCCAACAGGTGCTGAGCACCGGCCGTCTTCGGGCGGTGCTGCTCAACTCCGGTGGGGCCAACGCCTGCACGGGGCCGGCCGGCTTCGGGGATACGCACACCACCGCGGAGGCGGTGGCCGCCACCTTGTCGGACTGGGGTACCGAAACGGGTCCCATCGAAGTCGCCATCTGCTCCACCGGCCTGATCGGGGACCGATTGCCGATGGACAAGGTACTGGCCGGGGTCACCGAGATCGTGCACGAGCTTGCCGGCGGCCTGCACGGCGGCGAAGATGCCGCCCGGGCCATCATGACCACCGACACCGTCCCCAAACAGGTTGCCCTGCATCACTCCCTGGACTCCGGGCAGAACTGGACGGTCGGCGCGATGGCCAAAGGCGCGGGGATGCTGGCCCCCTCGTTGGCCACCATGCTGGTTGTGCTCACCACCGATGCCGTCGCCGACGCCGACGCACTGAACGAGGCACTGCGCAAAGCCACCGCGCGCACCTTCGACCGGCTCGACGTCGACGGCAGCTGCTCCACCAACGACACGGTGCTGTTCTTGGCGTCCGGCGCGAGTGAGATCCGACCCAGCCAGGAAGATCTCGACGACGCGGCCCTGCGGGTGTGCGAGGACCTCTGCGCCCAACTGCAGGCTGATGCCGAGGGCGTCACCAAACGAGTGACGGTCACGGTGACCGGCGCCCCCGGCGAGGACGACGCCGTCACCGCCGCCCGGCTGGTGGCCCGCGACAACCTGGTGAAGACCGCCTTGTTCGGGTCCGATCCGAACTGGGGCCGGGTGCTCGCGGCGGTCGGCATGGCACCGTTCGGGCTCGACCCGAGCCGGATCTCAGTGTCCTTCAACGGCTTCCCGGTGTGTATTGACGGTGCCGGCGCCCCGGGCGCCCGCGACGTGGATCTCTCCGGCCCCGATGTCGCCGTCGTCGTCGATCTGAACATCGGCGACGGCGAGGCGACCATCCGGACCACCGATCTTTCGCACGCCTACGTCGAAGAGAACTCGGCCTACAGCTCATGACGTCTCAGGCCACCCTGCTCGCCAACACCCTGCCGAAGATCGCTGCGTTGCGCGATAAGACTGTCGTGGTCAAGTACGGCGGCAACGCGATGACTGACGACACCCTCAAAAGGGCCTTCGCCGACGATATGGTCTTTCTGCGCCACGTCGGAGTCCGGCCGGTCGTCGTCCACGGCGGCGGCCCGCAGATCAGCGCCATGCTTAGACGACTGGGTGTCGAGGGCGAGTTCCGGGGCGGCTTCAGGGTCACCACTCCCGAGGTGCTCGACGTCGCACGAATGGTGCTTTTCGGTCAGGTCGGACGTGAACTGGTGAACCTGATCAATGTGCACGGGCCGTACGCGGTGGGCCTCACCGGCGAGGACGCCCGTACTTTCACCGCTGTACGACGCACCGTCGCCGTCGACGGGATACCCACCGACCTGGGCCTGGTCGGCGATGTCGACCACGTCGACACGACGCTGCTGACCGATCTGCTCGACGGCGGGCGCATCCCGGTGGTGTCGACAATCGGGCCCGACAGCGACGGTGCGGTGTACAACATCAACGCCGACACCGCGGCGGCGGCGGTCGCCGAGGCGTTGAACGCCGAGACGCTGCTGATGCTCACCGACGTCGAAGGCCTGTACACCCGTTGGCCCGACCGGACGTCCCTGGTCAGTCGGATCGACATCGACGCACTGACCCAACTCCTCCCGACTCTCGAGGAAGGCATGGTGCCCAAGATCGAGGCATGTCTGCGCGCGGTGCGGGCCGGGGTGCCGAGCGCACACGTCATCGACGGACGGGTCCCGCACTGCGTACTGGCCGCACTGTTCACCGATGACGGGTCCGGCACCACGGTGGTCGGCGAATGACCGGCACAGGGGGCGGCCTGCTGGACCGCTGGCGCGCGGTCATGATGGACAATTACGGCACCCCGCCGCTGGCTCTGACGTCAGGGGAGGGCGCAACGGTCACGGGCGCCGATGGACGGATCTACCTGGACCTGCTCGCCGGCATCGCGGTCAATGTCCTCGGACACCGCCACCCGGCCGTCATCGCGGCGGTCACCGCGCAACTCGACACCCTGGGCCACGTTTCGAACCTCTATGCCACCGAACCCGGCATCGCCCTGGCCGAAGAACTGGTCGACCAGCTGGGTGTTCCGGCGCGGGTGTTCTTCTGCAACTCCGGCGCCGAAGCCAATGAGGCCGCTTTCAAACTGACGCGGCTGACCGGGAGAACGCGGATCGTGGCGGCCCAGAACGCGTTTCACGGACGGACCATGGGATCGCTGGCGTTGACCGGGCAACCGGCCAAGCGCGCCCCGTTCGAACCATTACCCGGCGAGGTCGTCCACGTCCCCTACGGCGACGTCGCAGCCCTCGCGAGAGCGGTTGATTCCCAGACGGCGGCGGTATTCCTGGAGCCGATCATGGGGGAGGGTGGCGTGGTCGTCCCGCCGGATGGCTACCTGGCCGCGGCGCGCGAGATCAGCAGCAGGCACGGCGTCCTCCTCGCCCTCGACGAGGTGCAGACCGGTGTCGGCCGCACCGGCACGTTCTACGCCCATCAGCACGAGGGCATCACTCCCGACATCGTCACGCTGGCCAAGGGACTGGGTGGCGGGCTGCCCATCGGCGCCTGCCTGGCCGCCGGACCGGCCGCGGAGCTGATGACGCCCGGAACCCACGGCAGCACCTTCGGCGGCAACCCGGTGTGCACCGCAGCGGCGCTGGCCGTGCTGCGGGTGCTGCGCGATGATGACCTCGTCACCCGTGCCTCCCTGCTCGGTAAGACCCTGGCGGACGGAATCGAAGGATTACGCCATCCGCTGGTCGCCTACGTCCGCGGCCGTGGCCTGTTGCTCGGCATCGTGCTCACCACGCCCGCGGGAAAGGCTGTCGAGACCGCCGCCCGCGATGCCGGCTTCCTGATCAACGCCGCCGCCCCGGACGTCATCCGACTGGCTCCACCTCTGATCATCACCGACGAGCAGGTGCACAGTTTCCTGGGCTCCTTGCCACAGATCCTGGACACCGCCCAGCGAACTCAGGAGACGACCCCGTGACCGTCCGTCATTTCCTTCGCGACGACGACCTGACCCCCGCCGAGCAGGCCGAGGTGCTGGCGTTGGCAGCCGAACTCAAGCAGGCTCCGTTCAGCCGCCGCCCACTGGAGGGACCGCGGGGAGTGGCGGTCATCTTCGACAAGAACTCGACCCGCACGCGGTTCTCCTTCGAAGTGGGCATCACCCACCTCGGCGGGCATGCGGTGGTCGTCGACGGCCGCTCTACCCAACTGGGCCGGGAGGAGACCCTGGCCGACACTTCGCGGGTACTGTCCCGCTACGTCGAGGCGATCGTATGGCGTACCTTCGGCCAGCAGCGCCTCGTCGAAATGGCCTCGGCGGCAACGGTTCCGATAGTCAACGCATTGTCCGACGAGTTTCATCCCTGCCAGGTGCTCGCCGACCTGCAAACACTCAACGAGAAGAAGGGCAGACTGCGCGGGCTCAGACTGACCTACCTGGGCGACGGCGCCAACAACATGGCGCATTCGCTCATGTTGGGCGGCGTGACCGCCGGTGTGAACGTCACCATCGCCGCTCCGCCCGGCTTCGCCCCGGACCCGGACGTCCTCGCGGCCGCCACCCGGCGCGCGACCGAGACCGGCGCGTCCGTGCACACCACCACCGATCCGCAGGCCGCGGCCCGGGGAGCCGACGTCCTGGTCACCGATACCTGGACATCGATGGGCCAGGAGAACGACGGTCTGGACCGGGTCGGCCCGTTCCGGCCGTACCAGGTGAACTCCGACCTGCTGGCGCTGGCCGAACCGGATGTCACTGTGCTGCACTGCCTTCCGGCGCACCGTGGTGAGGAGATCACCGATTCGGTGATCGACGGGCCGCACAGCGCAGTCTGGGATGAGGCGGAGAACCGGTTGCACGCGCAGAAGGCTCTGCTGGTGTGGCTGCTGGAGTCCCGATGAGCCGCTTGCGCGAAGAGCGAGAACCCCGATGAGCCGCTTGCGCGAAGAGCGAATGCCCTCATGACCCGCACTTCGGAGACCACCAGAGCGGGACGACAGGCCCGAATCGTGGCACTCCTGTCCAACCGCCCCGTGCACAGCCAGAGCGAGTTGGCCGCCTTGTTGGCGGACGAGGGCATCGAGGTGACTCAGGCCACCCTGTCACGCGACCTGGAGGAACTCGGTGCGGTGAAACTGCGCGGCGCCGACGGTGGCGTTGGCACCTACGTGGTCCCCGAGGACGGCAGCCCGGTGCGCGGCGTCGCCGGCGGCACCGAACGGATGTCCCGTCTCCTCGGGGAACTGCTGGTGTCCACCGACGCAAGCGCAAACCTGGCGGTGCTGCGGACCCCGCCGGGAGCCGCGCACTACCTGGCCAGCGCCATCGACCGGGCCGCCCTTCCGGAGGTGGTCGGCACGATAGCGGGCGACGACACCGTGGTCGTTGTCGCCCGCGAACCCATGACAGGTGCACAATTGGCCGCCAGGTTCGAGTCGATTCGCCGATCCGCCTGACGACGTAACGAGCGCAGTGAAGCAACGAGAACGAGCGCAGTGAAGCAACGAGAAGGAGTAACCGATGTCTGAGCGTGTCATCCTCGCCTATTCCGGCGGACTGGACACTTCGGTGGCCATCAGCTGGATCGGCAAGGAGACCGGCCGCGAGGTGGTGGCCGTCGCCATCGACCTCGGGCAGGGCGGCGAGGACATGGAGGTGGTCCGGCAGCGCGCCCTGGACTGCGGCGCAGTGGAGGCGGTGGTGGTCGACGCCCGCGACGAGTTCGCCGACGAGTACTGCCTGCCGGCCATCCAGTCCAACGCGCTTTACATGGACCGCTACCCGTTGGTGTCCGCGCTGAGCCGGCCGCTGATCGTCAAGCATCTGGTCACCGCAGCTCGCGAGCACAGAGGTGGGATCGTCGCCCACGGCTGCACCGGCAAGGGCAACGACCAGGTTCGCTTCGAAGTCGGCTTTGCGTCGCTGGCACCGGATCTGGAGGTCCTCGCACCGGTCCGGGACTACGCCTGGACCCGCGAGAAGGCCATCGCCTTCGCCGAGGAGAACGCGATCCCGATCAACGTCTCCAAGCGCTCGCCGTTCTCGGTCGACCAGAACGTGTGGGGCCGGGCGGTGGAGACCGGGTTCCTGGAGCACCTTTGGAACGCGCCGACCAAGGACGTCTACGACTACACCGAGGATCCAACGCTCAACTGGAACACCCCCGATGAGGTCATCGTCGGGTTCGAGCGCGGGGTGCCGGTCAGCATCGACGAGCGTCCGGTGACGGTGCTGGAGGCCATCGTCGAACTCAACCGGCGTGCGGGCGCACAGGGTGTGGGCCGGCTGGACGTGGTGGAGGACCGGCTGGTGGGCATCAAGAGCCGCGAGATTTACGAGGCTCCCGGCGCCATGGTGCTGGTCACCGCCCACACCGAACTCGAGCACGTCACGCTGGAACGCGAACTCGGCCGGTTCAAGCGGCTGACCGACCAGCGCTGGGGCGAGCTGGTTTATGACGGGCTGTGGTTCTCGCCGCTGAAGACGGCACTGGAATCGTTCGTCGCCAAGACCCAGGAGCGGGTGAGCGGCGAGGTCCGGCTGGTGCTGCACGGCGGTCACATCGCGGTGAACGGACGCCGGAGCCCCGAATCTCTGTACGACTTCAACCTGGCCACCTACGACGAGGGCGACAGCTTCGATCAGTCCGCGGCCAAGGGCTTCGTGCACGTTCACGGACTGTCCTCGAAGATCGCCGCCCGCCGGGACCTGGGCTTGTGATGACACCGAGTGCGCGTGTCGGTACGACAACACACCGCTTTCCGCGTACCGGCGCGCACGCTCGTGAGGGAGCGATGGCATGAGCACCAACGAGGGCTCACTGTGGGGTGGACGGTTCGCCGACGGGCCCGCGCCGGCGCTGGCCGCGCTCAGCAAATCCACGCACTTCGACTGGGTACTGGCGCCCTATGACGTCGCCGCATCCAAGGCCCACACCCGGGTGTTGCACGCCGCCGGATTGCTCACCGGCGAACAGCGCGACGGTCTGCTGGCCGGCCTGGACAGTCTTGGCTCCGACATCGCCGATGGATCCTTCGCCCCTGCACCCACCGATGAGGACGTCCACGGTGCGCTCGAACGCGGCCTGATCGACCGGGTGGGCCCCGATCTCGGTGGTCGGCTGCGGGCCGGCCGGTCCCGCAACGACCAGGTCGCGACGCTGTTCCGAATGTGGCTGCGGGATGCGATGGCCCGAGTGGCCGGCGGCGTTCTCGACGTGGTCGCGTCGTTGGCCGACCAGGCCGCCGCGCACCCGACGGCGATCATGCCCGGGAAGACCCATCTGCAGGCCGCCCAACCGGTGCTGCTGGCCCACCACCTGCTCGCGCACGCCCAACCGCTGCTGCGTGACGTAGACCGGATCGTCGATTTCGATGCTCGCACGGCCGTGTCCCCCTACGGATCGGGTGCGCTGGCCGGTTCATCATTGGGGCTGGATCCCGAAGCGATTGCCGCCGAACTCGGCTTCACCGCCGCTGCGGCAAATTCCATCGACGCCACCGCCGCCAGAGACTTCGCCGCTGAGGCGGCGTTCGTGCTGGCGATGATCGGTGTCGACCTGTCCCGGCTGGCCGAGGACATCATCCTTTGGAGCACAACGGAATTCGGCTACGCCACCCTGAGTGACGCCTGGTCGACCGGCAGCTCGATCATGCCGCAGAAGAAGAACCCGGACATCGCCGAACTGGCCCGCGGCAAGTCCGGTCGGCTGATCGGCAATCTGGCCGGGCTGCTTGCCACTCTCAAGGCCCAGCCACTGGCCTACAACCGGGACCTGCAGGAGGACAAGGAGCCGGTGTTCGACTCCGTCGCCCAACTGGAGTTGTTGCTGCCGGCGATGGCGGGTCTGGTCGGCACGCTGGCTTTCCACCCGGATCGAATGGCCGCGCTGGCCCCTGCGGGATACACATTGGCCACCGACCTCGCCGAGTGGCTGGTCCGGCGCGGTGTCCCGTTCCGGAACGCGCACGAAGCGGCCGGCGCCGCGGTACGTGCCGCGGAGACCCGCGGTATCGGGCTCGACGAGCTGACCGACTCCGAGTTGACCGCGATCAGCGACCAGTTGACCCCCGAGGTGCGGGCGGTGCTGACCGTCCACGGGTCGGTGACGTCCCGCAACTCGCGTGGCGGCACCGCGCCCGAACAAGTCGCCCGCCAACTCGAGGAAGTGCGGAACACCGCGACCGCTCTGCGCCATCGGATCGTCCGGGACCGCTGACGTGGGCCCGAAGCGTGAGACACCCTCGGGTTACGCACTCTTCGGCCACCGGCAGTTCAGGAACCTCTGGGGCGCGAACCTGGTCCTGACGCTCGGCCTGGTGATGCTCATGCTCGGGGCCTCCTGGACCATGACGTCGCTGACCGACGACCCCGTGCTGGTCAGCATGGTGCAGACAGTGATGAGTCTGCCGTTCGTGATCTTCGGCATACCGGTGGGTGTCGCCTCGGATTCCCTGGGCCATCGGACCCTGCTGCTGGCATCTCAGTTCTGGATGCTCACCGTCACCGGTCTGATGGGCGTCATCGCCCTGACCGGGGGATGGGACTTCACCCCGGCGCTGCTGCTGTCGACGATGTTCCTCGTCGGCATCGGGGTGGTGGTCCAGCAGGCGGCCTGGAAGCCGTTTCTGCACAGCCTTGTTCCGGAGGACAAACTCGTCGCGGCGATATCGCTGAACTCCCTGAGCAACAAGATCTCCCAGACCCTCGGCCCGATTCTCGGCGGCTACCTGATGGGTGTGGCCGGGACGGCGGTGGTGCTGTTCACCAGAGCCGTCTCACACGTGGTGATGATCCTCGCGGTGCTGCGCGAATCGAAGCGCGCCCCGGCACTGGTCAGCGCTGAGAAGGTGGAGGGTCATTCACTGCGAGACGGCTGGAACACCCTGCGCCGCTCCAGACCACTGCACGGACCGATGGTCCGGTGCGCCCTGCTGATGGTTCCCTGTTCCGGGGTGCTGGCGCTGTTGCCACTTGAGGCCAAGGAGAACATCCAGACCGGAGCGATCGGCTACGGCGGGTTGCTGGCCGCGCTCGGGTTGGGCACGACCGTTGGGGTGTCGTTGATGCCGCTGCTGCAGAGCCGGATTCGGCTGAACCCGGTGTCGGGAGTCATGCTCGGGGTCTTCGCGCTCAGCACCCTCGGGATCAGCCAGTGGGACAGCATGCTGCTGGACGCCGCTTTCCTGTTCTTCTTCGGGTTCGCCTGGAGCGTGCTGAGCGTGAGTCACCAGTTCGCCGTGCAGGTTTCCGCCCCGAATGAGATGCGCGGCCTGATGACGTCGTTGTACGCCTTGGTGTTGCAGGGGTCGATGGCACTGGGCAGTCTCGGGTTCGGCGTGCTCGCCCAGCACACGGGGGTGAGCCGGAGCATCCTGATCGCCGGTGTCGTAGCGATGAGCGGTCTGCTCCTGGTCGGCGTCTACCGGGTTCCCGACGCCGATCCCGAAGCATCAGCCGACTGATTCGATCAGCTCCGACAACTCCAACCAGCGGTCCTCGGTCCCGGCGAGTTCGGCCTCCAGTTCGCGCAACTCAGCGGTGAGTCGGCCCAGCCCCACATGGTCGGATTGGTCGTGCTCGGCAAGCTCGACGTGTTTTGCGTCCACCCGGGCGGCGAGCTTGGCCAGCAACCGCTCCAGTGCGGCCACTTCCTTTCGCACACGATGAATTTCGGCACCGGACAGCTCAGGATCGGGTAATCGCGGCGCCGCCTCCGCGGGTTGCGCCATGCGACGGGCGGCGATCCGCAGATACTCGTCCACACCGCCCGGCAGATGCCGCAGTCGGCCGTCGAGCACGGCGTACTGCTGGTCGGTGATCCGCTCCAGGAGATAGCGATCATGGGACACCACGATCAGCGTCCCCGGCCAGGAGTCGAGCAGATCCTCGGTGGCGGAAAGCATGTCGATATCGACATCGTTGGTGGGTTCGTCGAGCACCAGCACGTTGGGCTCGGCGAGCAAGGTCAGCATCAACTGCAGCCGCCGCCGTTGGCCACCGGAAAGCTCGCCCACCCGGGTGGACAGCTGGTCCCGGCCGAAGCCGAGGCGCTCCAGCAACTGTGCCGGGGTGAGTTCCTTCCCGTCGACCTGATAGCCCGCCTTGAGTCGGCCCACCACGTCTCGAACCAGGTCGTCCTCGATCTCGGCAAGCTGGCCACCCTGTTGGTCCAGGATCGCCAACCGGACGGTCTTGCCGCGCTTGACGCGGCCGCTGTCCGGACTCAGCGTTCCGGCGAGCAAACTCAGCAGCGTCGACTTGCCCGCACCGTTGGCGCCGACGATGCCGGTGCGCTCGCCCGGGGCGATCCGCCACTCGACATTCCGCAACACCGTCCGGTCACCAAAGGACACCGACACGTCGAGCAGGTCCACGACGTCCTTGCCCAGCCGCGCAGTCGCCAGCCTGGCCAACTCCACGTTGTTGCGGAGCGGTGGAACGTCGGCGATCAGCTGATTGGCCGCGTCGATGCGGAACTTCGGCTTCGACGTGCGGGCCGGGGCGCCGCGGCGCAGCCAGGCCAGTTCCTTGCGCATCAGATTCTGGCGCTTGGCCTCGGCGGCGGCAGCCTGCCGGTCGCGCTCCACCCGCTGCAACACGTAAGCGGCATAGCCGCCGTCGAACGGCTCGACCTGGCCGTCGTGCACTTCCCAAGTAGTGGTGGCGACCTCGTCGAGGAACCAGCGGTCATGGGTGACCACCAGCAAGCCGCCGGTGTTGCGCGCCCAGCGGCGCTTGAGATGCTCGGCAAGCCAGGTGATGCCCTCGACGTCGAGATGGTTGGTGGGCTCGTCGAGGGCGATGACGTCCCATTCTCCGACGAGCAGCGCCGCCAACTGAACACGCCGTCGCTGCCCCCCGGAGAGCGACGCGACCGTGGCCCGCCAGTCGATGTCGGCCACCAGCCCGGCGACGACATCGCGGATCCGCGGATCCGCGGCCCATTCGTGTTCAGGCCGATCACCCACCAGGGCGGCCCCGACCTCGGCGGCCGGATCCAGAGAGTCGGCCTGCTCCAGCGCCGCAACCTGCAGCCCGCCACGGCGAGTCACCCGGCCGGAGTCCGGTGCCAACGCGCCGGTCAGCATGGCGAGCAGGCTCGACTTTCCGTCACCGTTGCGCCCGACGATGCCGATCCGGTCGCCGTCATTGACCCCGACTGTGACGTCGCCGAAGACGACGCGTGTCGGATACTGGAGGTGGAGCGCTTCAGCGCCCAGCAGATGTGCCACTGCCGACGACCTTAACGTCCGGCGAAGGCCCTGCTGACAGGCACCGAACCAATCGGTGGGCACCTGCCGGTGTGCCATGATGGGCTGCTGTTGGACATTCTTTCGCCGGAGATTCGGGAGCCATGGTCGATCTGAACTTGTCAGGGCTCACCAAGCCTCTGGAGCGGCTGGTGGCCACCGCCCAGAACGGCTACGAGGTGGCCCGATGGGGCGGCTTGGAGACCGGCGCGGTGCCCTCGCCGTTCCAGATCTTCGAGAGCACCCCGATGTACAAACTGCGGCGGTACTTCCCGCCGGACAGCCGGCCCGGCCGGCCGCCGGCCGGGCCGCCGGTGCTGATGGTGCACCCGATGATGATGTCGGCCAACATGTGGGATGTCACCAAGGAGGATGGCGCGGTCGGCATCCTGCACGCCGCCGGACTGGACACCTGGGTCATCGATTACGGCTCGCCGGATCAGGTCGAGGGCGGTATGGACCGCACGCTCACCGACCATATCGTCGCGCTGAGCCAGGCCATCGACACCGTGAAGGAGACAACCGGTCAGGACGTACACCTGGCCGGCTACTCCCAGGGGGGCATGTTCTGCTACCAGACCGCCGCGTTCCGGCGATCCAAGGATGTGGCGAGCATCATCGCCTTCGGCTCCCCGGTGGACACCCTGGCCGGACTTCCGGGGGGTCTGCCGGCGAACCTCGCCGTCGGGGTCGCCGACTTCCTGGCCGACCACGTCTTCAACCGGATCGACATACCGAGTTGGTTGGCGCGCACCGGATTTCAGCTGCTTGATCCGATCAAGACAGCGAAGTCCCGGGTGGATTTCCTCATGCAACTGCATGATCGGGAAGCATTGCTGCCCCGCGAGCAGCAGCGCCGCTTCCTCGACAGCGAGGGCTGGATCGCCTGGTCCGGGCCGGCGGTGTCGGAGCTGCTCAAGCAGTTCGTCTCGCACAACCGGATGATGACCGGCGGGTTCGCCATCCAGGGCCAACTGGTCACCCTCAGCGACATCACCTGTCCGGTACTCGCCTTCGTCGGGGAGGTCGATGACATCGGCCAGCCCCCCGCGGTGCGGGGGATCAAGCGTGCCGCGCCCAAGGCCGAGGTGTACGAGGCCATCATCCGGGCCGGGCATTTCGGACTCGTGGTGGGCTCGAAGGCCGCGACCATCACCTGGCCGACCGTCGGCGACTGGGTGCTCTGGGTGTCCGGCCGGGAACCCAGACCCGCCAATATCGTCCCTATGCCGGACACATCCCCCGATGGCGCCGAGACCGGCGTCGCGATGAGTTCGCTCCTCATGCACGGGTTCGCCGAAGCCTCCGAGTTGGCGATGACACTGGCCCGAGGTGCCGCGGATGCCGTGGTGGCCGCGAACCGCTCGGTGCGGACACTGGCCATCGAGACCGCCCGCACACTGCCGCGGCTGGTCCGGCTCGGCCAGATCAACGACCACACCCGGATCTCGCTGGGCCGCATCATCGCCGAGCAGGCCGACGAGGCACCCGACGGCGAGTTCCTGTTGTTCGACGGCAGGGTGCACACCTATCAGGCCGTCAACCGCCGCATCGACAACGTCGTGCGCGGCCTCATCGAGGTCGGGGTGCGTCAGGGCACCCGGGTCGGGGTGTTGATGGATACCCGGCCCAGCGCCTTGGTCGCCATCGCCGCACTGTCCCGACTCGGGGCCGTCGCGGTGCTCATGCCGCCGGACGCCGACCTCGAGCAGGCCGCCCGCCTGGGTGGGGTCACCGACATCATCACCGATCCGGGCAACCTGCCCGCTGCGAGCCAGTTGCCGGTGCAGACCCTGGTCCTCGGCGGCGGCGAGAACCGCACGCTCAACCTGTCCCAGGACAGCACCGTCATCGACATGGAGCAGATCGATCCCGACAGCGTCGAACTGCCCGGCTGGTACCGCCCCAATCCGCAGTTCGCCCGCGACGTGGCCTACGTGGTGTTCAACGCCGTCGGCGGCGGCGAACTGGTCCCCAAGCAGATCACCAACTATCGGTGGGCGCTGTCCGCGTTCGGCACCGCTTCGGCGGCGGCCCTGAACCGCAACGACACCGTCTACTGCCTCACCCCACTGCACAACCAGGGCGGCCTACTGGTCAGCCTCGGCGGCTCGGTGGTGGCCGGGTCGCGGATCGCGCTGTCTCGGGGCCTGTGCCCGGAGCGCTTCATCGACGAGGTCCGCCAGTACGGGGTGACGGTGGTCACCTACACCTGGTCGATGCTCCGGGAAGTCATCGACGCTCCCGATTTCGAGATGTCGGGGAACAACCCGATCAGGCTGTTCATGGGCTCCGGGATGCCGACCGGACTGTGGCAGCGCATTCTCGACATCTTCGAGCCGGCAAGGATTGTGGAGTTCTTCGCCACCTCCGACGGTCAGGCCGTGCTGGCCAACGTCGCCGGGCTCAAAGTCGGTAGCGAGGGTCGCCCCCTGCCGGGTGGCGGCGAGGTGGAACTCGGCGCCTACGACCCCGACGAGGATCTGATCCTCGAGGACGACCGCGGTTTTGTGCGGGTGGCGGGCCGCGAGGAGATGGGTCTGCTGCTGGCCCGACCGTGGGGTCCGATCGACCCGACCGCCGCGATCAAACGCGGGGTATTCACCCCCGGGGACATCTGGATTTCGACGGAGTCGGTGTTCTGGCGCGACGGCGACGGGGACTTCTGGTTACTCGGCAATCGCTCCGGGCTGATCCGCACCGCCCGAGGTGTGGTATTTCCCGCGCCCATCACCGACTCGATCGGAGCCGTCTCGGCGGTCGATTTGGCGGTCACCTATCCGCTAGAGGTGCCTGGTGGGACGCTGGCCGTCACCGCGATCACCCTGCGGCCCGGGATGTCGGTCACGGCGGCCGATCTGTCCGAGGCGGTCTCCGGAATGCCTGCCGGTCTGCCACCCGATCTCGTCCACGTGGTCGGCGATCTGCCGTTGAGCGCGTCCTACCGTCCGACAGTTTCGGCACTGAAGTCCGCCGGACTGCCCAAGGTGGGCCGTAACACCTGGTACCTCGACGCCGATACGGGCAGGTACAAGAGACTCACGGCCGCAGCGCGCTCAGCCCTGGCCAAGGGCAGGGACTGATCAGCGCTGTTAGGCTTGCCGGGTCGGCAGCCTGAGCGGAGGAGAACAATGGCGGGGATATTCCGCGGTTGGCGGGCAGCGCGCGACGGCTTCGTCGGAGCGGTGGCTGTCGCTGGACTCAGCACCGGACTGGCACTGGTGCCGACTGCCCACGCCGAACCAGCCCCATCGCCGGGGCCGTCGCCGACTACCTCGACGTCTGGCGGAGCCCAGGCAGCCAGCACGTCGACCGAAACCTCCGACGGGTCCGCGGCATCGGCTTCCGGTGCCGGCGGCACGGCAGTCCCCGCCGCGGCCTCGGGTGATGTCCTGGACCAGCTGGCGCAGGAGTACGCGGTGGGCTCCGGCGGCGGCCAGCTGTCGAATCTGCTCAAGATGAGCCTGAAACTTCGAGCCATGGGCTTCAAGCCGTCGAAGGCCAACCTGGCGGAGATCGCCCAGGCGATGAACTACCGGCCCAACCAGATTCCGCTGATCGAGGCACTGAAGGACGCCATCGCGTACCAGCAGAAGATCAGGGCGCAGATGGAGATTCTGCAGCAGTACCAGCAGCGGCAGGGTTCCAACAGCGCAGTCATGGGTGCGGGTCAGATGCCCGGTGACTCCAACCCCGCCAACATCCCCGGCGCTCCGCCCGCTGCGGCCGCGGCACCGCCGATGCCGGCCGCGCCGACCCCCTGACGAGCCGTGCTCGATCCCGCGCTCCTCGACATCCTGGTGTGCCCTATCGACCGGGGTCCACTGCTTCACCTCGATGACGTGCTCTACAACCCACGGCTGCGCAAGGCTTACCGCATCGAGAACAACATCCCGGTGTTGCTGGTCGACGAAGCCGCCGACGTCGACACCGCGGAACATGACCGGCTGATGGCGCTCGACCGGCGCTGAGCCGACACGGCGCCGCCGCCCTGAGCCGACACGGCGGCGCCGCCGCCCTGAGCCGACACGGCGGCGCCGCCGCCCGACGAGCAGAATTCCGCACGTGACCGAACCGTCCCACCAGATGAGCGATGCCGCACTGCGCTGCGATCCGGTGACAGCCGCACGTCGCCTGCTCGGCGCGGTGCTGTCAGCCGGGGGAGTGCGAGCCCGCATCGTGGAGGTGGAGGCCTACGGCGGTCCGCCGGACGGGCCCTGGCCGGATTCTGCCTCGCACTCCTACCGCGGCCTCACCCCGCGTAATGCCGTGATGTTCGGGCCGGCCGGAAGGCTCTACACCTACCGCAGTCACGGCATTCACGTATGTGCCAACATTTCCTGCGGGGACGACGACACGGCAGCGGCAGTGCTGTTGCGCGCGGCGGTGCTGGAGTCCGGGCATGACACTGCCCGCGCCCGCCGCGGACCAGCGGCCGCCTCGGCCGCCTTGGCCCGCGGGCCGGGCAACCTGTGCGCGGCCCTGGGTATCGGGATGGAGTCGAACGGGGTGGACGTGTTCGACCAGAACTCGCCGGTTCGGCTGCACCCTGGCGCCAGTCCCGTAGAAGATCTCAGCGGCCCCCGTGTGGGTGTCAGCACCGCCGCCGACCGTCGGTGGCGGTTCTGGCTGTCGAGGTGTCCCGAGGTCTCCGCATACCGACGCAGCCCGCGCGCGCCGCGGGCCGGTGCCAGCGATTGACTCTGACTGCAACTACTTGTTGCGCGGTTCGGCGCGGCGACGACCCCGCGATGGGGCAAGACCGGTCACCGTGGAGCAGCATCCATCGTGTAGAACCACTGTGGACGCGTGAGTCGATTCCGGAGGACTTGTGATCGAGCTATGCTCCGCCGAGCTGGCACCCGATCCGGGTGTGCTGGTAAGCCCGGGTGGCTTCACCTGGTTTTACGTCGACCTCGTCGACGAGCGTGGTTTCGGCGCCACCGTGATCTGGTCATGGGGTCTGCCCTTCCTTCCGGGCTACGCCCACGCGGCCCGGATCGGTCACCCTGAGCTCCCGATCGACCGGCCGAGCGTGAACATCGCCGTGTACGGGCCCGAAGGGGAACGGTTCTACCTGCTCACCGAACTTCCCCCAGACGAGTGCAGGTGGTCCGCCGACGGCCGGTCCTGGCGTCTCGGCGACTGCACGTTCACCTGGACCGACACCGCAGCAGCCGATGGGTCGGCCATCACCCGCAGGCTGGAGGCCGACCTCGACCTAGCGTTGCCCACCGGCGGTCAGGCCACCGGACGGTTGTGGTTGTCCGGACGACTTCGCCGCGACCCGCAGAACTCCGCTGGCGATGCCGCGGCGGCCGGGCCAGCCGGCTCGCACCTGTGGAGTCCGATGGTCGCCGCCGGCCGCGGCGGGCTCGAACTGAACACCCCCGACGGGACGCTGCGGGTTGACGGTCGGGCCTACCACGACCGCAACAGCGCCGCTTTGCCGCTGGACGGTCTAGGGGTCCGAAGCTGGTGGTGGGGGCGATTGGCCTTCCCCGGTCGTGACCTCATCGTCTACCGGCTCGTCCCGTCTGCACCCGGAAGTCCTCCGCGCGATCTCGTCGTCGAAGTTCGTGAGGACGGATCCTGTCGGGTTCGCGAGGACAGCGAAGTGACGTTCGAGCGTCCGCGCCGCAACATCTGGGGGTTGCGCTGGCCGCGCACGGCGACATTCCTTGACCCCGATGGCCGGCCGGTGCACATCGAGGTCAGGACGCTCCTCGATAACGGCCCGTTCTATCAGCGCTACCTGTTGCAGGGCCGGTGCGACGGGGTGCAGGCCTACGGTATCGGCGAGAACCTGGTTCCGCACCGCGTTGACGGCGACCTGTTGCGCCCCTTGGTGCGCATGCGGGTTCACCGCGCCGACGGGCCCAACTCGATGTGGCTACCGCTGTTCTCCGGCCCCCGACAGGGCCGGTGGGGCCGGCTTATCGGCCGGGCCGGAAAGGTGCGCGCTTGAGTACCAGCGAGAAGCCGAAGGCGGATCGCGCATGAATACCAGCGAGAAGCCGAAGGCGGATCGCGCATGAATACCAGCGAGAAGCCGAAGGCGGATCGCGCATGAATACCAGCG
>JAUPLT010000230.1 GCA_030836785.1 Actinomycetota bacterium
CAACCGAACCGAATGGATCCCCCCACCCCCCCTCGACCGGGGCCAACCCCGCACCCACAACCTCCACCACCCCGAACGAATCCTGCGACCCGACGAGGAACATCCCGACGAGAACGAACCCGACAGACACAAACCACACGGGGCCGAACCCGGACAAGAGGAACCAGACCAGAACGAACCCGGATGAGCAGCGGCGATACGCACAGTGCAGGCACCAAGGTCCCAGCAGCACAGGGCATTGTGCTTGACAAGCATCCGCCGAAGTCCGAAAAGGCTGCGAAGGTTCGAGAAGGCGCAGGGGCACAAAGGCTCGGGAGAGTGACGACCAGAAAAGGGGCGGCCCCCGAGCCGGGAATCCACAGTTGGACGGACCGGGGGCTCGGGGGCCGGGTAGCTGCCTGGAATTCGCCAGCGCGCCGAGGGCGCAGGTGATTCCCGGCACCTGGTGCTGCTAGCGGGCAGCCACCTCACATGTCCAAGAAATACTGCTCAAAGTTCCGGACCACCTCCTTTCCTGTGTACGCCCGACCGTACTCGCCGAAACCGGAGTGCGGCAACGGTTTTTCGCCGTCAGCGATCACCAGTGACGGCAGCCTCGACCAGTCCGGTCACCTCAGCGGCCAGTGGCCCCGCGGGCAGCGGGCGGCCGTCGAGGGTGTGCACCCGAGCAGCCAGGGTGACACTGGACACCAGCCACACTCCCCGTGCCGCATGCAGGTCCGCGGGCCGCAGCGCTTGGTAGTCGCAGTCGATGCCCCGAGCGCGGGCGGCATCGAACAGGGCCTGCTGGGTGGTCCCCCGCAGGATCGGGTACCACGGGGGTGGAGTGAGCAGGCATGGCCGGCCATCGGGGCCGTCGGTGGCGATCACCACCGTGGACCGTGGGCCCTCCAGTATCAGGCCCTCGGTACTGACGAAGATGACCTCGTCGGCGCCCATACTCGCCGCGTGCCGCAGCGCAGCCATGTTGACCGCGTAGGACAGCGTCTTCGCGCCGGCGAGCAGCCACGGCAGCGTGTCGGTCCCGGCGGCCGCCAAACCACGATCGAGCAGGATCGCCGACACCCCGTCGCGGCGCGCCTCCGCGACCCGGCCGGCCAGCGCCGTGATCGTGAGGTAGCCCGTTGGCCCGGAACCTGTCTCGCGGCCCCGGCTGTACACCAACCGCAGCGCACCTTCGACCGGAGTCCGCGCTGACCACTCGGTCACCGCGATGTCCACCGCCCGGCGCCAGGCGTCAAGGTCGGGCGGCGGCATCTCCAGCATCGCCGCCGAGTGAGTGAGCCGCCGCAGGTGTGCTTCAAGAACTCGAGCGCGACCATCCCGAACCAGCAGCGTCTCGAAAACCCCGTCTCCGCGAACAGCCGCCAGGTCGTCGGCGAACAGCAGTGGCCGGGTGGGATCACACACCTCGCCGTCGAGGCTGACGACAACCTGATGCGGATCGACCATGGGCACCGAGCGTACTGGCCGGCCTCGTACAGTTGAGTCGTGACAGCAGTGCGGTGCCCAGATGGTTCGCCGGATGCGGGGGCGGTCTGGCACTACGGCGATCCATTCGGCGAACAGCACGCAGCAGAACGCTCTGCCGTCGTGGTGGATCGCTCGCACCGCGTCGTCATCGCGCTGAACGGCCCCGATCGGCGCGGTTGGCTGCATTCGATTTCCACCCAGCATGTTGCCGACCTGGGCGACGGCGCCTGCACCGAGAACCTCAGCCTCGACGGGCAGGGGCGGGTCGAGGATCACTGGCAGCAGACCGAGTGCGGCGAAACCACGTATCTCGACACCGAACCTTGGCGCGGACCGGCGTTGCTCTCCTACCTGGAGAAGATGGTGTTCTGGTCGGATGTGCGGCCTGCCCGCGCCGACCTCGCTGTGCTCTCGCTACTCGGCCCGGACCTGGGTGCGGCACCCGTCCTGACCGCGCTGGGCCTGGACGCCCTGCCCTCCGACGCGACGGCGGTGGCACTGAACGGCCGTGGGGCCGAGGCTGGGTCCGACGCCGGGTCCAACGGTGGCTTCGTACGTCGGATGCCTGCCTCCGACGGTCAGATCGAACTCGACCTGCTGGTGCCCACAGAACACAAAGACCGCTGGCTAGCCCGACTCGCCGAGGCAGGGGTACGTCCGGCAGGCGTCTGGGCGTACGAGGCACACCGGGTTGCGGAGCAGCGTCCCCGCCTCGGGGTGGACACCGACGAGCGGACCATTCCGCACGAGGTGGGTTGGATCGGTCGCGCTGTCCACCTGGACAAGGGCTGCTACCGGGGCCAGGAGACGGTCGCACGAGTGCACAACCTGGGCCGACCACCGCGCATGCTGGTGCTGCTTCATCTCGACGGGTCCGGCGAGCGTCCCGCGACCGGCGACCCTGTTCTCGCTGACGGTCGGCAGGTTGGCCGGATCGGGACCGTGGTGGACCACGCCGACCTGGGGCCGATCGCGTTGGCGCTGCTCAAGCGAGGCATCCCGGCTGGAACACCGTTACGTACCGGGGGTGAGCATCCGGTCGCCGCCGAGATCGACGTGGAGTCACTTCCTCCCGCGGACGTCGCCGGTGCGGGCCGGGTTGCCGTGGACCGCTTACGGCACGGCCACTGACGTTCGCCGCAGGGCGAACGGGCCTCAGCACGGATCGGGACCCGGCACGGTAAAGTGTCGGACAGGACAAACACCACATTGATCCGGAGCCGTCCGTCCTTGGGCCGCTCCGTTATTGCGCGAGGGGGATCCCCCATGGGCCGCGGCCGGGCTAAGGCAAAGCAGACCAAGGTTGCCCGAGAGCTGAAATATAGCTCTCCGCAAACTGACTTCAGTCGGCTTCAACAGGAGCTGGCCGGGTCCAGCACCAGCGATCCCGATCAGAACGAGTCATGGGAAGACGACGACGACTGGCGTCGCTGAACCGTCCGTGACCGGCGCCCGCAGCTAGAAACGCGGATGCTGGCCCACCATCGTGGCGCGGGGGCCGTCCTTGCCCTTTGAGCCGCCCTTTGAGCCGCTCTTTCTCACGGTTCCCAGCGTCCAGCAGTTCAGATGGCGGGCGGTCAGGATCGCCAACGCTCGGTCGGTGTCCTCCGGCGCGACGATGGCGATCATCCCGACCCCCATGTTGAAGGTCTTCTCCATCTCGACACGGTCGATCCGGCCGCGCTGCGCGATCATCGCGAACACGGGTGCGGGCGTCCAACTTCCGCGATCGACCTCGGCGACCAGTCCGTTGGGGATGACCCGCTCGAGGTTTCCGGCCAGCCCTCCGCCGGTGACGTGGCAGAAGGTGCGCACCTGGGTTTCCGCGGCGAGCGCCAGGCAGTCTTTCGCATAGATCCGGGTGGGCTCGAGCAACTCCTCCCCCAGGGTGCGCCCGAACTCCTCGACGTGCCCGGCAAGGTTCATCCGGTCGATCTCGAGCAGCACCTTGCGGGCCAGCGAGTAGCCGTTCGAGTGCAAGCCGGAGGAACCCATCGCGATGACGACGTCACCCGGACGGACCCGGTCCGGACCCAGGAGGTCGTCGGCCTCCACAACTCCCACACCGGTGGCCGAGACGTCATAGTGGTCGGGCTCCATCAGACCCGGGTGCTCGGCTGTCTCACCGCCCAGCAGCGCACACCCCGCGATCACACAGCCCTCGGCGATACCAGCCACGATGGCGCTGACGCGCTCGGGAACGGTCCGGCCCACCGCGATGTAATCCTGCAGAAACAGCGGCTCGGCCCCGCATACCACCAGGTCGTCGACCACCATGGCGACCAGGTCGAGACCCACCGTGTCGTGCTTGTCCATCGCCTGCGCCACGGCGAGTTTGGTACCGACGCCATCGGTGGACGAGGCCAGGATCGGTTCGCGGTAACCACCGCGCAGGGCGAACAAACCGGCGAAACCGCCGAGTCCGCCGAGGACCTCAGGGCGGCTGGCCCTCTTGGCCAGCGGTTTGAACAGTTCCACCGCCCGATCGCCGGCCTCGATGTCGACACCTGCGGCCGCATAGGAGATACCGCTGGTAGGCGTGGGAGTGGGGGCGCTTTTCGGGTGCGTGGACTTGCCGGACATCGACGCCAAGGCTACCCCGGCGCGGCCGACCCGATCACCCGGTCGACCAATTCACGGGCCAGGGCGAACGACGACGTCGCAGCCGGCGACGGCGCGTTACGCAGGTGGCAGACCCGCCCGGAGCCGGCGATGACGAAATCGTCCACCAGCGATCCGTCCCGGCCGACGGCCTGTGCACGCACACCCGCGTGCGAACTGCCATCGAGGTCGGCGACCGTCAGTCCGGGCAGGTATCGGGCAGCCGCCGCGACGAAGACTCGCCGGCTCACGGCCATCTGCAGCTCGTCGGCGCCGACCCGCCAGTAACGGCGCATCACCCGCCAGGTGCCGGGCCAGGTCAGCGACTCCCAACTGTCCCGGACGTTGAACCGCCGTAGCGAGTACGCGTCACGTGCGGCCACCATCATCGCCGTCGGCCCCAACGTCACCTCCCCGCCGATGTGACGGGTGATGTGCACACCCAGAAACGGCAGGTCCGGGTTGGGCACCGGGTAGATCATCCCGCGCAGCCGGGGCTGCGGGGCGTGGCGCAGCCCGAGATAGGCCCCGCGGAACGGCACGATCTGCGGATCCCGCGACGCGCCGGAGCGCCGGGCCAGCCGGTCGGCCCACAGTCCCGCGCAGGCGATGACGGTGCGGGCCCGGATCGGTCCGGTGGCGGTGTGCACCACGGCGGGGTCAGCACCCTCGACGGCGGTGACCGCGCGGCCGAACCGAACCTCCACCCCGGCCGCCGACAGTTCCTCGACCAGCCGGCCGGCGACCGCGCCGTAGTCGACGATCCCGGTGTTGGGGGCGTGCAGCGCGGCCAGCCCGACGGCGTTCGGCTCGATCTCGGCGATCTCCGCGGCCGCAACCCGGCGCAGTCCCGGGACCGCGTTGGCAGCGCCGCGGGCCTCCAACGCGTCAAGCCGTGGCAGCTCGTCGGCGTCCACCGCGACGATCAGCTTCCCGCAGCGCTCGTGCGGAATACCGTGCTCCTCGCAGTACTCGTACATCAGCCGCGCCCCGTCGACGCACAGCCGGGCCTTCAACGAGCCGGGCGCGTAGTAGATGCCGCCGTGGATCACCCCGGAGTTGTGACCGCTCTGGTGCCGTGCCGGCCCGGGCTCCCGCTCCAGCACAACGACCGAATCGTGCGGATGACGCGCCATCCACTCCCGTGCGACCGCCAGACCGACGATGCCGGCGCCGATGACCACCAGATCCCTGGGTCCGGCCACGTCAGCCCACGTACCTATCCAGCCAGGAGTTCAGCGGGCTCCCGGCGCGCAGGGCGGTGACGATCCGGTCCTTGGCCGCGGCGGTGCCCAGCCAGGCGGCCGGCGGCCACTCCTTCATCATCGCGATGCCTTTGTGCCTGAGCAGCTCGATGCGGGGATGGTCCTTGGGGAAGCCCTTCGGTGCGGTCTTGAGGACCGCATGGGCCATGGTCTGGTAGCCGGCCCGGTGTAGATCGTCGACGATCCCGGCGAGCTCCGCTCCGGACTTCTCCCGGTCGACCGCGGTCCGATAGCGCTGCAGCGTCGCAGGGTCGGGCAGGTAAAGGCCGCCGCCGACAGACAGCGCGTCAGCCGACAAGGAGAGATAGGCCTGACCGACGCCCTGGCCGAGGGTGGCCGCGCAGTTCGTCTTGTACGGCTCTTTGTTCGCGCTGAAGCGGACGTCGCGGTAGGGCCGGAACAGCTTGCCGGGTCCGAACTCGTCGTCCAGTTCGGCGAGCAACTGCTCCATCGGCGCGCGGACGCACCGTTCGTAGACGGCCTTGTGGTCCTGCCAGTAGGACTTGGAGTTGTCCGCCTGCAGCCCCTCATAGAACTCGACCGCCTCGACGGGCCACCCGCTGAACGTCATACCGCCATTCTCATGTCTTAGCGGGCGTCGTGCGTGATTCGCCCGTCCATCATCGTCAGCACGACCGGCACCGCGTGGATCTGACGCGGATCGACCCGGAACAGGTCCGCCCCCAGCACGGTCAGATCGGCGGCCTTACCGACCATCAGAGATCCGGTCCGGTGTTCCAGCCGCAGCTGATAGGCGCCGTTGGCGGTGTAGCCGCGCAGGGCGTCCTGCAGGCCGATGCGCTGGCGGGCCACCAACGGGACGTCGTCGGGGTAGCCCGGCCGCTGCCGCGTCAACAAAGCCTCGATGTGAATCAGCGGCGGCCCCTCGGAAATGTCCACACCGGGGATGTCGCTACCGTAGGTCACCGTCGCCCCGGAGCGAACCAGGTCGCCGTAGGGGAACAGCCGTTCCTCGACCCGATCGGCGCCCAGCATGCGGGTGTAGATGTCGCGGTACTGCCCGTTGTAGTCGGTTCCCCACAGCGGAGTGCAGTTGGCGATGATCCCCATCCGGGCGAAGCGTGGAAGGTCGGCGGGGTCGAGCATCGAGTTGTGCGCGATCACATGACGTCTCGATTCTGCTCCCCGGCCGCGCAACACCTTCTCGAAGGCGTCGAGCACCACCCGCGCCGAGCCGTCTGCGTCGACGTGGATGTGCATGTCGAACCCGGCGGCCTGGGTCGCCTCGATCTGGGCCACGATGTTTCCCGGGGGAAATGTCATGGTGCCCAGTTCATCTGAGGCGTGCCCGCAGCAGGGCGAGAGCAGCAGCGCGCCACCGCTCATGAAGGTGCCGTCAGCCCACATCTTGCAGGTGCCGATGTGCACATGCTCCGAACGCAGTTCGGCATGCCAGACCTTCAGCGCCTCAACGATGGCCAACGGATCGTCGCCGGGGCTACGGGTCCAGTACGACCCGGCCACCCGGACCGGCAGGGTGCCCGCCCGGTCCTGGGCGATCAGGTCTTCGTAGATCCAGCGGGCGTCGGCGCTGGTGGGTCCGGCGGCGGCGCCGGCCTCGAAGTAGGCGGTCATGCCCCACGACGGGGCCGCCTGCAATGTCAGTTCCTGGGCGGTGCGGATGTTGGGGACCGCGAACAGACCCAGCGCGACGATGATCGGCATGTAGGACGCGGCTTCGACAGCGTGGCCGGTGGGGGTGCCGTCAGGGCCGCGCACCCAGTACTGCGCGCCGGGATCCGGGTCGGGGGTGGAGGCGTCGATACCGGCCGCACGCATCGCCGCGGTGTTGAACCAGATGTCGTGGGCATCCGCGGAGAAGAGGTACATCGGCCGGTCCCCGGTGATCTCGTCCAGCCATTCCCGGCGCGGGGAACGGTCCTCGAAGGAGTCGGGCATCCAGGCATAGCCCCGCAGTGGCGCGTCGGCGGTTTGGTCGGCCACCCACCGGCGGATGGCGGTCAGCACCGCGTCACGCCCGACAATGCCGGAGAGGTTGACCCCCAGCTTGGAGACCGCCATCGATGCCAGATGGTTGTGGGCGTCGATGAAACCGGGCAGGCACATGCGCCCGCTCAGGTCGATCGGCTCAGTGGTGGAGTCGACGAATTGCGCTGCGGCATCAAGGGTTCCGACGTGGACGATGTCCCGGCCACGGACCACCACCGCCTGCGCCCAGGGCTGCGCGGGATCACCGGTCCAGATCGGGCCGTTGGTCAGCAGGTAAGAGCCAGCCATGGCGGACCACGCTAGCCGAATACCTGTGACACCCTGAGGGTCATGAACAGACTGGGAGTCATGAACAGACTGTGCGCGATGGCGGGTTCAGCGCTGGCTGCGGTCACCCTCGCCGCCCCGGCTGCCGCGACTCCCCCGGGCGTCGAGGTCGAGACACTCTCCACGAACACCGTCAATGGAACTCAGTACATCGTCACCCGGATCACTGTCGCGCCGGGCGCCGGCACCGGCTGGCACTACCACCCCGGCGACGTGTTCGGCTACATCAGCGACGGCGCGATGACCCACTACAACACTGGAGCCGGGGACAGCGGTTGCGCGGTGGACGCGGTGTACTCCGCCGGCGCCCCGGTTAAGGAGGGCGTCGGGCCCGGATTCGTCCACAATGGCCGCAACGAGGGCACCTCCCCCCTGGTGATGGAGGTTGTGTACGTCAACCCAGTGGGCACGCCCCTGTCGGTGGAGGTGCCCGCACCCGCCAACTGCGCGGTTTCCTGACGGGCCGGTGACTTCCCGTCTTTCGGGCTGTGTCATTCACCTCAGAAAAGGTTCAATAGTGGCGATGAACGGAGACTCTCGTGGCTGCTGAAGCGCTTCGCTGTCTGGTGACCGGCGCCACCGGATACATCGGCGGCCGGCTGGTCCCTCGCCTGTTGGAGAGCGGGTTCGAGGTGCGTGCCCTCGCCCGTAATCCGGACAAACTGGCCGCCGTGCCCTGGCGGGATCGCATCGAGGTGGCCAAAGGCGACCTCAGCGACGCCGAGTCGCTGCGGTCCGCTTTCGACGATGTCGACGTCGTCTACTACCTGGTGCATTCGATGGGGTTTGAGAAGGACTTCGCCACCGAGGAACGCCGGGCCGCGCAGAACGTCGTCGCCGCGGCCCGTCGGGCGGGGGTACGACGGATCGTCTACCTCAGCGGCCTGCACCCCGAGGGCACCGAACTGTCCACCCACCTGGGTTCCCGCACCACCGTCGGTGAGATCCTGATCGCGTCCGGTATCGAGACGGTCGTCTTGCAGGCCGGTGTGGTGGTCGGCTCCGGGTCGGCGTCGTTCGAAATGATCCGGCACCTGACCGACCGGTTGCCGGTGATGACCACCCCGAAGTGGGTGCACAACAAGATTCAGCCCATCGCCATCCGCGACGTCCTGCACTATCTGGTGGCGGCGGCGACCTGCCCGGTCCCCGAGTCACGCACCTGGGACATCGGCGGCCCCGACGTTCTGGAGTACGGCGACATGATGCAGATCTACGCCGAGGTGGCGGGTCTGCGGCCACGCCGGATCCTGGTGCTGCCGGTGCTCACGCCCCGGATCGCCGCCCTGTGGGTCGGCCTGGTGACGCCGATCCCATCCGGCCTGGCGCGGCCACTGGTCGAGTCGCTGCATTGCGATGCGGTGATGAACAACCATGACGTCGACACGATCATCCCGCCACCGGAGGGCGGGCTGACGCCGTACCGGCGGGCGGTGTCGCTGGCGCTGGCGCGGATCTCGCGCGGCGAGGTCGAGACCACGTGGAACACCGGCACCGCCGCGCACCTGCCCAGCGACCCGGAGTGGGCCGGTGAGGTCGTCTACACCGATACGCGTTCACGGCATACAACGGCCAGCCCCGAGCAACTCTGGAAGGCGCTCGAGAGCAGCGTCCCGCAGCATTGGCGGGTCGAGGATCGAGACCCGGGCCGGACGCTGAAACTCCGCGCCGAACGGCGCGGTCCCGGGGATCGCTGGCTGGAGATGCACATCACTCCGGAGGGCACCGGCAGCCGCTACGAACAGCGGGCGATCTTCTATCCGCGCGGACTGGTGGGCCGGTTGTACTGGTACGCCGGACGTCCGTGGCAGGCAGTCGCCCTGGACCGGCGAGTGAAGAAGGTGACCTCCGCCGTCCGCTGACCGGCGTGAGGGCCGACTCGTCAGGGTCGGCTTAACGCCGAGACGTTGTCGTTGCCGGCCTGCACCGCGGCCAGCATGTTCTCCACCACGTTCTTGCCGAGCGCCGTCGCGTTGGGCAGCGCGATCGGATAGTCACCGTCGAAACAGGCGCAGCACAGCCGGCTTGCGGGCTGCTCGGTGGCGGCGATCATGCCCTGCTGGGAGATGTAGCCGAGGGTGTCGGCGCCGATGGCATGGCGCACCGATTCCAGGATCTCGCCGTCCTCGGTCTGGGTGCCCGGCGCGTTGGCGATCAGTTCGGCCGGGGTGGCGAAGTCGATTCCGTAGAAACACGGCCACTTCACCGGCGGGGAGGCGATCCGTACATGGACCTCCACAGCGCCAGCCTCACGCAGCATCCGGATCAGGGCGCGCTGGGTGTTGCCGCGGACGATGGAGTCGTCGACGACGATCAGTCGCTTGCCGCGGATCACCTCTTTGAGCGGGTTGAGTTTCAGCCGGATACCGAGTTGGCGGATGGTCTGTGACGGCTGAATGAAGGTGCGGCCGACATAGGCGTTCTTCATCAGACCCTGGCCGAAGGGGATGCCGGACTCCTGGGCGTAGCCGACTGCGGCGGGAGTGCCCGACTCCGGCACGCCGATCACCAGGTCGGCCTCCACCGGCATCTCCCGGGCCAGCCGTCGGCCGATGTCCACCCGCGCGCCGTGCACCGATCGTCCGCCGATCACGCTGTCCGGACGGGCCAGGTAGACGTACTCGAACACGCAGCCCTTGGGCGTGGGCGGGGCGAACCGACTGGAGCGCACGCCGTCGGAGTCGATGGCCAGCAACTCCCCCGGTTCGATGTCACGGACGAACGACGCCCCGACGATGTCCAGGGCGGCGGTCTCCGATGCCACCACCCAGCCGCGGTCCAGCCGTCCCAGTGACAAGGGCCGGACACCGAATGGGTCGCGGGCCGCGTACAGGGTCGTCTCGTCCATGAAGACCAGGCAGAACGCGCCGCGCACGGTCGGCAGCAGTTCCAGGGCAGTCTGTTCGATGCTGGAGTCGGCCGCACCGCCGGCCAGCAGGGCTCCCAGAATATCGGAGTCGGTGGTCGCCGCGCCGGGTGCGTTGTGATTGATCAGGCCGTCCTTGCGGGCCCGGTTGGCCAACTCGGCGGTGTTGACCAGGTTCCCGTTGTGGCCCAGGGCGACTCCGGTACCCGCCGCGGTGTTGCGGAATACCGGTTGGGCGTTCTCCCAGGTCGTCGATCCGGTGGTGGAGTAGCGGCAGTGCCCGATCGCGACATGGCCCGGCATGGCGGCCAGCGTCTGTTCGTCGAACACCTGGGAGACCAGTCCGAGATCCTTGAACACCAGCACCTGGGAGCCGTCGGCCACGGCGATACCGGCCGCCTCCTGACCGCGGTGCTGGAGAGCGTAAAGGCCGTAATAGGTGAGTTTCGCAACGTCCTCGCCGGGGGCCCAGACGCCGAAGACGCCGCATTCTTCCCGGGGCGGGCTCTCGATCTGGTCGGTCACGATGTGGGCTGCTCCCCGGTCGGCGACGGGGCTCAGTCTACGGGCAGAACCACCTGAAGGGGGAATCGAAAATCCCGGCCCTCAGCCGCTTTCGGCGCCTTCGAGGCTGACCAGCGGAAACCACCGGGCCACCTCCGCCGCCCGAGCTCCGGAGAGACTCATCTCACCGGTGTCCACCGCCTGGTCGAACCGCCGCAGACCGGTGGCCAGCAACAGCCAGGTTCGGGCATCGGTCTGCACCACGTTGGGCGGGGTACCGCGGGTGTGCCGCGGTCCCGCCACGCACTGCACCGCGACGAACGGCGGTATCCGAACCTCGACACTGGCGCCGGGGGCGAAGCCGGCCAGCGCCCGTGCCGTCAACCGGACGGCGACGGCGAGTGCGGACCGTTCGGGCTGCGGCAGGTTCCCGTCCCGCAGCCATGGCCCAACGGCGGCGACGGCCTCGCGCAGGGCGCCGGAATCGACGCCGCGACTCATGGCTGCCGCCGGGAAAACCGCTGCACCGCCATGGCGGTCACCGCACCGGATTCGTTGATTGCCAGGTGCGCCAGCATCGGGGCCAGCAGGCTGCCGGAACGTTCGGCCAGCAGCGCGAACCCCCAGCCCGCCAGTCCGGTGACCGCGACGGTGCCCAGAATCGGCTCCCCGGTGGCACGGGCGTCCGGGATGTGGGTCAGTCCGAAAGTGAGGGCCTGCAGGGCCCGCCCGCCGGTGCGGCCGAACGCACCGGCGGACACTGTCGCCAGCGCCCCGCGGAACGCGGTCTCCTCCGACCACACCGTGCCGAGCGGGATCTCGAATCCCAGCCAGCGGCCCGGCCGTGCCGGCAGATCCCGCCCCACCATCGCGGTCCGCACCCGCGGCACCATCGTCGCGGACCCCACCCCGGCCGCGACGGTTCCGGCGACGGCCGCACCCAGGCGCAGCCCCGCCGTCGCCGACGGCGGCCGCAGCCCGAACCGCGCCCGGACCAGCACGGCGAGCCCGGTACCCAGGGCGGCCTGCACCACGGGGTGACGCCGCCAGGGCCGGTCGATACCCGCGGTGAAACTCCATCCGACCAGTGCGGCCGCCAGAGTCAGAGCCTGCAGCCGTTCGCTCCCCTTCACGCGAACTCCGGGCCGCCGACGGGCATCACCTCTGCAACCAACGCCGGACCCGTTCGGTGTCGACCTGCGTCCAGCCCTCCGGGGCGGCCACCGCCACCCACCCGTCGAGTTGGCGGTCGCCGTACCGGTGGCCGTGGCCGGCCGGCACCCGGGCGGAGCTCGTGACGTTGCCGGCCATATCGGCGCTCACCTGCCAGAACGTGACGATCGGGTACCAACGCATCGACGGGCTGCGGTCCAGACCGGGTGGCTCGGCGAGCCAGTCGGGTCGCCTGAACAGCAGATCGGGTGACCACCACACCACCGGGTCGGAAGCGTGTTGCATGAACAACACCCGGTTCTCCCGCCACGGCGGGGCGGCCACCGCCGCGATCTCAGCGGCGCTGGAGGACTGGGTGAAGCGGACCGTGCGCCCGTTGTCGTACCGAGGTTGCACCTCGGGGGTTCCCGGGTCGCGGCGCTCCGTCACCGCTCGCCACAACTTGCTCTCATTGGGGGGACCGACCCACAGCACGGCCGAGAAATCCATAGCGACGATGTCGTGCAAGTAACCGAAAGCACCCTGCCCACCCAGCGACCCGAGACTCTCGCCGTACAACGCCAGCTTCGGCCGCCGCTCGACCGGCCACTGCGACCAGCGCTGATGGATCTCCTCAACCATCGCCCGCCCGGCTTCCACCGACTTCTGCCGATCTGCCAGGAAGGAGATCCAGCTGGGCAGATAGGAGTACTGCATGGCCACTAGTGCGGTGTCGCCGTTGTACATCGCCTCGATCGAGCGGGCCGCCACCGGATCAACCCACCCGGTCCCGGTCGTCGTGACGATCACCAGCAGCTTGCGCTCGAAGGCGCGGGTTCGCTGGAGCTCGGAGAGCAGCACCGACACCCGTTCCCCGGTGCTCGGGGCCGACTGCAGCCCGGCGTAGATGCGGATGGGCTCCTTGGCCGGCCGGCCGCTGAGTTCGGCAAGCTCGGCAGCGGTCGGCCCGGTTCCGACGAAGTTGCGACCCTGGAACCCGAGGGTCTCCCACGCGGCGAACGAGTCTGGGCTGCCTGATCTTTCGGGGTTGAGTGGCTGCTCGACACCTGCCCGGGTGGTGGTGTTCCGCGGCTGGAACACCGCGCTGGCCCCGGCCAGGAATCCCCTCAGCAGCACACCGTTGACCAGAGTGACGATGACGACGACGACGATCGCGGTGCCGATGAACATCGCGACCTCGTCATCGAGTTGCCAGCGCCGGATCATCAGCCGCGCCAGCGCCCGGACCGTGCCGATGAGCAGTCGGGCCGCAGCAACGATCGCCCCTCCGGTCAGCAGCGCCACGAACAGGGTGCGCAGGTACCCCACGGTGGCCGGGCCCTCGACCCCCATCAGTTCGGCCACCTCGCGCTGCCAGGCGGCGGCGGGCACGACCATGAGCACGCTCGCCCCGATAGACACCGCGATGACGACGGCCTGGAGGGTGTACCGGATCCGCGGCGGCGGCGGCCACCACCGACGGCCGCGCAGGACCAGTCGGCGGGTCGCTGCGCCGGCCAGCACCCCGATGCCGTACCCGATGGCTGCGTTGATGCCGCCGATGAAGCCCGCGTTCAGCCAGTCCCGCGGCAGCAGCGACGGGGTGAGCGACAGGCAGAAGAACAGCGCCGCGACGGCGACGCCGGTGAAGTCCAGCCGGACCCAAGGCAGCGCGCGTTCCGCCAACGTTCCCCGGCGCATCTGAGCTCCACGGCTCATCCGAACAGCCTGGGCAGTACCCCTTCCGAGGTGCTGCGCAGTTCCTCCAGCGTCACGGTGAAGAGTCCCTGCACCTCAACGGAATCCGAACCGCTGTCCGACACCCCGATCCGGGTGGCAGGCAATCCACGCGCCGCGCACATCGCCCGGAATCGGCTTTCCTCGGTGCGCGGTACCGCCACCAGCGCACGTCCCGCCGACTCCGAGAACAACAGGACAAACGCGTCGGCGACGGTGCCACAGCCGGCGGGCAGCACCAATCGGCACCCGGTCTCGCCGGCCAGCGCGGCTTCGACGACGGCCTGTATCAGTCCGCCCTCGCTGAGGTCGTGGGCGGCCGAGACCAATCCGTCGCGGGAGGCCGACACCAGAACCTCAGCGAGCAACTTCTCCCCGACCAGGTCCACCACGGGCGGCAGCCCGCCCAGATGGTCGGCGGTGACCTGCGCCCAGATTGACCCGTCGAACTCATCGCGGGTGTCACCGAGCAGGTAGAGCGTCTCACCGGGTTCTGCCCCCAGACCGGTCGGCAACCGGCGCCGGACATCGTCGAGGACACCGAGCACCCCCACCACCGGGGTGGGCAGGATGGGTGTTGCGCCGGTCTGGTTGTAGAAACTGACATTGCCTCCGGTGACCGGGATGCCCAGCGCGGCGCAACCGTCAGCGAGTCCCCGCACAGCCTGGGCGAACTGCCACATCACCCCCGGGTCCTCCGGAGAACCGAAGTTGAGGCAGTTGGTCACCGCGATCGGGGTGGCGCCGGTGACCGCGACGTTGCGGTAGGCCTCTGCCAGCGCCAACTGGGCCCCGGTGTAGGGGTCGAGTTGGGTATAGCGGCCCGAGGCGTCGGTGGACACCGCGATACCCCGTTGGGTCTCCTCGTCGATGCGCAGCACACCGCCGTCGGCGTGCTCGGCGAGCACGGTGTTCCCTCGCACGTAGCGGTCGTACTGCTCGGTGATGAACGCCCGACTGCACAGCTGCGGGCTGCCCAGCAGCGCAAGCAGCGTCGCGCGCAGCTCGTCCCCGGTTCCCGGCCGTGGCAGACCCGCTGAGGTGTCCGCGTTGAGCGCATCCTGGGTGTCGGGCCGGGCGAGCGGACGGTGGTAGACCGGGCCCTCGTGGGCGACGGTGCGGGGCGGGACGTCGACGACGGTCTCGCCGTGCCAGGTGATCTTCAGCCGGTCGCCTTCGGCCACCTCGCCGATCACCGTGGCCAGCACGTCCCATTTACCGCACACCGCCATGAATGCCTCGACGTTGTCCGGGGTGACGACCGCGCACATCCGTTCCTGCGACTCGCTGGAGAGAATCTCGGCCGGGGTCATGTTGGCCGCGCGCAGCGGCACCCGGTCCAACTCGATCGTCATACCGCCATCGCCAGCCGAGGCCAATTCCGATGTGGCGCAGGACAATCCGGCACCACCGAGGTCCTGGATGCCGACCACCAGCCCGGCTGCGTACAACTCCAGACAGCACTCGATGAGCACCTTCTCGGTGAACGGGTCGCCCACCTGAACACTGGGCAATTTCTTCCTGCCCGCCCCGCTCTCGTCGCCGCCGAACGTCTCCGACGCCAGCACCGAGACCCCGCCGATGCCATCCAACCCGGTGCGCGCCCCGAACAGGATGATCTTGTTCCCGGTTCCGGACGCGAAGGCCAGATGCAGGTCCTCCTTGCGCAGTACTCCCACACACAGGGCGTTCACCAACGGGTTGCCGGCGTAGGAGGCGTCAAACACCGTCTCGCCGCCGATGTTGGGCAGCCCCAGCGAGTTGCCGTAACCACCGACGCCGCGCACCACCCCGTCGAGCACCCGCCGGGTGTCGGGGGCGTCGGCCGCGCCAAACCGCAACTGATCCATCACCGCGACCGGGCGCGCGCCCATCGCCATGATGTCGCGCACGATGCCGCCCACGCCGGTGGCCGCCCCCTGGTAGGGCTCCACATAGGAGGGGTGGTTGTGCGATTCGACCTTGAATGTCACCGCCCAGCCGTCGCCGATGTCGACCACCCCGGCGTTCTCCCCGATCCCGGCCAGCATCCCGGCCCGCATCTCCTCGGTGGTGGTCTCGCCGAAGTACCGCAGGTGCACCTTCGAGGACTTGTAGGAGCAGTGCTCGCTCCACATCACCGAGTACATCGCCAATTCGGCGTCGGTGGGGCGTCGGCCGAGGATCTCGCGGATGCGCTGATACTCGTCGTCCTTGAGACCCAGCTCCCGGTAGGGCTGCGGGTGATCGGGCGTGGCGGATGCGCGCGCGACGCTATCGACTGTCACCAGGTGATCCTAATGAGGCGCGAGGAAGGCGCTCAGCGCCGCCGCGTAAGCGGCGACGTCGTCGGCCCCCATCAGCTCCCGCGATGAGTGCATGGCCAACTGCGGCGCACCGACGTCGACTGTCGGGATACCGGTACGCGCGGCGGTCATCGGCCCGATGGTCGAACCGCACGGAAGGTCGGCGCGGTGTTCGTAACGCTGCAGCGGCACCCCGGCCTGCCGGCAGGCCATTTCGAACGCCGCCGCGGTCCGGCCATCGGTGGCATAGCGCAGGTTGGGCTGCACCTTCAGCACGGGGCCGCGGTTGACGTAGATCGGATGGCGCGGTTCGTGGTACTCGGGATAGTTGGGGTGGGTGGCGTGCGCCATGTCACCGGAGGCCACCATCGACCCGGACGCCAGCCGGAGGAAGTCCTCGCGGTCGCCGCCGGCCGCCAGCACAATCCGCTCGACAGTGGTGGGCAGGAGTTCCGATTGCGCGCCGTGATCGGAGGTCGAACCCACTTCCTCGTGGTCGAACAGGGCCAACATCGGGATGTGCGCCTCAGGCTCGGCGGCCAGCAGTGCTTCCACGCCGGCGTAGCAGGTGCCCTGGTTGTCCAGTCGGGGGGCACTGACGAGGTCACTGTTCGGTCCGATCAGACGCGCGGGCTCCAGCACGTGGGTCATCAGGTCCGCCGAAAGCAGGTCCTCCGCCTTGACACCTTCCCGGCCTGCGACCCATGGCCACAGCGACCGCGGCCTATCCCCCGCACCCCAGACCGCGTTGAGGTGTCGCTGTGGATTGAGGCTGACGCTGGTGCGATCCTCGGCGAGGTGAATCGCCAGTTGCGGCACCCGTAACAGCGGCTCGTCGAACCGCACCAGCCGGTGCTCGAGTTGACCGTCCCCGCCGCGCAGGGAGATTCGGCCGCTCAGGCCGAGGTCGCGGTCCAGCCACGAGTTCAGCCAGGCCCCGCCGTAGGGCTGCAACGCGACCATCTGCCAGCCTGCCACCGACAGATCGGGGTGCTGTTTGACGCGGAGGTTGGGGCTGTCGGTGTGGCCACCGACAATCCGGAAGGACTTCAGCCCTGCCCCGTTGCCGCGCCGTGCCCCGTTGCGGAGCCCGGCCGCGTTCCAGGCGACCAGCGAACCGGCCCGCACGACGAAGAACCGGCCGTCCGCCGCGCCCGCCCAGCGGTCCGTCTCGGCGAGCTCGGTGTAGCCCGCCGCACGCAGTCGGTCGGCGACGGTGACGCAGACGTGGAAGGGCGACGGCGAGGCGTCGATGAACTCACACAGCCCGGCAGCGGTCGCGGCCGTCATCGGTCAGGCGGCCAGCACTGCGTCGAGCGCGGAGTAGAACATCCCCAGCCCGTCATCGGACGGTCCGGTCAGCGGCTCGGTCGCGTGCTCCGGATGCGGCATCAGACCGACAATCCGGCCGCTGGCGGAGCTGATACCCGCGATGTTGCGCATCGACCCGTTGGGATTATCGGCGTAGCGGAACACCACCCGGCCTTCGCCCTCAAGCTCGTCGAGAACGGATTCACTTGCGACGTAACGTCCTTCGCCCGACTTCAACGGAACCAGCAGTTCGGCCCCCCACTCGTAGCGGGAGGTCCACGCGGTCGTGACGGAGTCCACCGTCAGCCAGACATCACGGCAGATGAAGTGCAGTCCCGCGTTGCGGGCGAGCGCGCCGGGCAGCAGACCGGCCTCACAGAGGATCTGAAATCCGTTGCAGATGCCGAGCACCGGCATGCCACGACCGGCGGCCGCGATCACCTCGGTCATCACCGGCGCGAACTTGGCAATCGCGCCGCAACGCAGGTAGTCGCCGTAGGAGAAACCGCCGGGCACCACGACGGCGTCGACACCCTTCAGATCGGTGTCGGCATGCCACAGGTCGACCGACTCGGCCCCCGCCAACCGGACGGCGCGGGCGGCGTCGACGTCGTCGAGGGTCCCGGGGAAGGTGATCACCCCCACGCGGGCATTCATGCGCGATCCGCCTCCGGCTTCTCGCTGGGCATTCATGCGCGATCCGCCTGCTCCCGGGTGATCGACCAGTCCTCGATCACGGTGTTGGCCAGCAACGACTCGGCGATCTCGGCGAGTTGTTCATCGGTGACGCTGTCGTCCACCTCGAGTTCGAACCGCTTGCCCTGCCGGACGTCCGAGACACCCTGGTACCCCAGGCGCCCCAGCGCGCCGACGATGGCCTGGCCCTGCGGGTCGAGAATCTCGGCTTTGGGCAGGACGTTGACATAGACCCGGGCCACTCGGCTCCTTAGGTGTGAGATTCACAAGATGCGGTTACGACGGATGCTGGGTGATGATCCTACCGGCGGGTCAGGGGCAGGAGTCGATGTAGGCGGTGCACAACGGCGCACCCAGTGCGTCGAACACCGGCGCGGGATCCACCGTCGGATAGGGGGTCTGCGGCGGGGCTGTCGACCACAGCGCCAGTTCGACGACGGTGCTGCTGACCGGATCGGCCATCAGGTACTGATGCAGGATCACCGGTCCGCTGATCACCGCCGCCACCCGTTCGGGGCCGTCGAAGGTCAGCGACGGCGACGCCCCCGGGTTGGTCTGCTGACACGCCCGCAGGGCCGACACCGCGGCGGCCATCGTGTCCCTGGCCAACTGACCGGCCCACCAGGTCTCGCCCGGCCAGTGCACGATCTGGACGTGCAACTGCCACTGCCCGTCCGGGGCTGTCACCACCGACCGCTCCGCAACCGCGAAAGCACGCGGGTCCTCACTCAGCGGCGGAGTGGCGCACAGTTCCTCGAACCGGAATCTCGGCGAGCGGGTGCTCACCGCCAGACCCGCGAGCTGCGGCCAGTGGTAACGGGCGTCCATCGGAATGGCCGCCGGCGATATCCATGCGGAGTCCGGAATCCGGTTGCAGGCCGGCGGACAGGTGCTGGCCGGCTCGGCCACGGCCGGCGGCGCGAATCCCACACCCGCGACCGCCAGTGCCGCTGCGAGGGCCATCCGCATCGCTGCCTCCTATTGGCGCACAATCGTAGTCATGGAGTTAACCCATTTCGGCCATTCCTGCCTGCTCGCCGACTTTGGTGTCGCGCGGCTTCTGTTCGACCCGGGCACTTTCTCGCACGGATTCGAGGGCATCACCGGACTGACCGCGATCCTGATCACTCATCAGCACCCCGACCACGCCGACCCGCAGCGCCTTCCGGCGTTGGTGGAGGCCAACCCGCAGGCGGCGCTGTACGCCGACCCGCAGACCGCAGCCGCGCTCGGTGGCGACTGGCAGGCGGTGCACGCCGGCGATCGGATTGCCCTGGGAGAATTGACGATTCGCGGTGTCGGAGGCCGCCACGCGGTCATCCATCCGGAGATACCGGTCATCGACAACACCTCGTATCTGATCGGTGACGACGAACATCCGGCCCGGTTGATGCATCCCGGCGACGCCCTGTTCGTACCGGACGAAGAGGTGGACGTGCTGGCCACCCCGGCCGCCGCGCCGTGGATGAAGATCGCCGAGGCGGTCGACTATCTGCGGGCGGTGGCCCCGCGCCACGCGGTGCCCATCCATCAGGGCATCATCGCCCCGGCGGCGCGCGGCATCTTCTACGGCCGACTCGACGAGATGACCGACACCGACTTCCGGGTTCTCAACGAAGAGAGCGCCTTCCGCTTCTGAGCGATCCTCCGCTTCTGAGAGATTAGGGAGACAACCGTGAACTCGGCTCATCTGGACCGACTGTTCGGGCTGCACGGCAAGACCGCTCTGGTGACCGGCGGGACCAGAGGTATCGGGATGATGATCGCCCGGGGACTGCTGCAGGCCGGGGCCTCGGTGGTGATCAGTTCCCGCAAGGCCGACGCCGTCGATGCCGCGGTGACGGCACTGGCGGAGTTCGGGCCGGTGCGGGGCGTCGCGGCGGATCTGTCCCGCCGATCGGAATGCGCCCGCCTGGCCGCCGACGTCCTGGCCCACTCCGGGACACTGGACATCCTGGTCAACAACGCCGGCGCCACCTGGGGCGAGCCGCTGGAGACCTTCCCCGCCGAGGCGTGGGACCGGTTACTGGACCTGAACCTGAAGTCGCCGTTCTGGATGGTGCAGGAACTGCTGCCGGGGTTGCGCCGGGCCGGCACGGCCGACGACCCGGCGAGGGTCATCAACATCGGCAGCATCGACGGTATCCACGTCAGCCCGATGCCGACCTACGCCTACTCCGCCAGCAAGGCCGCCGTTCACCAACTGACCAGAGTGCTCGCCAAAGAACTCGGGCCGCAACACATCACCGTGAATGCGGTGGCTCCCGGCCCGTTTCCGTCCAAGATGATGGCCGCCACCCTGGACGCCTTCGGGGAGGCGATCGCCGCCTCCGCGCCGCTGCGACGCATCGGCCGCGACGACGATATGGCCGGGGTGGCGATCTACCTCGCCAGCCGGGCCGGCGCCTATGTCAACGGGGCGATCATCCCGGTGGACGGTGGTATCGCCACCACCGCGGGCGGCGGCTAGGCCGATCCGCTCAGTCGCCGTCGACCCGGCCGCCGAACCGTTGCGGGTCGGCGGTCGCCAGCAGCCAGGCGTACTGGAACGCCGCCTCCCGCCACCGCTCGTAGCGGCCGCTGATCCCGCCGTGCCCGGCAGCCATCTGGGTGCGGAGCAGTACCGGACGCCCGTCGGTCTTGATATGCCGCAGCGCGGCAACCCATTTGGCGGGTTCGACGTAGAACACCCGGGTGTCATTGAGTGACGTCATCGCCAGGATCGCCGGATACTCCTTGGCCTCGACGTTCTCGTACGGCGAGTAGGACTTCATGTAGAAGTAGACGTCCGGGTCCTCCAGTGGATTGCCCCACTCATCCCATTCGGTCACGGTCAGCGGCAGCGACGGGTCCAGAATGGTGGTCAACGGGTCGACGAACGGCACCGCAGCGAGAATCCCGGCGAACAGATCTGGAGCCATGTTCGCCACCGCGCCCATCAGCAACCCGCCCGCGCTGCCGCCCAGCGCCACCAAGTTCCCCGGCCGGGTGAGACCGGTGTCCACGAGATGCCGGGCAACGGCGATGAAGTCGGTGAAGGTGTTCTTCTTCTCCAGCAGTTTGCCGCGCTCGTACCACTGTCGGCCCATCTCGCCGCCACCCCGGACGTGGGCGATGGCGAACACCATCCCGCGGTCCAGTAGCGAGAGCCGCGCCACCGAAAACCTCGGGTCTTCGCTCGACTCGTAGGCCCCGTACCCGTAAAGGGTTGTGGGGGCTGGGAATTCGATTCCGTCACGGTAGATCAGGGAAATCGGGATACGGGTTCCGTCGTCGGCGATGGCCCAATCCCGGCGCTCGACGTACTCATCCCGGCGGTAATCACCGAGGACGGGCTGCTCCCGGAGCAGAATCCGCTCGCCGCTGTCGAGGTCCAGATCGTAGATCCGCATCGGGGTCAGGAACGATGTCGCGGCAATCCGCAGCCTGGGAGCGTCGAGGTTCGGGTTGCCCGCCAGCCCGCACGCCATGAGTTCGGAGTCGAAGCCGATCTCAGTGCGCTCACCGTAGCCACCGTCGATGGGCCACAGTTCGAGTCGCGGCAGCGCCTCGGTGCGGGAGTGCACGACGAGGTGATGGGCGAAGGCGTCGACACCCTCGAGACGGACGTCATCGCGCGGCGGGATCAGCGTCCGCTGCGCGCTGGGATCCTCGACCGGCGCCTCCACCAGGGTGAAGTTCACCGCGCCGTCGTTGTGCAGGATCAGAAAGACATCACGGCCGTCGACGACCGCGTGTTCGACCGTGTACTCCACTCCGTCACGGCGGGGAAGCACCGTCACGAAGTCGGCGTCCGGGTCCATCGCGTCGGCAACCCGAACCTCCGAAGTGACCGCCGACCCGGCGACGATCACGATGTAGGCGTTGCTGCGGGTTCTGCCCACCGCCACCCAGAATCGCTCATCGGGTTCGTGGAACACCTTCTCGTCGGGCTCACCCGAACCGATGCGGTGCCGCCAGACGGTGTCAGGACGCCAGGCCTCGTCGACGGTGGTGTAGTACACGCAACTGCCGTCCGCCGACCAGGTGAGTCCGGTCCCAACGCCGGAAATCTGCTCGGGCAGAAGCTCCCCGGTGCGGAGATCCTTGAACTTCAGCGTGTACCGCTCGTCGCCGACCACATCGACCGAGTAGGCCAGCATGTGGCCGTCGACGCTGACGCTGGTGGCTCCGAGGGCGAAGAAGTCGTGGCCGTCGGCTTCGATGTTCTCGTCGAGCAGCACCTGCTCACCGGGAACCTCGGTGTTCTCGGCGAACTCCGGCGGACTCCAGTCGTCATCGCCGGCGACCGGGCACCGGCAGTGCACCCCGTACTGCTGTCCCTCGAAACTGCGCCCGTAGTACCACCACGGTCCCCGGCGCATGGGTACCGAGAGGTCGGTCTCCTTGGTCCGGGACTTGATCTCGTCGAAGATCCGCTGACGCAACGGCTCCTGATCAGCGGTCTGTGCCTCGACATGCGCGTTCTCCGCCTCCAGGTGGGCGATCACCTCCGGGTCGGACTTGTCCCGCATCCACTCGTAGGGGTCGACGAACACGTCGTCGTGGTGCAGGCGCGTGGTGGCGCCGCGTTTGGGAACAGGTGGTTTCACGCGTGCGGTCCGATCCAGTCGTCGAATCTCAGTCCTGAAATACGTTCGTACGCTTCGATGTAGCGCGCCCGAGTGTCCGTGACGATGTCATCGGGCAGCGGTGGCGGCGGCGTGGATCCGTGTCGGTCCCACCCTGATTCCGGTCCGGTCAGCCAGTTGCGGACGAACTGCTTGTCGAAACTGGGCTGTACGACGCCCTCGCGGTAGGTATCGGCCGGCCAGTAACGCGAGGAGTCCGGAGTGAAAACCTCGTCGGCGAGTACCAGTTCACCGTCCGGACCGGTACCGAACTCGAACTTGGTGTCGGCGATGATCACGCCCCGCTCAAGAGCATGCTCGGCGGCCGCGCGGTAGGTGCGCACCGTGAGGTCCCGTAACTGTTCGGCCCGGAGTTGACCGACCATCTCGACCACCCGATCGAAGGAGATGTTCTCGTCGTGTTCGCCGAGTTCGGCCTTGGTGGCCGGGGTGAACAACGGGTGGTCGAAGCGACTCGCCTCGACCAGTCCGGGCGGCAGTGCAATGCCGCACACCGCGCCGGTGCGCTGATAGTCCAGCAGCCCCGACCCGGTGAGGAATCCGCGGGCGACACACTCCACCGGCACCATGTCGAGGCGGCGCACCACCAGCGCCCGGCCCAGCACCTCGGCGGGGATCCGCGGGTCATCCGGCGGGCCGGCGAGATGGTTGGGGGTGTCAAGCAGCCCGAAGTAGAAGACGCTCATCGCGGTGAGGATCCGGCCCTTGTCCGGAATGGGGGTATCCAGAATGTGGTCGAAAGCCGAGATCCGGTCGGTGGCGACGAACAGCAGGTGGTCGTCGTCGACACGGTAGAGCTCACGCACCTTGCCGCTGGCCAGGTGACGGTAGTCGGTCAGGGCAGGACGCACCGGGTCAGACTAACGGCCACCCGAACCTCGGCTGTGCTGGGATCGAACCCATGAAATCGCGTTTCCTGCCCTATGCCACCACCCCGGCCCGGTTGACCGCACAGTTGATCAGCGACGTACTGATCGCCGCCTGGATCACCGTGTGGGTACTCGTCGGCCTGGCCGTCCACCATGCGATCGCGATTTTCGCTCAGGTCGGCACCCAGGTGCGCAGCGGCGCCACCGGTATCGCCGACAACCTCAACTCGGCCGGCGACAACGCCGACCGGTTGCCGTTCGTCGGGGATGAGGTGGCCAAGCCACTGCGCGCGGCCAGCGAAGCGGCGTTGGATCTCGCCGGGGCGGGGCAGAGCCTCAACAGCACCGCCACCTGGCTCGCCGTCCTACTCGCCATCGCCGTCGCCGCACCGCCGATCCTGGCGGTGGGGATGCCGTGGCTGTTCCTGCGGATCCGGTTCTTCCGTCGCAAATGGACCGTGATCGCGCTGGCGCAGACCCCGGCCGGCGAGCAACTGCTGGCGTTGCGCGCGCTGGCCAACCGGCCGCTGGCCAAGCTGACCGAGGTCAGCGCGGATCCCGTCGGCGCGTGGCGGATGGGCGAACCGATGACGGTGCGGGGCCTGGCCGCCCTGGAGTTGCGATCGGCCGGCGTCGCCCGGATTCCGGGACACTGATGACCATGGCCGGCATCCTCACCGCACCGAATCGCTTGTCGGCGGCCCAGAAACGCACCACGACCACCCTGTATCTGGCGGGTCCGTTCGACGACGGACCGTCGTGGCGCGATGACGTGATCGAGGGCTTTTAGAGAATCGCCCCCGGCGTGTAACCGGCCGCGTCCGGATAGGCGCGCATCAGATCCTCCACCGCCGCCAGCACGGCGTCGACCTGCGGACCGGCCGCACCCGTGAAGGACTGCTTATCGGCCAGCGCCGCATCGAGAGCCGCGCGGTCCAGCGGCAGCCGAGGGTCGGCGGCCAGGCGCTCCAGCAGGTCCGGTTCGGCGCCGCGTTCCCGCATGGCCAGCGCCACCGCGACGGCGTGCTCCTTGATCACCTTGTGGGCCGCCTCCCGGCCCATCCCGGCGCGCACCGCCGCGATGAGCACCTTGGTTGTCCCGAGGAAGGGCAGATAGCGGTCGAGTTCGCGCTGGATCACCGCCGGGTAGGCGCCGAACTCCGCCAGCACCGTCAGGAACGTCTCAATCATGCCGTCGATGGCGAAGAACGCGTCCGGCAGCGCCACCCGGCGCACCACCGAACAGAAGACGTCGCCCTCATTCCACTGCGCCCCGGCGAGTTCCGCGGTCATCGAGGCGTACCCGCGCAGCACCACCTGCAGGCCGTTGACCCGTTCGCAACTGCGGGTGTTCATCTTGTGCGGCATGGCAGAGGAGCCCACCTGCCCCGCCGCGAAGCCCTCGGTGACCAGTTCGTGCCCTGCCATCAACCGGATCGTGTGGGCCAGCGATGACGGCCCCGCACCGAGTTGAACCAGCGCCGAGAGGACGTCGTGATCCAGCGAGCGCGGATACACCTGACCGACGCTGTCCAGCACCGCGGCGAAGCCCAGATGCCCGGCGACCCGGTCCTCCAACTCACCCAGCCGCTCAGCGTCGCCGTCGAACAGGTCGAGCATGTCCTGGGCGGTTCCCATCGGGCCCTTGATACCGCGCAGCGGGTAGCGCTCGAGCAGGTCGCCGATGCGCCGCACGGCGATCAGCGTCTCCTGCGCGGCCGAGGCGAACCGCTTACCCAGCGTGGTGGCCTGAGCGGCGACGTTGTGGCTGCGGCCGGCCATCACCAGGTCGCGGTAGTCGACCGCCCTCTCTGCCAGTCGGGCGGCCACCGCCACCCCGCGGGCGTGCACGAGTTGCAGCGCGGTACGGATCTGCAACTGCTCGACGTTCTCGGTCAGGTCCCGGCTGGTCATCCCCTTGTGCACGTGCTCATGGCCGGCCAGCGCGTTGAACTCCTCGATGCGCGCCTTCACATCGTGGCGCAACACCCGCTCACGTGCCGCGATGGACGCCAGGTCGACCTGCTCGAGCACCCGCTCGTAGTCGTCGAGCACCCCATCGGGAACCTCGACGCCGAGGTCGCGCTGGGCGCGCAACACGGCCAGCCACAGCCGGCGCTCGGCGACGATCTTGGCCGCCGGAGACCAGATGGCGACCATCTCGGTGCTGGCATACCGGTTGGCCAGGACGTCAGGCATCATCACGGGCCAACAGCTTACGGTTCGGGGCGTGTACTTCATCGGGGTCGACTTGGCCTGGGGACTGCGCAGCCCGACCGGAGTGGCCGTCGTCGATGAAGCCGGGGTCCTGCGGCACCTGGACGTCGCGGGCGACGATGACGACGTCGCGGCCCAGCTGACGCCCTTCACCCGCGGCGACTGTCTGGTAGCGGTGGACGCGCCCCTGGTGGTCACCAACCCGACCGGAAACCGGCCCTGCGAGACCGCGCTCAACCGGGACTTCCGGCGGTTCGAGGCCGGCGCGCACCCGGCGAACACCACACTGGCGTGGTTCGCCGACGGTGGCCGCGGGGCCCGGCTGTGCGCTGCGTTGGATCTCGACCTCGACCCACGCTCACCAGCCCCGCGAAAAGCCATCGAGGTCTATCCACACGCCGCCAGCGTGGTCCTGTTCGGCCTAGCCCGAACACTGAAGTACAAGCAGAAGACCGGCCGGCAGCTGCCCGAACTGCGTTCGGAACTGTTGCGCCTGATGGACCATCTGGAGACCCTCGGTTCGGCCGACCCGACATTGGATGTGTCTGCCTGCCCGGACTGGGTGACGCTGAAGTCCGGTGTCCTGACCGCAGCCCGCAAGTCCGAATTGCGCCGCGCCGAGGACCCCGCCGATGCGGTGCTGTGCGCCTACATCGCGCGGTTCGCCGCGGCCCGGCCGGGGGACGTCACCGTCTACGGGGACCCGGAGACCGGCTGCATCGTCACGCCGGCACTGCGGTAATCGTCAGCCGCGCAAGCCCGTCCAGGTGTCCGGGGTGCCGGTGAGCGCACTCACCTCGGCCAGGAACCGCCGGAGGGTGGCCGGCTTCTCGTGTCGCTGCCAGCCGAAGGTGGTGGGACGCTGGGCCCGGTCGTGCCAGAAGTGTCCGGGGGTGGAGTCCGGCCGGGTGGCCACCAACCACACGGCGGTGTCGGCGCCGTCGGCGAGACCGCGCAGCAGTGGCCGGGTGATGACCCGGAACCGGGGCAGGTACTCGGCGACGCCGGGAGTGTCCACCCAGCCCGGGTGCATGCTCTCCACCCGGATGTCGGTACCGGCCAGCCGCCGGGACCAGGAGTCCGCCAGCACCACCTGCATCCGCTTGGTGCGCGCGTAGGTCCGGACGCCGTTGTAGTCCCGGGTCGATTCCAGATCGTTGATGACCAGCGGTGTGCTGTACATCCCACCGGAGGAGACGAACACCACCGAGGCGCCGCCGGCGGCCCGCAGCAGTGGCAGCAACCGCTCGGTCATCAGGTGCGGGCCGAGAACGTGGGTCGCCAACTGAAGTTCGTGTCCCTCGCGGGTCTCGATGCGGTCTTTGGGCATCAGCCCGGCGTTGTGCACCAGTCCGTTGAGCGCGGGCACCCGGTCGGCGAAGTTCGCCGTCCACGCGGCCACCGCCTCGAGATCGGAGACATCGCACACCTCGCCCACCACGTCGGTGCCGGGGACCTGCTCGCGGATCTCCTGCACGCACCGGTCGACCTTGGCCTTGTCGCGGCCCAGCAGGTGCACGGTCGCGCCGAGTCCGGCGAACGACTTCGCCATCGCCAGACCGATACCCGCGGTGGCGCCGGCGACCAGCACCCGCCGTCCCACCAGAGCGTCGCGGCCGGCATCGGCCGGCCACCAGGTGCGCCTGAGCCCGGAGCCGATCCTGGTGTAGCCCAACAAGACGGAGCGGTCCAGCACCGCATCGAGAATTCCGGTGACCGGACGGGTCACCGCCGAGAAGTCCACCGTCAACCCCGGTCGTCGGTGGGAGCCAGGCCGGGAGCCAGGATGGGAGCCAGTACGTCAATCACGTCTACCAGAGTGGCACGAGCGGTCTCCCGCGGCGCGGGACCATCGGCGACCAGGGCCGAAACCACCGCGCCGTCCACCGCGCAGACCAGTGCGGTGATCATGTCCACCCGGGCGCAGCGACCGGATCGTCCGACCGCCTCGACCACCGCGTCAACCCGCTGCTGCAGCAGCCGACGTTCCATCCCGCGCAGCGCGGGATGCCGCGCGCAGGCGATGTACCGCTCGTACCGGGAGATCAGCTGCTCGCTGGTCGACTCTCCGGCAAGCAGATCCAGCAGCAGGCTGGCCGTCGCTCCGCTGGACCGGCGCCGGCGCGGCAGCTTCTGCACGCGGGCGCGTAGTTCAGCGGCCTCGGTGAAACCGATGTACTCGACGGCCTTGCCGATCAGCTCATCCAGCGACGAGAAGTAGTACGTCGTCGACGCCAGCGGCAACCCGGCCCGCTGGGCGACGGACCGGTGACGCACCGCTTCGAAGCCCCCCTCGTTGAGCAGTTCCGCGGCCGCACTGACCAGGGCATGCCGCCTGCGCTCGCCCTTGGGGGTCACCGCCGCGGTCATGTCGGCCATGCTGCCAGCAGCGATTCGCCGTCCATTACGGTTTGCCCGAACTGAGGACTTTTGGCGAGGATGTCCCGGTGTCCCCGTTGAACAGACGCGACTTCCTGCGCCACTCGCTGTGCCTGAGCGCCGGCTCCGCGATCGCGGGTGCGGCCACCCTGAGCGCGGCCGCGTCGACGATGACAACGGCCGCAGCGGCCCCGCCGGCCGCCCCTCCGATGGTCACCGGATCCTTCGCCTCGGCCGCGCGCGGGGGTGCGCTGACCAACTGGGCGATCGCCCGCCCGCCGAACCAAACAGCCGCCCTGCGCCCGGTCATCGCCCTGCACGGTAAGGGCAGCAGCGCGGCGACGGTGATGGCCGGCGGTGTCGAACAGGGTCTGGCCCAGGCGGTGGCAGCAGGACTGCCGCCGTTCGCGGTCGTCGCCGTCGACGGCGGCGGGAGCTACTGGCATCGACGGGCGTCCGGGGAGGACTCCGGTGCGATGGTGCTCGACGAACTACTGCCGATGCTGGCCGAACAGGGCCTGGACACGTCCCGGGTGGGGTTCCTGGGCTGGTCGATGGGCGGCTACGGAGCACTGCTGCTCGGCGCCCGATTGGGTCCGGCCCGGACCGCTGCGATCTGCGCGGTCAGCCCGGCGTTGTGGCTTTCCCCGGGTGCGGCCGCGCCCGGCGCTTTCGACGGTCCGCAGGACTTCGCGGCCAACAACGTGTTCGGGCTGCCCGCCCTGGGCTCGATCCCGATCCGGATCGACTGCGGCTTCGGCGATCCGTTCTACGAGGCAACCCGGCAGTTCGTCGCGCAACTCCCGACTCCCCCGGCCGGCGGCTTCTCCCCCGGCGGACATGACGGTGGCTACTGGAGTTCGGTGCTACCCGGGGAACTGGCCTGGATGGCGCCGTTGCTCACCGCCTGAGTGGCGCAAGCCCACCGCCTGAATGGCGCAAGCTCACCGTCTGAGTGGCGCAAGCCCACGGCGTCGGGGGGATTCGGGGGGATTCAGAGCGAAATCCGGCCCTCCGCGGCCACCAGGGCGATGTCGCTGCGGAAATGGCTGCCGGACAAAACGATTCGATCGAACTGCTGATAGGCGGCGGCGCGCGCCTCAGTCAGGTCCGGGCCCGTGCCGACGACCGTCAGCACCCGGCCGCCGGCCGAGACGAGTTGCCCGTCACGGAGCGCGGTGCCGGCGTGCAACACGCCCTCACCGTCCGCTCCGGTGAGGACGTCGCCGGTCCGCGGACGGCCGGGGTAGTTCTCCGCCGCCAGCACCACGGCGACCGCGAAACCGTCCTTCCAGCGCAGCGGTTCGGCCTCCGCGAGGGTGCCGGTGGCCGTCGCATACAGCACCCCGGCGATCGGGGTGTCCAGCAGTGCGAGCACCGCCTGGGTCTCGGGATCCCCGAATCGGCAATTGAACTCGACGACCGCCGGTCCCTCCGAGGTGATGGCCAGACCGGCGTAGAGCAAGCCGGAGAACGGACATCCGCGGGCGACCAACTCGGCCGCCACCGGGGCAACCACCTGCGCGACGATCCCGGCCGTCACCGACGCGGGCAGCCACGGCAGCGGGGAGTAGGCGCCCATGCCGCCGGTGTTGAGCCCGGTGTCGCCGTCACCGACCCGCTTGAAGTCCTGCGCCGGCAGCAACGGCACTACCGTCGCACCGTCGACCAGACAGAACAGCGACACCTCGGGGCCGTCCAGGAACGACTCGAGCAGCACCGGGTGTCCGTCATCGAGCAACTCAGCGGCGTGCGCCCGCGCGGTGTCCCGGTCCGCGGTGACCACCACACCCTTTCCGGCCGCCAGTCCGTCGTCCTTGACCACCCAGGCGGGCTGTCCGGCGGCGGGACCGAATCGGTCAAGGGCGGCGTCCAGAAGGGCGGGGCTGTCGACGGTCTCGCTGGCGGCGGTCCGCACACCCGCGGCACCCATCACGTCCTTGGCGAAAGCCTTGGAGCCCTCGATCCGGGCCGCTTCCTTGGACGGCCCGAAGCAGGCGATGCCCGCCTCCCGGACCGCGTCGGCCACCCCCAGGACCAGGGGACCCTCGGGTCCGATCACCACGAGGTCGACGTTCAGTCGCCGGGCCAGCGCGGTGACCTCGTCCGGCGACCCGCCGTCGACGTCGTGCTGGTCGGCGATCGCCGCGGTGCCGGCGTTGCCGGGCGCGACCGCCAGGTACTGCACTGCCGGATCTCTGCGCAGGGCAGCCAGCAGGGCATGTTCGCGGGCACCGGATCCGATCACGAGGACGCGCACGCCCACACCCTAGCGAAGCCGCAGACGGGCTGACCCGATCGTCGTTACGATCCCGGTCATGGGCCATCCCCCGCCGTACCAGCAGTACCCCCAGAACCCCGAGGTCCCCCAGTACCCCCAGAACCCCCAGTACCCCCAGTACCCCCAGAACCCGCACTACCCGCCACACCAGCAGTACCCGGCCTACCCGCAGTACCCGGTCTACCCGCCGTCTCACACCGGGGACCGTGTCGGCTCGATCATCGCGTTGTTGCTCACCGGGCTGCTGCTCGCCTTCGGCTCGTTCTTCGGCTTGATGATCTTGGCGTTCCTGGATCACTGCCCTCCGGAGAGTTGCAGCGTCGATGGCGCGGTCCTTTCGGTCATGACCGCGATCGGAATCGCCGTTGCCGTCGGGGTCGCCGGACTGGTGATCACCGCCGTGCGGCTGAGCCGTCGCTTGACGGCCTGGCCTGTCGCAATCGGCACCCTGTTGCTGTGCGCCGTGGTGTTCGTCGCCGGATTCTTCGCCTTCACCATCGCCGTCGGGGGCTGGTAGACGTTCAGTCCGGCGGGGGTGCTGCGCGGCGCTGCGCTGATTCCTTTTGACTGGCCCTCTGAATCACCTTCTCCACGACGCCGTTGAACGTCGAACCCAGCGGAAAGCCCACATAGTGGGTGATGAACAACGCCATCTCCCGCAGTTCGTCGGGGCTGAGTTCGGAATTCTGCAGGGCGGCGTTCACCTGGATCTCCGCCAGGTCCGGCAACCCGAGTGCGGTCACCACTGACAGGGTCATGATCCGCTTGTCCCGCATGGACAAGCCCGGACGACTCCAGATGTTGGCGAACAGATGATCAACGGTCAACGCGAAGTAGTCGCCTGGCAGATCGGGCATCTCCCAGCCATAGACCTCCTTCATCTTGTCCAGGCCCTGGCGGCGCAGTTCGTCCACGGTCACTCCCTCACTCATCCCGATTGTTCGGCACGCCGAGTCCGGCCGCCAGATCCCGCAACGCCATGTGTGCCAGCGGCAGGTCGACTCCCAGCGAGTCACCCAGAGCCAGAGCCAGATTCAGATCCTTCTCACCCAGCGACCGGGTATGGGTGAAGGTGTCGTAAAGCCAGTGCCCGGGCTCGATCTCCGCCATGCTGTCTCGCACCATGATCGCCCCGGCGCCTCCGGTGAGTGCGTCGGTGTGGCGAACCACGCGGCCCAGGTCCTGCAGGTTCAGTCCGGCCCGTTCGGCCAGAACCATCGCCTCGCACGCGGCGGCGAAGGACGTGAAAGTGATCATGTTGCGGGCCAGCTTCATCCGGGTCCCCGCACCGGGCCCGCCCGCATGGATCACCAACGACGCCCATCGTTTGAACACCGGCTTGACCTGCTCGTAGACAGGTCTGGAAGCCCCGATCATGGTGGCCAGTTCGCCCTTCTGGGCCCCGGCGGCGCCACCGCTGACCGGTGCGTCGATCACATGGATCCCGCTGCGCGCCAGGTCATCGGCCAGTTCCACCGCGGTAGCGTCGCCGATGGTGGAGTGGATCGCGATGACGGTACCCGCCGACGCATGCCGGGCGAGTTCTGCGACCACCTCACACACCTGGGCGTCGTCGAGCACGGTGACACTGATCAGGTCGGCGGTGGCCACCTGGGCCAGATCGGCCGCAACGGCAGCGCCCGCTTCGGCGAACGGCGCCGTCGCATCGTCGCGCACGTCGTACACGGTCAACCCGCCCGGCCATCCGAGCAGTCGCATCGCCGTCGGTGCGCCCATACCGCCGAGTCCGATGTACCCCAGCGCCGGTTCAGTCATAGTGCGGAACTCCTCTCAGCGGTGGCCAGATTGCCGCGGTCACGACCGAATGATCTGTCCGCCATCGACATTGAAGATCTGTCCGGTGATCCAGCGGGCCTGGTCGGAGAGCAGAAAGAGACACATACCCACCAGATCCTCAGGCTGACCCATTCGGCTGAGCGGTATTCCCCTGACGATGTCGGCGACCATCTCCTGCGGCGTCGTGGTGCGGTTGGCCTCGGTGTCGATCGGCCCCGGCGCGATCGCGTTGATCCGGATGTTCTGGCCACCCAGCTCACGGGAAAGCTGCTGTGTCAGTCCGTTGATCCCCACTTTGGCCAGACCGTAGTAGTTGGCGTACATCCACGCCGCCGTTGAGGACTGGTTGACGATCGCGCCGCCACCCCGCTTGGCCATCTTCCGGTAGACCGCCCGGGTACACAGCAGTGCGCCGTCGAGGTTCACGCTCATGAATTTCTTGTAATAGTCCCAATCGACGGTGAGCAGGAAGTCCAGTTTCATGCCGCCGAAGATGGCGGCATTGTTGACCAGGTAGTCGATTCCGCCGAACTCGGCCAGAGTGCGGTCCGCCATAGCCTTGGCCGAAGCCGGATCGGAGATGTCGACCGGCACGGCGAGTGCTGTTCCGCCCTCGGAACGGATACCCGCCGCAACCCGTTCGGCGCCGGCCTGGTTGATATCGGCCACCACCACCGCGGCCCCTTCACGGGCCAACGCCTCCGCGTAGGCCTGGCCGATCCCGCCACCGGCACCGGTGACGATGCCGACCTTCTCGTCGAACCGCCGCATGCCCTCAAAATCTTTCACAACTACCTCTCGCGAACACCTGTCACGCCGCCGCCTCACACCGCGCGCGCTGTGGCGATGGCCTTGATCTGCAGATACTCCTCGAACCCGGCCAGGCCCATCTCCCTGCCGATCCCAGACTGCTTGTAGCCGCCGAACGGCATATCAGGCGAGTACCAGACTCCGCCGTTGACGTTGACGGTGCCGACCCGCAATCGGTCGGCGACGGCCTGCGCACGCTGCGGATCACCGCTGAACACCGTTCCGGAGAGCCCGTAGGGCGAATCGTTGGCGATCCGGATCGCATCGGCGTCGCCGTCATGGGCTATCACGGTGAGAACCGGACCGAAGATCTCCTCACGGGCGACCCGGGATGTGTTGTCCAGACCTGCGACGACGGTGGGCTCGATAAAGAACCCTCGCTCGCGGTCCGGCGGGCGCCCACCGCCGCAGGCGAAGCGGCCGCCCTCGGCGATCGCCAGGTCCAGGTAGGCCTGCACCCGGTCACGCTGGCGCCCGGAGATCACCGGGCCGCACACGGTTCCGGCATCGGCGGGGTCCCCCGGCCGGATGCGGCCCATCGTGGCGGCGGCCGCTGCCACCGCTTCGTCATAGCGCGCACGCGGCACCACCAGTCGGGTGGTGATCGCGCAACCCTGCCCGGCGTGCACGGCGGCGGTGAATCCCGCCATCGAACAGGCCGCAGCCAGATCGGCGTCCTCGAGAACCAGGAAGGCGGACTTCCCACCGAGTTCCAGGAACACCTTCTTGATGGTCGCCGCACCGGCCGCCATCACCGCGCGACCGGTGGCCGTGGATCCGGTGAAGGAGACCATGTCGACTCTCGGGTCCTCGGCGAGCAACGCCCCGACCGCATGGTCGCTGGAGGTGACGATGTTCAGCACACCGGGCGGGATGTCAGTGTGCTCAGCGGCCAGCTCACCGAGAATCGCTGCGCACCAGGGGGTGTCGGGCGCGGGTTTCAGTACGACGGTGTTACCGGCGGCCAGCGCAGGTCCGATCTTCGCAAGGTTGATCTGGTGCGGAAAGTTCCACGGTGTGATCGCACCCACCACACCGACCGCCTCGCGCACGACTGTCCGGCGGGTTGGGATTCCCATGGGGGCGGCTACGCCGAGGTCGGATCGCCACGGGTAGGACTCAGCGGTGTCGGCGGCGAAGTCCAGATCCGCGACCGGACCCTCGAGTTGAGCGGCGGCGGTCAGCATCCGCGGCGCACCCGCCTCGGCGATGGTGATCCGGCGCAGTTCCTCGATGTTGGCCCGCATGGCATCGCGCAACTGCCGGATGCAATGCACCCGCAGTGCGACGTCCTTCGACCAATCGGTGTCGTCGAAGGCGCGCCGGGCGGCACCGATCGCCCGGCTCATATCCCCGGCATCGGCGTCGGCAGCGGTGCCGAGCACTTCCTCGCTGGCGGGGTTGATCGTGGGGAACCGCCCTCGCCCGCCGGGTACGAGGGCGCCGTCGATGAACAGATCGCTGGTGCGCTCGGCTGCTATCGCCATCCGCGACCCCCGTATCGACGATATGGACAACTGTCCGATATTTACTGACCAAACCCTAGCCGCACCGATCCGCCCGGGCAAGGCCGACCGTCCCGCACATATCACCTGACGTGCTACTTCATCCGCTCCCCTTGCGCCGCCTACGCGGCCACGACTACGGTGGACATGTGTCCAGCAAAGCCGTGGCCGAGCCATCTTCGGCGGGCACGTCCCGGCGGCCGCGCCAGGAGGAGACCATTCGGAAGTTGGTCAGTGCCGCGTTGGAGACCCTGCGGGACTCCTCCTATGCCGGCCTGACCGTGCGCGCGGTCGCCGCGCGCGCCAACGTCGCACCCGCCACCGCGTACACCTATTTCTCTTCGAAGAACCATCTGGTCGCGGAGGTCTACCTCGATCTCATCCGCCGGGTGGACTACTTCACCGATGTCAACGACAGCACAGCGGATCGGGTCCGGCAGTCGCTGCGCAGCCTCGCACTGGTGGTCGCCGACGAACCCGAGGTCGCCGCCGCCTGCACCACCGCCCTGCTGAGCGATGATTCCGCCGTGCGCCCGGTCCGGGATCGGATCGGCGCGGAGATCCACAAGCGGATCAAGTCCGCACTCGGGCCCGATGCCGACGCGCGGACCGTGGCCGCGTTGGAGATGAGCTACTTCGGCGCGCTGGTGCAGGCCGGCAGTGGAGCGTTCAGCTACCGACAGATCGCCGACCGCCTGGGCTACGTCGCCGGGCTGATCCTGCAGTCCGGTGACCGCTGATGGGGGCCGACACCGTCGACCTGGTTCTCGACCCCTATGACTACGGCTTCCACGAGGACCCCTACCCGTACTACAAGCGATTGCGCGACGAGTCCCCGCTCTACCGCAATGACGACCTGAACTTCTGGGCATTGACCCGACACGCCGACGTCCACCGGGGCTTCCGCAACAGCACCGAGTTGTCCAACCGGCTCGGCGTGTCCCTGGACCCGATCTCACGGACACCCGAGGCGTACCGGACGATGTCGTTCCTGGCCATGGACGACCCCGGCCATCTGAGGCTTCGGACGCTGGTCTCGAAGGGGTTCACCCCACGTCGAATCCGGGAACTGGAGCCCCGAGTGCGCCAGCTCACCGCAGCACATCTGGATACCGCGCTGGAGCACGAATCCTTCGACTACATCTCCGAATTCGCGGGCAAACTGCCGATGGAGGTGATCTCCGAGCTGGTCGGGGTGCCCCCTGAGGACCGCCAGCACCTGCGCGCCCTGGCCGACACGGTGATGCACCGGGAGGACGGCGTCACCGACGTACCGCGAAATGCCCTGACCGCGGCCATGGATCTGCTCGTCTATTACGCCGCCATGGTCACGCAGCGTCGCAAGAATCCCGCCGACGATCTCACCAGCGCCCTGATTGCGGCAGAGATCGACGGAGACCGACTCGCCGACGACGAGATCATGGCGTTTCTGTTCCTCATGGTCGTCGCGGGAAACGAGACGACCACCAAACTGCTCGGCAACGCGATGTACTGGGCCGCGCGCAACCCCGATCAGCTTGCCGCCGTGTTCGCCGACCACTCCCGTGTCCCACTGTGGGTCGAGGAGACCCTGCGCTATGACACCTCCAGCCAGATCCTGGCCCGGGAGGTCGCAGCGGACATCGAGTTTCACGGCACCACCCTGCATGCCGGCGACACGCTGCTGCTGGTTCCTGGTTCCGCCCACCGCGACGAGCGGGTGTTCGACGATCCCGATGAGTTCCGCATCGGCCGCGATATCGGTTCCCGGCTGTTGAGTTTCGGCAGCGGGGCGCACTTCTGCCTCGGCGCGCACTTGGCCCGGATGGAGGCCCGGGTGGCGCTGACCGAATTACTTTGCCGCATCAGCGGTTTCGATGTCGACGAGGCCAAGGCTGTCCGGGTGCACTCCAGCAACGTGCGGGGCTTCACCCACCTACCAATCACCGTGACGAAGGCCTGATGCGCTGATGCCCAGATTCGATCCACACCCGGCGCGCCGGCCCGTACTGATCGCCGGGGCTTCCTCGGGGATCGGCGCCGCCACCGCCGGTGAGCTTGCCGCCCGCGGCTTTCCGGTCGCGCTGGGCGCACGCCGGGTCGACAGATGCGAGGAACTCGCGGCAACGATTCGGGCCGCCGGCGGCGAGGCGGTGGCACTGCCACTGGATGTCACCGACGCCGACTCGGTCGACGGATTCGTCCGGCGGGCGACCGAGGAACTCGGCGATATCGAGATCCTGGTGGCCGGCGCCGGCGAGACGCAGTTCGGCCGCCTCTACGAAACCAGCACGGCGGACTTCGAGTCCCAGATTCAGATTCACCTGATCGGCGCCAACCGACTGGCCACTGCGGTCCTCCCCGCCATGGTGCGCAGGCAGCGCGGTGACGTCATCTTCATCGGCTCCGACGTGGCCCTGCGACAGCGGCCGCACATGGGGGCTTACGGCGCAGCGAAGGCCGGACTTCTCGCCATGGTGACCAACCTGCAGATGGAACTGGAAGGCACCGGCGTCCGCGCATCGGTCGTGCATCCCGGGCCGACCCAGACCGAGATGGGCTGGACCCTGCCCCCCGAAGCGATCTCGGCGGCACTGACGGACTGGGCCACCTGGGGGCAGGCCCGGCATTCCTACTTCCTCCGCGCCGGCGACCTGGCCCGCGCCATCGCCTTCGTCGTCGAGACCCCCCGGGGCGGTTACGTCACGTCGATCGAACTTCAGCCCGAAGCCCCGCTGTCGAGTGCCCCCAGGGAACGCCAGCAACTCAAGTACCCGGAGGAGTCCCGGTGACCGGCCACGCAGTGAAGGAAGCCCGCCGGGTGTCCGGAGGCGAGGGGGAGCACGGCCACCTCGAGGAGTTCCGCACCGATCCGATCGCGCTGATGCAACGCGTGCGGGACGAGTGCGGCGACGTCGGATACTTCCAACTGGCCGGCAAGAAGGTGGTGCTGCTGACCGGGGCCGAGGCGAACGAGTTCTTCTTCCGCGCGACTGACGACGACCTCGACCAGGCCGAGGCCTACCCGTTCATGACTCCGATCTTCGGCACCGGCGTGGTGTTCGACGCCAGCCCCGAGCGCCGGAAGGAGATGCTGCACAACTCGGCACTGCGCGGCGACCATATGAAGAGCCACGCCGCCACGATCGAGCGGGAAGTGCGGCGGATGATCGCGAACTGGGGCCCGGAAGGTGAGATCGATCTGCTGGACTTCTTCGCTGAACTCACCATCTACACCTCGACGGCCTGCCTGATCGGCCGCAAGTTCCGCGAGCAACTCGACTCCCGCTTCGCCGAGTACTACCACCTGCTCGAGCGCGGCACCGATCCGTTGTGTTACGTCGACCCCTACCTGCCGATCGAGAGCTTCCGGGTACGCGACGAGGCCCGCGCAGGTCTGGTCGGTCTGGTTCAGGACATCATGAATCAGCGAATCGCCAACCCCCCCAAGGACAAATCCGACCGCGATATGCTCGACGTACTGGTGTCCATCCCCGGCGAGGACGGTGACCTCCGCTTCTCCGCCGATGAGATCACCGGGATGTTCATCTCGCTGATGTTCGCGGGCCACCACACCAGTGCCGGTACCTCCTCCTGGACGCTGATCGAACTGCTGCGTCATCCCGACGTCCTCGCCGGGGTGACCAAAGAGTTGGACGACCTCTACGCCGATGGCCAGGAGGTGAGTTTCCATGCGCTGCGCCAGATTCCGAAGCTGGAGAACGTCATCAAGGAGACCCTCCGACTGCACCCGCCGCTGATCATCCTGATGCGGGTGGCCCAGGGTGAGTTCGAGGTTGAGGGACACCAGATTCACAAGGGTGACTTCGTCGCCGCCTCCCCCGCCATCTCCAACCGCATTCCCGAGGACTTCCCCGAGCCGGGTTCCTTCGACCCGACGCGATACGACAAGCCCCGCGAGGAGGACGTCCTTCACCGGTGGACCTGGATCCCTTTCGGCGCCGGTCGGCACCGCTGCGTGGGAGCGGCGTTCGGCACCATGCAGATCAAGGCGATCTTCTCGGTTCTGTTGCGGGAGTATGCGTTCGAGATGGCTCAGTCGGCGGACAGTTATCGCAACGACCACTCCAAGATGGTCGTTCAACTCGCCCGGCCCGCCAAGGTCCGGTACCGCAGGCGAACGCAGTGAGCAGCTTCCGCATCGGGGTTGACGCCGACCTGTGCCAGGGCCACGCGATGTGCGAACTTGAAGCCCCCGACTACTTCCGGGTGCCCAAACGCGGCACCGTCGAGATTCTTGTGGCTGAGCCGCCCCCTGACGCCCGCGCCGAGATTGAGCGCGCCGTCGAGATGTGCCCCACCCGAGCCCTTTTCATCATCGACGTCGACGAAGCCTGAGCGAGGACTGAACCATGACCGCCCTACCCCGCGAGCAACTCGAAGACTTCGTCCAGCGGTGGCTCGCGGCAAACCGCGACGCCGAACGCGCGGGCGACTGGACCGCGCTGGCGGAGTTCTACGCCGACGACGCCACCTACGGCTGGAACATCGGCCCCAGGGAGGACGTGATGTGCATCGGCAAGGACGAGATCCGAGAGATCGCACTCGGTCTGGAGATGGCCGGACTGGAGGGTTGGACCTACCCGTATCAGAAGGTCCTCATCGACGATCGGATCGGTGAGGTGGTCGGGTTCTGGAAGCAGGTCGCACTGGTCGGTGACGGCACCGAGCCCGAACGGCGCGAGATCTACGGTATCGGCGGAAGCTGGTTCCGGCTCAATGCCGACGGCCTGATCGAGTGGCAGCGCGACTTCTTCGACTTCGGCCACGTGCAGAAGCTGTATCTGGAGTTGATGAAGGACGGCAAGTTGTCCGCGGGCATGCAGGCACGCATCGAACGCAGCCTGACCGGCGAGAAGCTACCCGGCTACTACCCGATCGGGCAGGCTCCGGTGCCCATCTGGTGACTCGACACCCGTCAAGTCATAGGATGGCCCTTACCGATCGTGTTCTCGATCACTCGACCAGGCGGAGGTTCGTATGAAGACAAAAGGCGCGCTCATCTGGGAGTTCAATCAGCCGTGGTCGATCGAGGAGATCGAGATCGGTGACCCGCAGCCAGGCGAGGTCAAGGTCCAGATGGAAGCGTCGGGCATGTGCCACTCCGACCACCACCTGGTCACCGGCGGCATCCCGATGCTGGGCTTCCCCGTACTGGGCGGACATGAGGGCGCCGGCATCGTCACCGAGGTCGGCGCGGGCGTCGACAGCGTCGCGCCGGGCGACCACGTGGTGATGTCCTTCATCCCCTCCTGCGGCAAATGTCCGTCGTGTCAGGCCGGTCTGCGCAATCTCTGCGACCTGGGTGCCGGGCTACTCGGCGGCGTCGCCATCGCTGACGGGACCCACCGAATCACCGCCAAGGGCCAGCCGGTCTTTCCCATGACGCTGCTGGGGACCTTCTCGCCGTACATGGTGGTGCACGAGTCTTCGGTCGTGAAGATCGACCCGTCCATCCCGTTCGAGGTGGCCTGTCTGGTCGGTTGCGGAGTCACCACCGGATGGGGGTCGGCGACGCACACCGCGCAGATCAAGCCCGGCGAGGACGTCGCCGTCGTCGGTGTCGGCGGTGTGGGCATGGCCGCACTGCAGGGCGCGGTGAACTCCGGAGCGCGCAACATCTTCGTCATCGAACCGGTGGAGTGGAAGCGCGACGCCGCACTGAAGTTCGGCGCAACTCACGTCTACGAGGACATCAACGCAGCCCTGATGGGTATCGCCGAGGCGACCGGCGGGTTCATGGCCAAGAAGGTGATCGTCACCGTCGGGGAACTGCAGGGCTCAGACATCGAGAACTACATGATGATCACCTCGAAGTCGGGGACCTGCGTGGTCACGGCGATCGGCAGCATGGTCGACACCAACGTGACCCTGAACCTGGCGATGCTCACCTTGATGCAGAAGAACCTGCAGGGCACCATCTTCGGCGGCGGCAACCCCTACTACGACATCCCGCAGCTGCTGTCCATGTACAAGATCGGAAGGCTCAACCTCGACGATATGGTCACCCGCCAGTATCGCCTTGAACAGATCAACGACGGATACCAGGACATGCTGGAAGGCAAGAATATTCGCGGCATCATCCGCTACACCGACGAAGACCGGTAGCGAAGATCCGATGTCACAGCAGACCGGAGAGTCGCAGCAGACCGGAGAGTCGCAGCAGACCGGTGAACTGACGCCCGCCATGGCCGCCTCCAAGGCGTCATGGCGGTGCGTGCAGTCCCACGATCGCGCGGGCTGGCTTGCGCTGATGGCCGACGACGTGGTCATCGAGGATCCGATCGGCCCGTCGGTCACCAACCCCGATGGTCGTGGCATACGGGGCAAGGAGGCGGTGGCGGCCTTCTACGACGCCAACATCGCGGCCAATACCCTGACCGTCACCTGCGAGGAGACCTTCCCCTCCAGTTCCCCCAACGAGGTGGCGCACATCCTCGTGCTGCGCAGCAGGTTCGAGGGCGGCTTCACCAGTGCCGTGCGCGGAGTGTTCTGCTACCGCGTCGACGACGACGGGAAGATCGCCAACTTGCGCGGCTACTGGAACCTCGAAGGCATGCAATTCGGTCAGGTCCCGTAATGAGCTAGCCCCTAAGATTGAGCCCCATGGCGTCGGTCTTCACCTTGATCATCAACGGCGATCTCCCCGGTCGGTTCGTGTACTCAGACGACGAGGTCGTCGCGTTTCTCACCATCGAACCGATGACGCCCGGCCACACTCTGGTGGTACCGCGGGCCGAGGTGGACAACTGGCAGACCATCGAACCGGCCCTGTTCAACCGAGTGATGGGCGTCTCGCAGCGAGTCGGCCGGGCGGTGTGTCGAGCGTTCGGTGCCGAACGGGCCGGGATGATCATCGCCGGCCTTGAGGTGCCGCACCTGCACGTGCACGTCTTTCCGGCCTACAACCTGACCGATTTCGGCTTCGCCCACGTCGACCGCAATCCCTCGCCGGAGTCGCTCGACGACGCACAGCAGCGAATCAAGGCAGCGCTGGCGGAACTGGACTGAACTCGGTTTCGTTGACCCGGGGAATCTCAACTCGGAAGCAGCACCCCTGCCCGGTTGCGGTCCTGACCGATACCCGGCCGCCGTGGGCGCGCACCAGCGCATCGACGATCGACAGGCCCAGCCCGGTGCCGCCACTGGCCCGGGTGCGGGAAGCGTCCGTGCGGTAGAACCGCTCGAACACGCGCCGGGCGTCTGCGGGCGCGATGCCGGGACCCGCGTCCTCGACTTCCAGCACTGCGGCCTCTCCGACGGTCCCGACCCGGAGGACCACCGGCGCGGACTCCGGCGTGTGCTGAAGGGCATTGGCGACGAGATTCCCCAGCACCTGCCGCAGCCGGGCATCGTCCCCGATCACCTCCGGAGTGCCCGGCCCGTCGAGCACCTCCAGACTGATCGACCGCGTCGGCGCCACCGCACGCGCATCGTGGACCGCGTCGCTGGCCAGCACCAAAAGGTCCACCCGGCGGCGCTCGAGCGGCCGTTGGGTGTCCATGCGGGCCAGTAGCAGCAGGTCCTCCACGAGAACACCCATCCGGCGTGACTCTCCCTCGATCCGCCCCATCAGACGGTCCATGTCGCGGGCCGCCCCCTGGCGGTAGAGCTCGGCGAAACCCCGGATCGTCGTCAACGGGGTGCGCAATTCGTGACTCGCGTCGGTGATGAACCGGCGCATCCGTTCCTCGGATCCGCGCGCCTGGTCCGCCGAAGCCTCCGATGCGGCGACGGCGCTCTGTATCCGGGCCAGCATCCCGTTCAACGCCAGCGAGAGCTGACCGACCTCGGTTCGCGGATCACGTTGCGGCACGCGCCGATCGAGTTCACCGGCCGCGATGGCCGCAGCAGTTGCCTCCATCTCGACCAGCGGCTGCAGGCTGCGGTGCACCACGACGTAACCGAGCACACCCAGGATCAGCAGGACGCCGACGCCGATACCGGCCTGCAGCCAGATCAGAGCCCGCAGCGTCGACTGAACATCGGACAGATCCATCGCAACGGTGACGAGGTCACCGTTGGCGCCCCGCACCGACACCGCCCGCCAGCGGACCTCGGACTGGCCGACCGACCCGATGGTGACCGGAACCGGGCCGACGTCATCACCTTCGGGAAGCGCCGGCCGCGCCTTGCGATCGTTGATGGTCATCCAGACATGGCCCTGCTCATCGACGGCCTGGACGTAGAAGCTCGACGGCGGCCGCGCCGGGTTGGGCCCGCTGCCGGTCGGAATGTCCTCATGCGGTTCCTGCGCCCAACCGGCCGACGCCTCCAGCAGGGACTGATCCACCCGGTCAAAGAGGCTGTGCCGCAGGATCGACGTCACCGCGACCCCGGAGGCGAGCAAGCCGCAGGCCACCAGCAGCAGCATCGCGGCGACGAGACCGACCCGCAGTGGTAGCGCCCGCTTACCCTGAACAGGCGCCTGCCGGATGACGACGGAATCGGTTATCGGGGCTCCCTCAGGACGTAACCCACACCCCGCAAGGTATGCAGCAACCGCTTCTCCCCGGTGTCGATCTTGCGTCGCAGGTATGACACGTAGGACTCCACGACGTTGACGTCGCCACCAAAGTCGTAACGCCACACATGATCAAGAATCTTGGGTTTACTCAGCACAGTCCCGGCGTTGACGACGAAGTAGCGCAGCAGAGTGAACTCCGTGGGCGACAACGCAATCAGTTCACCCGCCTTCCACACCTCGTGGGTCTCCTCGTCGATCTCGATATCGGCGAAGGTCAGCCGGGTACTGCGCGGTTGTTGAGCGCCCTTTCCGGCTCGGCGGAGAACCACCCGCAACCGGGCGACCACCTCCTCCAGGCTGAACGGCTTGGTTACGTAGTCGTCGCCGCCGAGGGTGAGGCCGGCGACCTTGTCCTGCACGCTGTCGCGGGCGGTGAGAAACAGGGCGGGCGCGTCGATACCGTCGGCCCGAAGCCGGCTGAGCACCCCGAAACCATCCATCCCCGGCATCATCACGTCCAGGATCACCGCGTCCGGGCGAACCTCGCGGGCCCGGTCCAGCGCAGCCGTACCACTGGTCGCGGTGTAGACCTCGAAACCCTGGAACTTCAGACTCACCGCCAGTAATTCGACGATGTTCGCCTCGTCATCGACGACCAGAACGCGCGCCTCCGGCACGGAGTCGGACCCTTGCTGAACGGCCGCTGCGGACATGCCGTCAATCGTCCTCCCGCCAGCCGCCTTTACGCCGGACATCCACTGTGAGGTTGCTGTGAGGGGGATTTCACCGAATCGGAAAAGCCGCGACCATACACTGACCGGATGGATCTGGCGAAACTGATGGTGGACCTCGCCATCGCCCCGGTGAAGGTCGGCCTCGCGGCCGCTGATGCCGGGGTGGTCATTGCCTCCGCGGCGTTCGATATCGCCAAGGGTGCCCTCGGCGATTCGCCGGTTCCCGCGGCCAGAGACTCGGTGGTTCACATGCTGGGCCTGGATGTGACCATGGAGCGAGCCAACAAGATCGCCTCGCTGCTCGACGATGACGCCCCGCTGGGCCGGGCGCTGGCCCCGGACGGTCCGATCGACCGGTTGGTGCGGCCCGGTGGGCTGATCGACCGGCTCACCGCACCGGACGGGGTACTCGACCGCTTGACCACTGAGGGCGGCGGTGTGGACCGGGCCCTTTCACCGGGCGGCCTGGTGGACCAGTTGCTTGATGAGGACGGCCTGCTCGAGCGGGTGCTCGCCGAGGACGGCCTGGCCGAGCGTCTGCTGACCGAGGGCGGACTGGTGGACAGGCTCACCGCCAAGGACGGCCCGCTGGATCAGCTGAACGTCGTCGTCGATTCGCTGAACCGACTCGCCCCCGGTATGGAAGCTCTGACGCCCACGGTCGAAATGCTGCGTGAGGCCGTGGTCGGAATGACCCGGGTGGTCGACCCGCTCAGCAACATCGCCGAGCGCATTCCGCTGCCCGGCCGACGGCTGTGGCCGTTCCGCGACGAGGACGAGTGACCCGATAGGCTCCTCCCGAATGCCTCCTTAGCTCAGTGGTAGAGCACTCGCCTTGTAAGCGAAAGGTCGTCAGTTCAATCCTGACAGGGGGCTCCACGCTGATCCGGCACCCGCCGATCCCGGCAGCCGCTGGTCACGCGTCACCATCCAGTGGTCCCGGGTCCACCTTTGAACGGGCCGACCACCCGACTGGTGATCCACCCGCCGTAGAAACCACCGGGTTGAGGTACGACGGTCTCGCCGCCGACCGTGCATCGATCTACCAGACCGGCCATGACCGCGACGGCGTCGCGGAGGGGTTCGAACCCGGGTGTCGGATCCGGGTAGCCCCACGCCGCTTTGAGTGCCACCGCCGACCCGGACACCAGATCCCCGGACACCAGATCGAAGTACCGGGCCCGGCCCTTCCACTCGCACCAGGACGACCCGACGGCGTCGCGGAGCACACCCGGCCGGAACGCCTCCCGCGGCAGGTAGTAAGTGGGCGGATGGCTGGTCTCCAGCACTCGCCAGCCACGGGGTGTGGCGGCGATCACCTCGCCGCCGAGTTCGACGGTGATCTCACCGTCGAAGGTTTCCAGACGCGGTGGCCGGGGATAGTCCCAGACCGATTCCTGGCCCGGTAGCGGTAACTGCCGACGGGGGTGCACACCCACCGACGATACTGACGGGCATGCCGGTACTTCAGAGGCTGCGGCGGACGGTGCTGACACTGCTCGCTGTCCTGACGCTGACCGTCACCGGTCTGGGCTACTGGGAGGCCAACGGCCTGCTCGGCGGTATCACCGTCTCGCAGGCTCTGGGACTGGACTCGCCGCGCTCGTCCGACGGCGCGATGAACATCCTGCTGATCGGCCTGGATTCCCGGAAGGACCAGAACGGCAACGACCTGCCCCAGGGCATCCTCGACAAACTTCACGCCGGCGACTCCGGGTCCGGGGGCTACAACACCAACACCCTGATCCTGGTGCACGTCGGTGCCGATGACCGGGTGGTGGCTTTCTCCATCCCGCGCGACGACTACGTCCCGGTCAGCGGGATTGACGGCTACGACCACATCAAGATCAAGGAGGCCTACGGGCTGACCAAGGCGCAGACCGAACTCGAACTCGAACAGCAGGGCAGCTACGACCAGGCCGAACTGGAAAGCCTCGGCCGCGAAGCCGGCCGTGACGCCACCCTGAGAGCAGTGCGCAATCTCACCGGCCAGCCCATCGACTACTTCGCCGAAGTGAATCTCGCCGGCTTCTACCACCTCGCCGAGAGCCTGGGCGGAGTCGAGGTCTGCTTGAACCATGCCGTCTACGACGAGTACTCCGGCGCGGATTTCCCTGCCGGAGTCCAACGCCTCGACGCCGCGCAGTCTCTCGCCTTCGTCCGTCAGCGCCACGGCCTGGAGAACGGCGACCTTGACCGCACCCATCGCCAGCAGGCCTTCCTGGCGGCGATCATGCATCAGTTGAAGCAGTCCGGCGTCTTCAGCAACCTCGACGATCTCCGCGATCTGGTGGAGGTCGCGCGCCAAGACGTTGTGCTGTCGCAGGGTTGGGGCGAACCGCAATTCCGCCGGCTGGCCGCACTGGCCGGCGGCGAGGTGGAGTTCCGCACCTTGCCGGTGGTGCGTTACGAGAACATCGACGGCCAGGACGTGAATATCGTCGACCCCGCGGCAATCCGCGCCGAGATCGCTTCCGCCATCGCCGGATCCGCGGTTCCGACGACCACTGAGGCACCGTCTCCCGGCCCCGACACCGTCGTCGTGGTGGTTAACGGCAGCCAGAGTTACGGTCTGGCCGGCCGCACCGCCGACGTGCTCAGCCGGGATGGATTCACCGTCGGGGAGATCCGCGACCGCGAAGACGGCGAGCCACCGGGAACGGTCATCGGCTACGGACCCGGGGCCGGTACCGACGCGAACGCGGTCGCCGACCTGCTGGGGGTCGTCACCGCTCCGCAGGAAGACCCCAATCTGGACGACAACCGCATCCGGGTCATCCTGGGCGATGGATTCGACCCGGGCACGGTCGATTTGGGCAGTTTCACACCCGACACCGCACCCGAGGTCGGCGTTTCCACCACATCGGGCGGCGACGACACCGCCATGCCGATCCCCGACGCCGGCCCACCGATCGACGGTGGCGGCATCCCGTGCGTGAACTGAACGGGGCCGACGGCCCAAGGCGACTGGGTGCCCGTTAGACGGTGCCGGTTAGACGGTGCCGGTTAGACGAAGCCTCGAAGACCGTCGTCGCCGAACACCGGGGCCAGCATGGCCGACATGTCCGGACCCCGTCGCAACCCGTGTCCGCCGTCGACGTTGATGACCTGTCCGGTGATCCAATTCGCCGCGTCGCTGAGCAGGAACATCGCCAGGTTCGCCACATCAGCCACCTCGCCGATCCGCGGCAGCGGGGTGCACTGCCGGTAGTCCTCGGCGACCTCCGGGCTATTGAGGATGACCTCGACGAGGTCGGTGCGGATCAGCCCGGGTCGGATGCCGTTGACCCGCACCCAGGACGGGCCGAGTTCGTCGGCGGCCAGCATCAGCAGATGGTCCAACGCCGATTTGCTGACGCCGTAGGCGCCGAACCACCGGTGCACGTTGCTGGCCGCGATCGAGGAGATACCGACGAACGAACCGCCGCCCGCTCGCACCATGCCCCGGGCCGAGTGCTTCAGCACGTACATCGTGCCGTTGACGTTCAGATCGACGGTGCGCCGCCAGGCTGCCGAATCGACTTGCGTGATCGGCCCGATGGTCTCTGAACCCCCGGCGCAGTGCACCACGCCGTGCAACCGGCCGTTCCACTCGGTGGCGGCCGCGATGACGCCGACGACCTGATCCTCATCGGTGACGTCCGCGGGCCTGGCGAGCACCCGACCCGTCGCTCCCCCGCCGATCTCGTCCGCGGCCGCCGACAGGCGGTCGGCGTTACGCCCGACGATCACCACGTTCGCACCGGCCTGTGCGAGTCCGGTCGCGACTCCCTTACCGATACCGCTGCCGCCGCCGGTGACCAGGTAGGTCCGTCCGCTGAACGAGAGATGCATGCCGGTATAGAACCACGATCGGGTGCGGTCTGGAACGACCCGCCCCTAGACTGGTGTAACACCTCCGTTACCGGCGGCGATTCACTGTGTGACCTGCCGCAAGCGCGCGGCCCACTCCGGCAGAAAGCACTCCTATGGCCCCCCACACCTCAGGCAGCACGGACACCTCAGGCAGCACGGCCACCTCCGGCGCCCCAGCCACCTCCGGCGCCCCAGCCACCTCCGCCGCACGGCGCCTGCTGCTCGCCGGCGGCTTCGTCTTCGCGCTCTCGGCCGCACCGCTGGTTGCAGCGGCGGTTTCAGCGCCGACCGCGCCAGCCGGACCTGCACTGGCGACCTGCCCGACCGGCGAGGTCCTCGACCCCGCCAGTGGCGCCTGCAGGCCGTCCACCATGCCGACCACACCCGTTCCGAACCCGATCAACCCGGAGAAGATTGCCCTGCAGCCGGGCGAGATCACCTCGTCGCTCCCCGGCGATGTGGGCTCGCTGCCCGAAGTGGACGGTATCCCCTGCACGGGCGGCGCCGGGGGTGGCGGCAGCACCAGCGAGTGCTACGGCCTCTCAGAGAATCAGAGCACCTACAAAGCGCCGCATGCTTCGGTCAACGGTCAGGCCGTGTCGCCCACCCCGTGACGACCGGCCTAGGATTCTCCCTGTGACCTCAGCGAAGTTCCTCATGGCGGCGTTGGGGGCGGTTACGGCACTCGTTGCCGCCCCGGCAGCGCTGGCCGAGCCGCTCCCCGGCCCGAATCCCATTCCCGTACCCGGGGGGCCGACCTCCGGCAGCGATTGCATGACCGGCGAGATGATGGTGAACGGCTCCTGCGTGTCGGCGAACGAGTCTCCGGCGACCGGCAACGAAACCCGGGTGGCCGCGCCCACGGTCGGCGGCGCACAAAGCAGCACGACCAACTCCTACGTCGACCCACTGCACACGGTTCCGAACCTCAACGGCGACCCCTGCACAGGACAGTGGGAGTCCACCGCGTGCTACGCGATGAACTTCGACAGCGCGCCCGCCGTTCAGCCCCGCTCGACGCTGTCCAGCAGCCCCTGAGCGGCATCCGCCGTGGTCACCTAAGGTTGACTCATGCTCACAAAGCCTGCCCATGACATCGACGAGATCGAGCCACTGACCGACAGCACGGCTCGTCAGGCCCGCCGGGTGGTGGCCGCCTACGCCACCGACGCCGAGGAGTGCCGGATGTTCCTGTCGATGCTCGGCATCGTGCCGGCCAAGCCCGACGCGTAGGCGCCGGTCGTGGCTTCCGGGGACGCCACGGCCGCAGGCCAGCGTCGGCCTGTGGACTCCGACACTGTGCCCGGTAGCTCCGACTTCGTCGTGGTGGCCAACCGGCTGCCGATCGACATGGAAGTACTGGCCGACGGCACAGTCAACTGGCGGCGCAGCCCTGGCGGTCTGGTAACCGCGCTGGAGCCTCTGTTGCGCAAGCAGCGGGGATCGTGGATCGGTTGGCCGGGCGTCATCGACGGGCCCGAGGAGCCGATCACCGAGGACGGCCTACAGCTCTATCCGGTGCGGCTCAGTGGCGAGGACGTCGCACAGTATTACGAGGGTTTCTCCAACGCCACCCTGTGGCCGCTGTACCACGACGTGATCGTGAAACCCGCCTATCACCGGGAGTGGTGGGAGCGCTACGTCGACGTCAACCGGCGTTTCGCCGAGGCCGCCTCCCGCGCTGCCGCGCCCGGGGCGACCGTCTGGGTGCAGGACTATCAGCTGCAACTCGTTCCGAAGATGCTGCGGAACCTGCGTCCGGACGTCACCATCGGTTTCTTCCTGCACATTCCGTTCCCCCCCGTGGAACTGTTCATGCAGATTCCCTGGCGGGCGGAGATCATCGACGGCCTGCTCGGAGCGGATCTGGTGGGCTTCCACCTCGCCGGGGGCGCGCAGAACTTCCTGTTCCTCTCCCGCACCCTGGCCGGCGCCGAAACCTCGCGGGCCTCGGTGGGTGTCCGATCGAAGTTCGGTGAGGTCAACCTGGGGTCGCGGACCATCAAAGTCGGCGCGTTCCCGATCTCGATCGACTCCGCCGAACTGGACCGCCACTCACGCAGCCGAGCGATCCGACGTCGGGCCAAGGAGATTCGGGCCGAGTTGGGTAATCCCCGCAAGATGCTGCTGGGCGTGGATCGGATGGACTACACCAAGGGCATCGACGTACGGCTGCGGGCTTTCGCCGAGTTGCTCGCCGAGGGCCGGATCAAGGGCAACGACACCGTCCTGCTCCAGTTGGCGACACCCAGCCGTGAACGGGTGGACGGCTACCGCATCCTGCGTAACGAGGTCGAGCAACAGGTCGGCCACATCAACGGCGAGTACGGCGAGGTCGGCCACCCGGTGGTGCACTATCTGCACCGACCGGTACCGCGCGATGAACTGATCGCGTTCTTCGTCGCCGCGGACGTCATGCTGGTCACCCCGTTGCGCGACGGGATGAACCTGGTCGCGAAGGAGTACGTGGCCTGCCACAGCGACCTCGGCGGGGCACTGGTGCTCAGTGAGTTCACCGGTGCGGCAGCGGAATTGCGGCAGGCCTACCTCACCAACCCGCACGACCTGGAAGGCGTCAAAGACGCCATCGAGGCCGCCGTGGATCAGACCGCCGAAGAGGGCCGCAGACGAATGCGGTCGATGCGCCGCCAGGTCCTCGCCCATGACGTGGACCTGTGGGCGCGAGCGTTCCTGGATGCGCTCGACGACACCAAGTGCGTCCAGCGGAGCGGCGCGCGCTAGACCTGGTCACCCATCAGATTCATGGCACCGAAGGTCCGATCCGGATCCCGACCCGCGAAGTAACCGGCCATCGAGGCGCTCAGCGCCGACGGATCCCAGGCCGCGTCGGCGGCGTGGAACCGGTGCTCCGCAGTGGGGGCGGCCACCAGGGTGACAGTCGGCCCGTAGACGATGAACACCTGTCCGTTGACGTCCGCCGACGCCGGCGCGGCCAGGAATCGAACGAGGGTGACGACATGTTCGGGGGACAGCGGATCCACCCCCCCGGCCTCGAGATCCGGTGCGGCACCGAAGACATCGGCCGTCATCGCAGTCCTCGCCCGCGGACAGATGGCGTTGGCACGGACTCCGTAGCGCCCCAGTCCGCGGGCGGCGGTGAGGGTCAGCGCGGTGATCGCGGCCTTGGCTGCACCGTAGTTCGCCTGGCCGACCGGACCGATCAGCCCGGCCTCCGACGAGGTGTTGATGATCCGGCCGTACACCGTGCCCTCGCCCTTCGCCCGGGCACGCCAGTAGGTCGCGGCGTTCCGGGTCAGTAGAAAGTGGCCGCGGAGATGGACGGCGATCACCAGATCCCAGTCCTCGTCGGACATGTTGAACAGCATCCGGTCGCGGGTGATGCCGGCGTTGTTGACCACGACGTGCAACCCGCCCAGCCGTTCGGCACAGGCGACCATCTCGTCCGCCGTGGAGCGCAGACTGACGTCCCCGGGAACAGCGACGGC
>JAUPLT010000231.1 GCA_030836785.1 Actinomycetota bacterium
CTATCGTCGTCGGTGCCGCCGATGAAGGTGTCGAAACCTTTCACCAGGTAGCTTCCGGCCTGGTCGAAGGTTCGCTCGGCCAAGTTCTGGATCAGCGAATTGAGGCCCTCGGCGGCGGCGAAGGAGAGCTGGTCCTCGGTGATCGAGGAGACGGTAATCCGGCTGCCCGGCAGCGTGCCCAGCAGATCCCGCAGATAGAGGTTGGATTTCTCCTGCACCGTGGGCGTGACATCGCCGCTCTCGCGGTCGAACTTGTAGATCGGGATCACCCGGCGCTCGGCCACGTTGTTGGGCAGCGTCTGGCCGCTGGTGTCCGTCGCCTTGAGAGAAAGAACCCATTTTTCCCGTTCGGCGGTGGGCTCGCCGGTGGCCGGATTGATCAGGGCCGGGTCCTGGGTGTAGCCGTAGTTGTACTTCAGCAGCTCCACGTAAACGTAATCGGCCCCGCTGGTGGTGGCAGGGTCATAGGTCAGGGTCGCGCCGCTCACCTGTTCCAGATGGCCGTCGATGTAGACCACGCCCGGAGCCAGGGTCAGGACGTTGGCGGCCGCGCTGACCTCGAGGCCCATGATGATGGAGCCTTCCTTGAACAGGATGTCGGCGATCTTGCGCCGCTCCAGGTTGATGATGTCCTGCTGCTCGTTGAGTTCGGAGTCCAGCAGGTCGCGATCCTGATGGTAACGGATGCGCTTGTAGTTCTTGGTCGGGTCGAATGTCTCGCGTGAGATGCTCATGTTTGAATCCTCCAGTTAGATCTTGATGATCCCGACCAGCTCCACGCGGGTGTCGGAAATCTTGTTGAAGTCGGGAATGTTCTTCACCTCGTACAGGTAGCCCGGGCGCAGCACCTCGCCGGTCGGGTTGGTGTCCTGATGGAACACGCCGCCCATGGCGAGATCCCCGGTGACGCTGACCGTGTACTGCACGTCGCCGCCGAAGAAGCCGTATTCGCGGATGGTGATGCCGTTGGCCTCCGCCTCGTCGAAGCGGAAGAAGATGCCGATGGTGTTGGTCTCCTCGCCGGTTTCGAGGTAGCGCACGCCGTTGACCAGCAGCGCCCCTTCGGCGTCCTCCTTGAGGAAGGTCCGCTTGTAGTAGCGCTTGCGGGCGCGTTCGTTTCTGAGCCTGGTCTGGCCGATGTCCGGCGCGGGCGGATTCTGCGGGTCGGTGAAGCTGGCATCCCCGTCGCCGATGGCGCAGTGGGTGATGCCGTCCACGGCCTGGCCGAGGAGGAGTTTGGCCGTCAGTATCCGGCCGGTTTTGACGATGAGTCCCAGTGCCATTGCTGTTCTCCTTTAGGTCTGAATTTCGTGGTCTTGATCGATGAGCACCGCGAACAGGATCTGGCGCGTGTCGGCCAGCAGCCCGGCCGGGATCGCGATGCGCTGAACGGTGTCGGATCGGCTGGTGTGTGCGCCGGATGTCCGGACGCTGGTGTCGATGCTCTGCAGCCAGGGGCGCGTCACCCGCACCGCCGCGTCGGCATCGACGCCCAGACGGCCATGGACGACGAGCCACAGGTCGGCGCTCCGGTTCAGGCGGTTGTTCACGCGAAGCGCGAGGTCGGATCGTCGTTCGAGCCGATGGGCGACCCGCACCGCGCTGTCGGCCCGGATCATCACCGTGCGCCTGGCCGGTGCTCCGGAAAACAGCTCGAAAAGCGCTCCGGGTTGCGCCGCGCCGATGGCGAGCAGATCCGGCCGCCGGATGCCTCGGCGGGTGGTAATGGATGCCAGTTGTCCCTTATGCACGGCCACGGCGAATCCTCCCGCTGAGCTTGAGCGCCTGGCCACGGTTCATGGGCACAAGCGTTTCCGGACGACGCTGGCCGGTGATCGTAGTGATGGGTTTGAGATTTCCGCTTTGCGTTGCCATGGCGTTACTCCTTCACCGCGCACCAGCCGCCGGTGGTCAGGTTGAACACGCGGTAGCTGTCCGTTCCGATTTGAATGGTGTCTTCCGAGGCGACATTGCCGCCGCCCACGGCGAAGACCTCGATGAGTTCGCCGCGCAGTTCCTGGTAGGCGGCGGAGCCGGACATCGAGGCGAGCCAGGGAAAGAGGATGGTGGTGCCGTAGCGCATCTCTGGATCGGTTTCGCCCTGGAGCCCACCATTTGCCGCGCCGCAGCGGCCCTGCTGCCCGGACGCCGAGGTCCAGCCGTCGAATTTGTTCACGGCGTAGAAGGTGCCCGGCGCGTTGTAGTAGCTGTTGACGACCGGCTGCGGGTCCTCGCCGATCTTGGCTCCCGAGGCGTAATCCCGAACGAGGGTTTCGACGGTGATGGTGTTCGGCGTGACGGCGGTGTCGATGGCGCTCACCCGCACACGTTCGATGCCCGCGTCGTCCTTGATCACATAATCCTGTCCGGGCGTGACCACGGTGGCGTCGTTGACCTGAAGCACCACGCCGCTTCCGGAGGTAACCGCCGCCTGCGTGAGCGCGACGGCCCCGGACCAGAAGCGTTTCAGCAATCCGCTGTAATGGCCGTAGTAGGTGGAGACGAGCTTGGTGACCACGAAGACGTGGTCCAGGTCGGCGAACAGCCAGAAGATGAAGTCGGCGCTGTCCTCCACCCGCAGGTAGGTGTAACTGGTGTGCGAAGCCTCGTTGACGCCGGTGTGGGTGGCAGCAATCCAATACTGGAATGCGGCGACGTGAATCCGCCCGGAGGTGGTGCTGATACGAAACTGCAGATAGACATCCTCGGCCCCCGATTCCCCGTGAGACTTGAAGACGAAATACGGCTGCGGGTCGGCCGACTGGTCGTCATGCAGGGTCCAGCCGGTGGTGGTCACCAGGAAGGTCCGCAGTTGATTGAGCAGGTCGAGCCGACCGTGGGCGAGTCCTTGAATGCTGTGGTATGCCATGGCGGCCTCCTTAGAGAATCGGGTTTTCCGTGCCGGTCAGGCGCAGTTTGATGTCGAGTTTGTTTTGCACCGGGGTGCCCGGGAGCACGGTGCAGCGCCGCCAGAAGGACAGCGTCTGCTGGAAGGCCTTGTCGCCGAGGTTGAGCGGTGCGCCTTGGGTGGCGGTGTCGAGTTCGGCCTGGGTCAGGGCCAGGCGGTACCAGACCGCTTCGTCGGTGCCGGTTTCGTCGATGGGATCGAGCACCAGCCCGGTGTAGTCGTAGCCGGAATAGACGGTCGTCCCGGCGTCGTGCGTGGCCGGAGCGGTGTTGGCCACGCCCCGCTGCACGGTGAGATTGACGGTTCCGCCGCCGCTTTCGATGAGCATCTGCTCGCCGTCGGTGATGATGAGTTCGCCGTCGGCAAAGCGCGGTTCAGCCAGGGCGATGGATGTTTGCGACGCGTCGATTGCGGAGGCGAGGCTCGTCTGCTCGTTGGCGACGTAGAGCTGCCGATCCTTGATGTCGCCGTCGGTGCCGTTGTAGCTCTCGGCCTCGGGGCGGCTGAAATCCCCCTCGGAAATCTGCTGGGTCAGCGCTTCGTCAAGATAGAGGTGAATCGCCATGGGTTCTCCTTCAGGTGGGCCACTGGGTGGCGCGATAGTTGTTGGTAGCGGCCTCGACCCCGGCCTGCGTCGGCGCGTGCAGATCCTGCTGACGGAACAGCCAGCGGAAGGAAGGACGCGACCAGCGGAATCCGGCCTGGTTGAGGCGCATGCGGCTGACGCGCATGGGTCGGGTCCGATCCACGGAAAGGCGCAGGCCGGTGGTGTTGAGCGGGCTCGCGCCCAGCTTCATGGTCTCGACCCGATGGCGCTGGAGAGAGCCCGTGTCCACGTAGACTTCAAGCGAGGCCCGTTCGCCGGTCAGATTCGCATTGCTCAGATACCGGGTGTTCAGGGTGTTCGCGTTGAGCCGGAACA
>JAUPLT010000232.1 GCA_030836785.1 Actinomycetota bacterium
GCGTGCGACACCACCCCACGGCCGTCCGCCGAGACTTTCACCCGCTGCGCTGCCGCGATACTCTTCACCTGCGAGGTGCCTTCCTGCTGGACGACCGAACCCTAGACAAGTCCGATTATCCGTTGCAGGACAGGCACTTTCGCTTATCAACACCCCGCTACATCGGCATTCCGCGAAAAATCTGGGTTAGCCTCCGATCACAACCCTGACGTCGAGTTCGCGAACGTAGGGTGAGCGGCATGGAACAGCCCGCCGAGATCGACTTCCACTTCGATGTCATGTGCCCGTACGCCTATCAGACGTCGCGCTGGATCCGCGAGGTCGCCGATCTGACCGGGTTGCAGGTGAACTGGCGGTTCTTCAGCCTCGAGGAGATCAACCGCCGCGAAGGCAAGAGACACCCGTGGGAGCGGGAGTGGTCCTACGGGTGGTCGATGATGCGTATCGGTGCGTTGCTGCGCCGTCAGTCGATGGCCGCCGTCGACGCCTGGTACGAGCGGTCGGCGCGGGCACTGCACGTCGAGGGGCATAAGCCGCACGAGAAGGCCGTCGCCCGCCACCTGATCGCCGAGATCGGCTTCGACCCGGGAATCGTCGACGCGGCGATCGCCGACCCCAGCACCGGGGACGAGGTGCTGGCCGATCACCAGCGCGTCATCGCCGCCGGCGGCTATGGCGTGCCGACGCTGTTCTTCCCGGATGGGCAGTGCCTGTTCGGGCCGGTGCTGATCGACCCGCCCACCGGGGCAGCCGCCGTGCGACTCTGGGAGGCGGTGCTGGCCTGGACGGAGTTCCCGCACCTCTATGAACTGCAGCGGCCGAAGACACCCACCGACGAGCGGGCCATCACCGAGACGTTCCGGCCGTACCTCGAGGCCCGCGACTGGGTGTCGATCAACCGGGGCGAGGTCATCACCTTCCCATCACCCTCGTCGAGTGAGGAACCTCGCAGACAAAGTTCGAGTAACCCCCTGCAGGATTCCTCACTCGACGGAGGTTAATCAGGCGGGGGCGGCGGTGCCGGGGCGCCGGCCGGCGGTGCGATCTTCGGATAGCTGCGGCCCCCGGTAACCGCCGGGGCCGCGTCGGCGGCGGCGGGGCGCTGCCGACCCGGCGCCGGATCCCAATCGGTGTCGACCAGCTTGCGCTGCACCGCGACCGCGAGAGCCAGCAGGCCGGCTCCGATCAGCAGCATGGCCACCACACCCCACACCGAACCCAGCTTGGCGGCGTTGCCGAGAAGGATTCCGTACCAGCCGAAGTCGGCGTCGCCGAAGGTGGTGTTCTCCGAACCGAAGGAGCCCAGCACCTGCACCAGCAGGGCAGGCAGGAAAGTGATCAGCAGACCGTTGACGAAGCCGCCGGCCACCGCACCGCGCCGCCCGCCGGTGGCGTTGCCGTACACCCCGGCGGCGCCGCCGGTGAAGAAGTGCGGCACCAATCCGGGGAGCACCAGCACCAGCCCGAATGCCGGGCCCAGCCAGAGCGACAGCACGGCCAGTCCGATCAGCCCGCCGACGAAACTCGACACGAAGCCGATCAGGACGGCGTTCTGCGCGTAGGGGAAGACGATGGGGGCATCGAGGGCGGGCACCGCGCCGGGCACCAGTCGTTCGGCGATGCCCTGGAAGGCCGGAACCAGTTCGCCGAGGATGGTCCGCACCCCGAACAGGATCACCGCCACCGCCACCCCGAAACTCAGGCCCTGGGTGACGCCCATCATCAGGTAGTTGCCGACGCCGGTGGCCGCACCGGCACCGGAGTCGTCGGCGAACGCCTGGAACGCGGTGTCCCCGCCGGCCTTGACCAGGTAGATCAACCCGACCGCGGTGTACATCAGCACCATCGACAGCGCGGTCGCCACCATCGAGTCGCGCAGGAAGCGCAGCGACTCGGGCAGTTTCAGGTCCTCGGTGGACCGACTCCGGGCACCGCCGGCGAACCGCCCGGTGACCCCGGCCGCGATGTAGCCCAGCGTGCCGAAATGCCCGATCGCGATGCTGTCGTCGCCGGTGATCCGTTTCGTCCACGGTTGGGAGATGGCGGGCAGTGCCACCATCACCACCCCCAGCAGCGCACCACCGAGGATCACCACCGTGGTGCCCGGCAGGCCGGCACTGGCCAGCACGATGGTCAGCATGGTCGCCATGAACAGCGTGTGATGGCCGGTGAGGAACACGTAGTGCAGTGGGGTGAACCTGGCTAGCAGCAGGCTGATGGCGAAACCGAGGATCATCAGCCAGGCCACCTGCGCGCCGAACTGCTTCTGGGCTATCCCGACGATCGCTTCGTTGGTGGGCACCACCCCCTGGGTACCGGCCGCCCCCATGATCATCACGCCCAGTGGCCGCAGCGAGGCCACCACCAGGGCGGCGCCCGCGCCGATCAGCAGAAAGCCGAGGGTCGCCTTGAGCGCTCCGCCGATCACCTGGCCGGCAGACTTGCGCAGGGCGATCAGGCCGACGGCGGTGATGATGCCGATGAGATAGGCCGGGACGGCGAGAATCTCGTTGACGACGAACTCGGCTATGGCGACAAGCCAATTCATCGGATCCCCTTCAGATGGCGTAGGAGTCGCGCAGGGCTGCGTCGACCTCGCGGGTGGAGGTGAAGTTCTCGATCACCGTGACCGGCACCCCGACGTCGCCGAGGGTCTTGGCGATCTCACCGGAGGTCATGATCAGGTCGGCCTCCTTGGCCCGGCCCTTCGCCGAGATGGTGTCGGTGGCCTCGACGGTGATGAACGGCGCCCACCCCCAGGTGCCGAGCACCTGCTCAAGGGTGTTCTTCAGAAACAGGCTGGTGCCCAACCCGTTTCCGCACACCGTCAGGATCAGGTTGGTGTTGCGGGTGGCACCGGCAGCGGGGGCCGCCGCTGCCGTCGCACCGCCCAGCACCGCCAGGACGTCGGCGGGCCGCGTCGCCTCGTCCAGCGCGGCCCGCGCGGCGGGGTTGCCCACCACCTTCGCCAGCTGCGCCATCGCGGTGGCGTGCGCACCGTCATCGGTGGCGGCCAGTGCCACCACCAGGGTGACCGGGTCATTGGTCTTGTGCCCGAACGCAACCGGTTCGGCCAGCCGGACCCAGGACATGCCGGTGCGGTGCACCGCCGGCGACGGGCGTGCGTGGGCGAAGGCGAATCCCGGCGCCACCACGATGTAGGGGCCGTTCGTCTCGACGTTGTCGATCATCGACCCGGTGTAGGCCGGGCCGGCGATACCGGCCCGCTCCAGCAGCCCGCCGGCGGCCTGCACCGCCTCCTCCCAGGTGTCCGCGGGCACGTCGAGTGCGATGCAGTCCTCGGTGAGAAGCCCTGTCAGACCAGACATGGGCCGGACCCTAACACTGCAGTAACCGGAGCACCCCGGTGCGACATTGCCTCGCCGCCGTCCGCACGGCAAAGTTGGAGGCCCCGTTCAAAGGGACCCTGCGTTCAAAGGGACCCTGCGTTCAAAGGGACCCTGCGTTCAAAGAGACCCTGCGTTCAAAGGACACCGTGATCCGTGAAGCTCCATCGATCCACAACCACTGACCTCGCAACGAGCCGGGGAACATCCGGATACGCCCGCTGTGTGGGTCGGGTGGGTGCGCTGGCGGTGGCACTGGGCGTGGGCTCGATGGTCGCCGCGATGCCGTCGGCGTTGGCCGATTCCCCCCGATCGGATCGCCCGGGTGGATCGGCCGAGGGGAGCGGGAGGACCACGGGGTCGCCCGGGTCAGCCCGGTCAACGCCGCCGCCGACGGGGGCCCGGGGCGTCGCGCGGGGTTCGGCGAGGGTCAACCGGCCGGTGATTGCCGCGGCCGCGCAGGCAACGGTGCCGGGCACTGTGGTGAGTCTGGACCTCGAGGCGTCGTCCCGCTCGGTCACCGGAGACGGTGACGACAGCCGCGGGGCGGACGCACTGATGTGGGGGGTCGCGGCGGCGACCAGCCGCGGGTGGCGCGGCACCTCGCGGCCGACCACCGTCGCGGAGGTTGCCCCCAGCACAGGGCAGGTGGGACCCGCGCCATCCGGCCCCATGCGATCCTTGGCCGCCGCGACGGCTTCCCAACTCGGGGGCTTCACCTTGCCGGTGGGCCCGGTGCGGGCGGCGATTTTCGCCGCGCAGGCCTACATCTACGGCTATCCGCTGCTGGCGGTGCAGCGCGTCCAGGCACTGCTGGGGCCGTTGAACACGCTGAACCTGAACACCAGTTTCGCCAATCCGGATGCCGAGCCGTTCTGGAAGGCGATCGGCGGCGGAACCCGCCCGAACGTCAACGTGCTCTACTCGCTGGCCTCGCTCGATCTGAGCAACGGTCCGGTCGTGTTGTCCGTGCCGGATATGGGCGAGCGCTACTACAGCTTCCAGCTGACCGATCCGTACACCAACGTCGACAACTACATCTCCTCCAACCCCACCCCGGAGAATCCGATCGGGGGCCAGGGGCCGGGTACGTACGCCATCACCTGGATCGGCAATCAGGTCGATGTCCCGGGGGCGCAGACCGTGCTCGTCGACTATCCCAGCGAGTTGCTTCTCGGGCGGGTCGAGGCAACCCCGGAAGACCAGCAGCAGGTCGTCGATCTCATGTATCAGTGGACATTGACGCCGACCGGCGCGACGTCGGTGAACAACGCCGTCATTCCCTCTGCGTACCTGTCGCCGATCTCCGTGCTCAACGCCATCAGCACCGCGATCACCCAAACTTCGCCGTACCCGCCGGAACAGGATGCCGCGACCCTGGCGACGCTGGCCAAGATCGGGGTCGGTCCGGACCCCGCCGACCCCACGACGGCGCTGCAGGTCTCCGATCGTCTCGGGCCCCTGTCGCAGTTGGCCGCCGCACTCGCGGTCCAGGTGACCGCGATCCTGCTTCCGCCGCTGACCGACATGATCCAGACCCTGTCGGCCATCCAGCATCACGGCTGGGCCGTCACCCGGCCAGAGATCGGCGATTTCGGGACCAATTACCTCTACCGCGCCGGGGTCGCCTATGTGGGCCTGGTGGCCAACACGCCGGATCAGGCCCTTTACTACCCGGGTCTGCTGGACGCCACCTACCTGCCGCTGAACGGCAACAGGTCTTACCTCGTGCACTTCGCGCCCGGGCAGGCGCCCCCGACCGACGAGGGGGGGTTCTGGTCACTGACGGTCTACAACAGTGCCGGTCAGCTGGTGAACTCGACCGCACCGAACGTATACAGCAACGGGCCCTTGGTGATTCGGCCGGACGGCTCGATCGATGTCGTCCTCTCGCAGCAGAGCCCGGATGATGCCGGGGCGAACTGGCTGCAGGTACCCGCCGGCGATTTCAGCGTCTATCTGCGGATCTACGCTCCAGAGCCGGCGGCGTTCGAGGGGAGTTGGCTCCCGCCCGCCATCGAACGTACCAGCAGCATTTGGTAAGCATCGATCCACGGATCGTCACCTGCCCGCAGTCTTCAGCGAGCGGCGTCTTCCCCGCGCGATGGCGTCATGCTCCGCCTGTGACCAATGGCGCCTGGGTACCCAGTGCCCGGACTACCTGACGAGTCACTGTGGGAACCAGCAGTGGTGCGGTCAGTGCCGGCAGGAGCTGCGACGGCGGAGCTGTTGCGGACACTGCGCGGGCGCACGCTGCGAGTATGTCGATCGTCAGGGTCGCGGTGCGGTGCCGGCATAGGGCAGTGAGCAAGCCAGGCAGTATGAGAGCGACGTGCTCAAACGGCTCGCAGGGCGGTGCCAGGGTGCGCGCGGACATCGCACTGGGGGGTGCGGTGCCGGCCAGGTCGATCAGGACGTCATGGTGGGAGGTGCTCTGCTGTGGCGATGGCTGGCCGTGCTCGTGTCCGCTCACGATCGTGACCGTCGCGATTCCTGCGCTGCGTAGTACTGGTCGAAGGCGTGGCAGGACCTCGGGGCTCTTCAGCGCGATTCGTCCCTGTGGCAGTCGGATGCTGTGACGGCGCAGAGTGGTGATCGCTGCGGCCGCCAGCACCGCGGTGACGAGGTCGGACTCGCTGATCACCACCGGTGCGTTCAGGCTGGCCGCTTTGAGCTGCGTACACGCCGCTTCCGCGGGTTGCATCCCGCTGATGAACACGGCCGCTACGCGTTTGGGCAGCACTGAGATTCGCGTGGCCGCTTCATTGGCACCGGATTCGGCGAGGAGCAGGCTTGCCGCTCGTAGTGGGGTGCGACTGCGTATGAGGGCGACGTAATCTTCGGCGCCTTCGGCGCCTTCGGCCTTAACCCGTGCCCGCTCGGTCACGCTCTCCGTTGTGGTGATTCGCCGGATTGCCGTGAAGCCGAGTATCGCAACATCGAGATCGGTCAAATCGGCTGTGGCGGAATGTCTCTGACCTTCAACCACACGTCTGCCCTTCGTTGGCATCTACGCGTCTCCGTGCGATTTCGTCGATTCGATCCGCGTCGCGGAACGCCGCGATGCGGCATCCTGTGCATGCCGTCGGGCAGTGGCATGGCGGGCTTTGAGATTTCCGAGTTCTTGTCGCAGGGTGTCAGGCAGCTTGTTGCCTCCGATGGTGGCGTACCAGAATTCGATGGATTCGATCTCACTTGCCCACTCGACAGGGTCGACTTTCAGGGCTGTATGCAGGCTTTGCTCGTCGTAATGGGAGCGATCCAGTCCGTCGAGATCCAGATCGTCGAGATAGGGCACGTCTCCGATGGGTGTCCTGAGCGCGTCAACAGTGCCTTCGACGCGCTGCAACGCCCATTTCAGAACGCGGATGTTGTCGCCGAATCCGGGCCAGAGGAACTTCCCGTCGTGGCCGCGGCGGAACCAGTTGACGTAGAAGATCTTCGGCAGCAGGTCCGGGTTCGCCCTCGCCCCGAGGTCCAGCCAGTGCTGGAAGTAGTCCCCCACGTGGTAGCCCAGGAACGGCAGCATCGCCATGGGGTCGCGGCGCACCACGCCGACCGCGCCGGTGGCGGCGGCGGTGGTTTCCGAGGACAGTGTCGACCCCAGGAACACCCCGTGCTGCCAGTTGAAGGACTGGGTTACCAAGGGAACGGTGTTGGCTCGGCGGCCACCGAAGAAGATCGCCGAGATTGGAACCCCTGCGGGATCGTTCCATTCCGGTGCGACGGTGGGGCATTGCGCGATCGGGGTGCAGTAGCGCGAGTTGGGATGTGCCGCTGGCTCGTTGGAGTCAGGTGTCCAGCGGCGCCGGCGCCAATCGGTGAGGTGCGCAGGAGCGTCGGGGGTCATCCCTTCCCACCACACGTCGCCGTCGTCGGTGAGCGCGACATTGGTGAAGATGCTGTTGCCCCGGTCCAGGGTGGCCATGGCGTGCGGGTTGGTGTCGACGCCGGTGCCCGGGGCGACTCCAAAGAAGCCGGCCTCGGGATTGACGGCATAGAGGCGTCCGTCCGCACCGAACCGCATCCAGGCGATGTCGTCGCCGATGGTTTGAGCGCTCCACCCCGGAATCGCCGGGGAGAGCATGGCCAGATTGGTTTTCCCGCACGAGGAGGGGAAGGCCGCGGCGATGTAGTGCACCTGCTGCTGCGGTGAGGTGAGCTTGACGATGAGCATGTGCTCGGCGAGCCAGCCCTCGTCGTTGGCCATCCTGGAGGCGATGCGCAGCGCATAGCACTTCTTGCCCAGCAGGGCGTTGCCGCCGTATCCGGAGCCATAGCTCCAGATCGTGCGTTCCTCGGGGAAATGGCTGATGTATTTTGTCTGGTCGCAGGGCCAAGCCACGTCGGGCTGCCGCGGCTTCAAGGGCGCACCGACCGAGTGCAGGCATCGCACGAAGTCTGGGCCGTCATCGAGTTTGTGCCATACCGCCGTTCCGGATCGGGTCATGATCTGCATCGAGACCGCGACATAGTCGGAGTCGGTGATCTGCACACCGAATTTGGGTTCCTCGGCGTCCAGCGGCCCCATGCAGAACCCGATCACGTACATGGTTCGCCCGGTCATCGCACCGCGATACTCCTCAGTCATCACGGTTTTCATGTCGACCGGATCCATCCAGTTGTTGGTCGGTCCGGCGTCTTCTTGCCGTTGCGAGCAGATGAATGTGCGGTCCTCGACCCGCGCCACATCGGCGGGGTCCGAGGTGCACCAGAACGAGTTGGCTCGGCGGGATAGCCGCACGAAAGTTCCTTTTTGCACGAGAAGTGTCGTCAGCCTGCGCCATTCGTCGTCGGATCCGTCACACCACACGATGCGGTCCGGTTGGGTGAGGTCGGCGACGGAGTTAACCCAGGCGGTGATGTCGCGGCGTGTGGTCGGGGGGGTGTCGCCGGCGGAGACATGGGCGGAGGTCATGGTGTCGTGTTCTCCTCGGGGATTGGACTGCTGCTGGGTTCTTGCGGGTCGCGGCAGATCAGCACCCGTCGGCCGATCCGGGCTGAACTCGCTCACCCAGACTCCTGGCCACATGGCGGGCGACGGCGGGCACGAGCAGCCGCTGGCGCAGGTCGGGCAGGACGGCACCGGCCGGGGTGAGCAGCGCGAGCGCCCGCGCACAGGAGGCGAGCAGCTCAAGGGTCAATACCGGCTTGCTGCAGCGGCCCAGGGCGCTGAGCAGTCCGGGCAAGGCCAAGGCTCCGTAATCGAACGGGACGGTCGGCATCGTCACAGTCCGGCCCGCGGCGATGTCCGAGGGAGCCGATCCGGCCAGGTCGACAAGCACGTCGTCGGGCCCCAGCGCTGCGCACAGCGATCCGGCGGCGGCGTCGCGTTCGTGCCAACTGGTGACTGAGCGTCCCGACAGCGCGAACAGCAGCGGCCCCAGCCGCGGCGCGCGTTCGATATCGATAACGACTATTCCGCCCCGCCGGGCCGCAGGGCGACGGTCGCGAAGCATCGCCAACACCGCCGCAGCCAAGGCCACGCTGACCACGTCGATCTCGGTGATGACCAGCGGTCCGCCGTAATCGGCGGCGCGGTGCTGCACCGCAGCTGAGTCCAAGGGATCCAGTCCGACGACGAACACCACCGACGCGGAGTACGACATGGAGATGATGCGGTCGGACACGGCGCGCACATCCCCTGCTGGCAGGGGCACCCGGAGCGTGCGCACCGGGGTGCGATCGGAAATCAGCGCCGCGTAGTTCTCCAGCGTCGCCCACGCGGCGCCGGGTCGCTCACCGGTCGCACCGACCCCGGCCAGGCCGACCAGCGCGGGTGAGCGAAGCCGGCCGGTCTGGCTCACACCGCCCCGCCTGCCTGCGGAGTTGCCCGCGACCGCGGTTGCCGCCACTCCCATTGTCGCGTCCTTTCGCACTTTAGAAGTTCTGCAAGTTATGCCCAAAGGGCACCCCGACGTCGGTACCCGCGGCGTTCAGGACGCGGTGGATCCCCCGACGAGCTCGGGCCCCGGCCGGTCTTCGAGTGTTTCGGCCTGGCCGGCGACCACGCCGGTCAGAATCGCCCGCGCGGTCACCAGCAGTTCGGCCACGCGGGGCGAGGTCAACGCATAGGTCACCGACAATCCGTCGCGGCGGGCCGTCACCAGCCCGGCTCGGCGCAGAATGGACAGCTGCTGAGAGAGGTTGGCCGGCTCGATCCCGATTTCGGGCACCATCTCCGAGACTGCATGCTCACGTTCGCTGAGCAACTCCAGCACACGAATCCGAGCCGGATGGCCCAGCGTCTTGAAGAAATCCGCCTTCATTCGATACAACGGCTGGCGCGATGCGTCCATCAGTCTTCCTTCGGTATCGCGGTGAGATCGGGTCCTTGCGCGTACCCAAGACCGCTGTATACATACTTTAGAAAGTTAGCAGATTCGATGCTAGCCCCGCAGGGATGGGGACCCGACTGCAGTGACACCCGGGCAGTCGGCCGGTCGTTGTGGCTACAGGTCATTGCCGGCGTAGGACTGGTTGAAGCTCTTATTGGCCAGCGGGAAGTCCGGGACGATCGTGTTTGCCATCGCCACCGGCAGCGCGGGCCAGTTGAACCAGGACGGGTCCACGATTTTGGATCGGGTGATGGTTCCGGCGGCGTCGAGTTCGACGCGGTGCACGATGGTCCCCCGCCACCCTTCGACGATGCCGACGCCGCTGCGCACAGTTCCGGGTGGTGGCGGTGGTGCGGCAATGTAGTCGAGGCGCGCCTCCGCGCTGTCGATCAGATGACCTGCCAGCGCGACCGAAGCGGCGAATTCGTCGCGGCGCACCGTGTAGCGGGCCAGCACGTCCCCGTCCGTCGCGCTGGCCGGGGTGACGGGGAGGGCGATGGTGGGATGGTCGAGGCGGGCGTCGACCGCCACCCCGCTGGCACGGGCGACGAAGCCCAGGCAGCCCAGCTCGCCGGCCTGCTCCGCAGTCAGGATCGCGGTGCCGGCGAACCGGTCGTAGACGCCCGCATTGGCCAGGGTCAACGCGGCGACGTCGGCCAGATCCGCTCCGATCGCCTCCAGTTCGCGGCGGTCGGGGAGCGCCCGTAGGTGAACCCCGCCGGGGTGGATCGCCCCCCGCAGCAATCGGTGACCGGTGACGGCGTCGTTGATCCGCAGAAGTTGCTCGCGCACACGCTGGGCGTGGGTGTTGGCCAGGGCGAAGCCGACGTCGTTGGCCAGGGCGCCGAGGTCGGTGGCGTGGTTGTAGAGGCGTTCCAACTCGACCAGTAGCGCCCGCAGGCAGTGCACCTCGTCGGCAACGGTAATACCGAGGGCGTCCTCGACAGCCAGGCTGTGTGCCAGTGCGTGCCCCGCCGAGGTGTCCCCGCTGATCCGTTCGGCGATGTCGGTGGCATCGGTTGCGGCGCGGCCCTGGAAGAGTTTCTCGACGCCGCGGTGGACGAACCACAGGCGGATCTTCAGCCGCAGAACTGTCTCCCCAACGACGGAGAACCGGAAGTGACCGGGTTCGATCAGCCCGGCGTGGACGGGTCCGACGGGGATTTCGTAGACGCCCTCGCCGTCGACGGTGAGGAACGGGAATCGGCCACTGACCGCAAAACCGGGCGATGGTCCGGCGTCAGCGCGCATCGGATGCCATCCTTCGGGCCAGTGCGCGTGGCGGACCATCCGCTGTGGACGGGGATGGCCGATCAACTCGATTCCGTAGAGGTCCAGCATTTCCCGCTCGAAGCGGCCGGCCGGGAACGACACGGCGGCCAGTGACCGCAAGCCCGGGTCATGGGTCGGCACCGTCACTGTGAGCTCGACGCGGCGATCGGGACTGCCGGCGAGGAACAGCGACACGATGCGCAATGCGTCCCCGTCATCGTGGGCGGCGACCAGCGCCAGCCGGTAGCCCGCGGAGAGGAGTTCCTGGCTCGCCGCCGGGTGTTCGTCCACGCTCACCACGCGACGGACTCGCTGCGCGGTCACTGTGGCAGCCCGAGTTGTGCCGCGGCGCTGCGCAACAGTGCAGCCAACGGACCCGCGGTGACACCAAGCGCGAAGCTGGCGGCGACGCCGACGAGTAGCGCGACGGCGATCGTCGCCGGCACCGGAATCGCCGGGGACCCCGGTAGGGGTTCCCCGAGGAGAATGCTCACCGAATTGCGCACCACGGCGGCGAAGGCGATCACGATCAGCAGCAGCACGATTCCCAGCGCCCAGGCCAGCCGGGCATCAGCCAGAGCACGCGAGATGGACAGTTCGCTGGCGAACATCGCAAACGGCGGCAGTCCGAGCAGGACCATCACTCCGATCGCGAAGCATCCGCCGGTGAGGCGGGAGCGGACCACGACGCCGGTGATGTCGGCGATCGCGGTGGAATTGTGCGCAGCCTCCAGGAGACCGCTGGTGAGGAACAGCACCGTCTTGCCGAGCCCGTGGGCCACGACGTGCAGCAGCAGCGCTGCGATCGCGAGCTTGGTGCCGGCCGCGGCGGCGATCGCGATGAGTCCCATGTTCTCCATCGAGGAGTAGGCCAGCATGCGTTTGAGGTCGCGGGTCACGGTCAGCAGCATCGCCGCGACTCCGACCGTGGCCAGGCCGACGATCAGCAACCCCCAGCGCAGGAACCCCGTTCCGACCGCGGCGTCGATGATCGGTTTGATCCGCAGCAGCACCGAGAACGCGACCGCCAGAAGCACCCCACTCTCCAACGCCGCCACCGGTGCCGGGGATTGGCTGTGCGCGTCGGCCAACCAGGTGTGGAACGGGACCAGTCCGACTTTGGCGCCGTAGCCGATCAACAGCAACCCGCCGGCCAACCGGGTAACGCCGCCGTCCAGCCGACTCGCGATGGCGGTCAGGACGTCGAGGTCCAGGGCGTGCCCGGGGTCTTGGCTGACATGCTGGGCCGCGTAATACAACAGGATCGTGCCCAGGAACGCCATGGCGATCCCGACCGAGCAGATGATCACGTATTTCCAGGTGGCTTCCAGCGCTGTTCGGGTGCGGCGGTGCCCGACGAGGAATGCGGTGATCACCGTTGTCGCTTCGATGGCAACCCAGATGACGCCGATGTTGTTGGCCGACACCGCCAGGACCATCGCGGCCAGAAACGTCGGGGTGAGCGTCCCGTACAGGCGGGCACCCGCCGGGTCGGTGTGGCCGTGGTCGAGTTCGGTTTCGATGTAGCCGATGCCGGCTATGGTGCTCAGCGTCCCGACCGCTCCGATGACGATGAGCATGACGACCGACAGCGCGTCGGCCCGAAGGAGCCCGGCGGCCAGCACGTGCGGCGCCGATCCGACCCGGAACCCGAGTGCGATGCCGCAGCCCAGGATGGTCAGCGCGGCCAGCACCGACGTGGCCGCCGTTATCCGGCGCCAGCCGAGGGCCAGTGTGACGATGGCGGCGCACAGCGACGCCAGCATCGGGGCGATCAAGAGCAGTGTCATCAGTCACGCAACTCGTGAAGTGCGTCAAGGTCGGCGCCACCGAACTTGCTTCGCATCCGGCCGGTGAGCACGCCGATCACGATGACGGCGAAAAGCACGTCCAGGGATGCGCCCAGTTCCACGATCAGCGGGACCCCGGCGGTCAGCAGAAACGCAGCCGCCGCGATCCCGTTGTCCAGCATCAGGAATCCGGCCGCCTGCGAGATGGCGTGGCGTCGGGTCGCCATCGTGAACAGCGCGATCAGCACCACGGCAAACGCGGCCGGAACCGCGGCGGTGGCCGGCCCGGGGTCCAGGTCGACCACGGGCCGGGTGACCGCGAATGCGGTCATCGTCAGTAATGCCGCGATCAGCAATGAGGCGGTGGTGTTGACCAGTGGGGTGGCATCGCGCAGCCCGCGGTGTTCGGCGCCCAGTGCGCGGGCCAGCAGCCACGGCAACAGGATCGTGCGCAGCACGGCGATGGCGACACCGATGAGGATGAGGGCGGCGTCGCCCTCGTGCACGCCACGGATGAGCGGGATCGCAGCCAGCGCGGCGCCCTGCCAGGCGAGCAACCGGATGATGGAGCCCAGGTCGCGGCGCCACACGATCAGGACGGCGGCCAGTACCAGTGCTCCCGCGGCGAGGTCGATCAGTGCGGCGAAGCCGGTGTCGGTCAGTGCGGCGAAGCCGGTGTCGGTCATAGCTCTGCTCTCACGATGTGGGCCCTCATGTCCCGGTGGTGAGGAAGTTGGCGGTGGTCACCGCGAGCAGGGCCAGCAGGAACGACCCGGCCAGCAGTTCGGGCACCCGGAACAGGCGAAGCTTGGCCAGGAACACCTCGGCGCCGGCGAGTAGAACTGCCAGAATCAGCACCTTCACCACAATGGCGATCACCCCGATCGCGACGGCCAGGCCGCCGGATTCGGGTCCGGCGACTCCCCACGGGATGAACAAATTGGCCAGTAGCGCCAGCAGCACCGTCAGTCGCATTCCGGAGGCCCACTCAACCAGGGCGAGCCGCGGTCCGGCATATTCCAGGACCATCGCCTCATGCACCATCGTCAACTCCAGGTGGGTGGCAGGGTTGTCGACCGGCATCCGACCTGTCTCGGCGATGATCACCACCACCAACGCCACAAAGGCCAGCACCGCCGGCAGCGATAGCAGCTGCCCGGGGTTGTCGATGCCGTGCGCCACGATGGCGCCGAGGTTGGCCGAGCCGGTCGGGATGGACAGTGCGAACACCGCGAGCAGGATTGTCGGTTCGACCAATGCCGCGATGGTGATCTCACGGCTGGCCCCCATCCCGCCGAACGATGTTCCGGTGTCGATGCCGGCCAGGGTCAACGCGACGGAGCCCAGGAAGAGCAGACCGACAACAGCGAAGAGGTCGGCAATCGGATCCAGCGGCGAACCGGTGGCGACGAGCGGTACGACGGCGACGATGAGCAGCGTTGTTCCCGCCAGGACTGCGGGCGCCGCCGCGAAGACCGCGGTGGTGCCGCGCGGGGTGATCTGCTGCTTGCGGAGCTGTTTGCGCAGATCCCGCCACGGCTGCCCCACCCCGCCGCCGACCCGGCCCTCCAGTCGGGCCCGGACCTGGCGGGTCACCCCGATCACCAGCGGGGCGCCGAGCGCGACCCCACCGATCTGGGCCGCACCAGCGAGATAGGACATCAGATTCATCGCGCCACCAACAGAACGATCAGCACGCCCAGCGCACCATAGACGAGGTAGAGGTGCATGCTGCCGGTGTGCGCGCGGCGTACCCCCTGGGCACACGCGCCGACAGCGCGGATCACCGGGGTGTACAGCAGGTCCTGCACCGCGTCGGTGATCCGGGCCCGGTAGGCGACCTTTGCGACGAGATACTGCGACTCCTCGACCGGTGTCACCTCGACGTCGGTGTCCGGGCGCAGCACGTCGTCGAACACTCGCTGCAGCGGTTCGGCGAATGAGGTGGCCGTGTATTGCATCCGCGCCGTCAGGTCATCGGCGCCGCACGCCCACAGCGGCAAGGTGGCCGGTTGCGGGCGGTGCCGCGACCCCCACTGCGCCACCCCGACCGCAACCAGCACTGCCACGAACAGCAGCACTGCGATCAGGCCCGGCGCGATCGATCCGGCCAGGCCCGGAAGTCGCAGGACC
>JAUPLT010000233.1 GCA_030836785.1 Actinomycetota bacterium
GGCCCAGCCCGACGGCGAGTTGGTCGAGGCCGTTGGACGGGACGGTGCCGCGGCGCAGGGCGTCGAGGATCTCGCGGCGCCGCCGCGCGGAGACGGGCGCGGTCACTTCGGTTTTCCGGACGGCGACGGGACGCCGAACTGCTCGGTCAGCGCCGCGACGTCGAGGCGGACCACACCGCGTTCGACCCGCAGCACCTCGTAGCCCTCCACGTCGAGGACCTTCTTGGTCTGCATCAGCGCCCCGTTGATGCTGGCTTCGGCCACCCGCAGGGCGGCGGCGGCCTGACCGACGGTGATCTCGTGGCCGCCCGCGGCCAGCAGAACGTGCAGCAGGTTGCGGATCTGGTCGGGGTGCAGCACGATACGCCCGGCGAGGGCGACCTGTTGGGCGAAGACCGCGGTGCCGATCACCCGTTCGGGCAGCCCTGTGGCCGGGCCGGGCGGGTTGTCGTCGAACAGGGTGGGTTCCTGGACAGGCGTCTTCTTCCGTCGTGTGGCGACGACGGGCGCGTCGGCGTCGGCGGGCGGCACGCCGGGATGCCACCAGGGCGGTTCGGCGCCGGTGACCGCAACGAGGGTGGCCGGCAGTTGGCCGGTGGTGAGCACCACCACCGGGACGACGGCCTCCGCCGGCGCCCCGCCGCCGTGGTAGCCGGCGTTGCGGGCGCCGTAGCGAATGGTCTCGTCGACGGCGAGCACCACCCGGTTGGTGTCGGTGAGCACCCGGGGGCCTTCGACGATGATCTCGCGGTCGGGGTCGACGTGGGCGAAGTCGCCGTGCGCGCGTTGGCCGTAGGTGTTGGCCCGCTCGACTTTGGCGCTGGTGCCGTACTCGATGAGGTGGCCGTGATCGGAGGTGATCACCACGGTCCGGCCGGCGTTGCGGGCGGCGTGCAGCAGGGGCCGCAGGTGGGTGATGGTGTCGAGGTTCCAGTCCGTGCCGCCGGGGTCGGTGTGGTGCAGGGTGTCATCGACGTAGTTCAGAACGACGGCGACGAGGCGCTGGTTGGACACGTCGGCGATCGCATTGTTGACGTCGGTGGCCAGCGACAGCCCGCTGGGCACGGCGTCGAGGGCGGCTTTGTGGAAGATCGGGTCGGGCACGTTGCCGGTGGGTTGCAACTGCGATCTGCGGATCAGGGAGACGAAACCGGCCCGTTCGGCGGTGTCGGCGCCTTCGCGCAGTTCCCCGCACAGCAGCGAGCAACGGCTGCGCTGGGTCAGGGTGGGCAGCACCGCCAGGGCCGCTGCGCGCACTGGGTCACCCCCAGTGGAGACCGGACGGGCTGAGACCTCGGTCCAGCCGTCGCGCTGCAGCGCGGCCACCAGGTCGTTGGCGGCGGCGATCGACAGGCCGTCGGCCACGATCAGCAGCGTCGGGACGGTCTTGGCCAACGGAATCACCATGTCGGGCAACACGTTCTCGATGGTCGGCACCGACGGCTTGGGGGAGTCGGCCAGGGCCGCGGCGAAGGCCCGGTCACCGAGGGCGCGGCGGGCCGCGGCCGCCTCGATGACGGCGCGCAACGCGGCGGCCGGAACCGGTTTGTCGGCTCCGCGGCGGGCGGTCACCAAAGCGGTGTCCACCCAGGAGGTGTTGCGCAGATAGTCCTCGACCGCGGCGTCCAGACCCGTGGCCGGGGCCATCGGCTGGGCCAGCCAGCGCAGCAACCGCAACGCACCGGTGAAGGCTTTGTAGGTGGGTGAGTCGGCGGCCAGGAAATGGGCGTGCACGGCGTTCCAGCGCCCCTCGATGACCGCCAGCGCCGCGGTTGGGATCAGCGGGGCGGTGAGGTCGCCGGGAAGGCTGGTGGGCAGCGCCTCGGTGACGGCGTCGGCGAGGTCGTCCAGTCGCGCGTCGAGGCCGTGGGGCAGCAGCGCCGAGGACGCGGCGGCCTCGGCGATGCCGAGGTCGTTGACGATCGCGGTGGCCTCGGCGAGCACCCGTAACTGCTGAGCGGGGCTCAGCGAGCGGGTCAACAGTCCACCGGCGCTGTGACTCCACAGGTCGAGGTCCTCATCGGAGAGCCCGCCCAGCCCGTAGCGGCCCAGGAACACCCCCTGTTCCTTGCGGGTGTCACCGCCGCCGCCGAACAGTCCGGCCACCACACCCAACGGCACCAGATGCTCGACGCGGTCGGTGTCGATCAGCGCCGTCAGCGGCCGGGCCAGTCGCCCGCACCGCCCGGCCAGCCAGTTCCGGAACGCCGCGGCCAGTTCGGCGCCGCCGGCGCTGCGCAACTCGATCAGGTTCTCCGCGGCGTGCGGGGAGCGACTCCATTCCAGCACTGCCAGGGCGTCGACTTCGACGCCGGCGTCCTTGACGATCCTGAGCACGTCACGGGCGAGGGTGGCCATGGCGTGGTCCTGGGTGAGCACACCACCGGGGGCGGGGGTGTAGCTGTCGGGGGACAGCGCGGCGAGCAGGCCGTTGGCGACGGCACGGTCATCGGCGCACCGGTACAGCGCAGGTTCGATGGTGGAGGCGCAGAAGTTGCTGCGCAACGCATCCCACGGATCGGGGGTGATGAGCCGCCCGTCGAGCAGGTGCGCCAGAACTGTGTCACCGAGGTCGTCATCGTCGACGTTGGTGAGCACCACGGTCCACTGATCGGGGTCGCGGGCCTCGATCGCCTCCCAGAGGGACAGCACCGACGGGCAGGCCACCACCGTCACCGGGGTGCCGTCGTAGTCGAAGTCTCCGCCGTCCCACACCGGGCGGGCCCGCA
>JAUPLT010000014.1 GCA_030836785.1 Actinomycetota bacterium
CCTACGATTTGGTCGCCCTGTCGCTGGGCGGGCATGCCAGGGTTGCGGTCACCGATGCGATGCCGGCGCTGCACCTTCTGCCGTTGGCCGATCGGCTGGGCGCGGTGCCGGTGCTGGCCGCCGGTGTGCTGGCCGGTTTGCGAATCGTCAAGGACGACTCGGAGATAGCCGCTCTTCGAGCGGCCGGTGCGGCTATCGACCGGGTACACGCGCAGGTGCCGCAGTTCCTCCGTCCGGGTCGCACCGAGTCCGAGGTGGCTGCAGACATCACCGAAGCCATTGTGGCCGAGGGACATTCGGAGGCGGCGTTCGTCATCGTCGGTTCCGGGCCCAACGGCGCCGACCCGCACCACGAGTGTTCGGACCGCCCGCTGAAGGTGGGCGACATCGTCGTCGTCGACATTGGGGGACCGGTCGAACCGGGCTACAACTCCGACTGCACCCGGACCTACAGTCTGGGTGAACCCGACGCCGAGATCGCCTCCCGGTATGCCGTTCTGCAGCAGGCGCAGGCCGCGGCGGTGGCCGCCGTCCGCCCCGGGGTGACCGCCGAGCAGGTCGACGCCGCGGCGCGTGATGTGCTGGCCGCGGCCGGGTTGGCGGAGTTCTTCGTCCACCGGACCGGGCACGGCATAGGCCTGTCGGTGCATGAGGAGCCCTACATCGTCGCCGGCAACGACCTGCCGCTGCGCCCGGGGATGGTGTTCAGCGTTGAGCCGGGAATCTACCTACCAGGGCAGTGGGGCGCCCGGATCGAGGACATCGTCATCGTGACCGACGACGGTGCCGAACCGGTGAACCACCGGCCGCATGAGTTGACCGTGGTGGGCTGAAGTTCAGCTGCGATCAAGCAGCGACGAGGATCCCAACACCCTTTTGACAAGCACCTCGATGACCACCCGCCGCGAATTGGGCTTGGGGGTCCGGTAGCGCTGGGCGTAGCGCAACTCGGCGTCGCGAACGGCATCGGCATCCCGGTTGACGCTGGCGATTCCCTCCAGTGACAACCAGCGCGCCCCATCGACCTGCGAGAGCACTCCGAGGTTGCTGCGCTCCGCGTTGACCGCTTTTTGGGTTCCGTCGCTGGTGATCACCCGGGCGATGTGGGTGTGCGGATCGAAGGTGAACCCCACCGCCACGACGTGGGGCGATCCGTCTGCCCGCAGGGTGGTCAGCATGGCGAGGTGACGTTCGGTCAGGAACTCGAGTGCCTCACTGCTGAGCCTGGTGGTGGTGTTGGCCATCGGGGGTCACGCTATCGCAAGGAATAATCCGATCCGTGCACGACACAACGAACACCGCCGGGCCGGTGGTGATCTTCGGCGGCCGCAGTGAGATCGGGCTGCAGATCGCCACGCGGCTGGCACCGGGGTCGACGGTGGTCCTTGCTGCCCGTCGGGCCGAGGAGCTGTCTGAGGAGGTCGCCACCGTCCGCGCGGCCGGCGCGCGCGCGGTGCACACGGTCGGGTTCGACGCCGACGACCTGGCCTCCCATGGGGCAGTCGTGGACTCGCTGATCCGCGATTTCGGCCCGATCGGTACCGCTGTGCTGGCTTTCGGGATCCTCGGTGACCAGGCTCGCGCCGAGGCGGACCCCGCCCACGCGGTGGCCGTGGTGCACACCGACTACGTCGCCCAGGTCAACCTGCTGACAGTGCTGGCGACGCGGATGCGCGACGCCGGGCACGGTCGACTGGTGGTGTTCTCCTCAGTGGCCGGGGTGCGGGTGCGCCGGGCCAATTACGTCTACGGTTCGGCCAAAGCCGGTCTCGATGGCTTTGCCTCCGGACTGGCCGACGCGCTGCACGGCAGCGGGGTGTCGCTGCTCATCGTGCGGCCGGGCTTCGTGATCGGCCGGATGACCGAGGGGATGGACCCGGCCCCGCTGTCCAGTACCCCTGCGCAGGTGGCCGACGCGACGGTCCGCGCGCTGGCGGCCGGGCGGCGTTCGGTTTGGGTGCCGTGGGCGCTGCGGCCGCTGTTCGCCGGCATGAAGTTGTTGCCGCAGTCGGTCTGGCGGCGGCTGCCCCGGTGATACTTGACCCGGTGATACTTGACAGTGTCCCCATGATCGTTGTCGTCGGCATCGGCGTCGACGGGATGTCCGGGCTATCGGCAGAAGCGCAGCGCGAACTACGCAGCGCCACAGTGATTTACGGTTCGCGCCGCCAGCTTGACCTGCTCGATGACACTGTCACCGCGAACCGTAGCGCCTGGCCCAGTCCGATGCTGCCCGCGGTGGAGCGACTCCTCGACCATCCACCGGCCGGTGACATCCATGTCGTCGCCAGTGGTGATCCGCTGTTGCACGGTATCGGGGGCACACTGATCCGGGTGCACGGCACGCACCGGGTGCGGGTGTTGCCACATGTCTCCTCGGTGACCCTGGCCTGCGCGCGGATGGGCTGGAACGCCCACGACACCGAGGTCATCAGCCTGGTCACGGCGCCGGTGCACACCGCTGTTCGCTCCGGTGGCTGCGCCGTTGTGCTCTGCCGGGATGCCTCCACCCCGGCGGAACTGGCTGCCGTCCTCACCGAAACCGGTCGCGGCGCATCGGAGTTCACCGTCCTTGAACTCCTTGGCGGACACGAGGAGCGAATCCGGACGTGCAGTGCCGCTGAGTGGGCGGCCGCACCGCCGACCGTCGATGCACTGAACGTGGTGGCGGTCCGATACCTGCCCGAGGAGCCCTTCGGTGCGATCCTGCCCGACGATGCCTTCCTGCATGACGGTCAGATCACCAAGCGCACGATGCGGGCGGTGACCCTCGCCGCGCTGGCACCGCGGCCCGGCGAACTGTTGTGGGACGTCGGATCCGGATCGGGCAGCATCGCCGTCCAGTGGTGTCTCGGTGCCAGCGGGTGCCGCGCGGTCGCCTTCGAGAACAACCCCGAACGCCGGGAGCGCATCGCGACCAACGCCCGCCGTTTCGGTGCCGACATCGAGGTTCGTGGGCAGGCTCCGCACGATTTCGACGGTGCTGCGCGGCCCGCGGCGATCTTCGTCGGCGGGGGAGTGACGCATCCCGGCCTGCTGGATGCCTGTCTGGACCGGTTGCGGGCCGGTGGCAGGCTGGTTGCCAACGCCGTCACCGCGGAATCCGAAGCGGCGCTGGTGGACTGGCACTCCAGGCTCGGTGGCGAACTGTTCCGGTTCCAGCATTACCGGGGCGAACCGCTGGGCGGCTTCACCGGGTGGCGACCGGCGATGCCGATCACCCAGTGGGTGGTGAGCGTGCCATGACGGTGTACTTCATCGGGGCGGGACCCGGTGCGGCGGATTTGATCACCGTTCGGGGCCAACGGCTGATCCAGCGCTGCGGAGTCTGCCTCTACGCCGGCTCGATCATGCCCGACGACCTGCTTGCGCTATGCCCGCCGGGCGCCCGGATCGTCGACACCGGCCCGCTGACTCTCGATGAGGTCATCGACACCCTGTCGGCCGCCGACATCGAGGGTCAGGACGTGGCCCGACTGCACTCCGGCGACCCGTCGCTCTACAGCGCGCTGGCCGAGCAGTGCCGAAGGCTCAAGACGCTGGGCATCGGGTACGAGATCATCCCCGGTGTGCCGGCTTTCGCTGCCGCCGCCGCTGCACTCGGCCGCGAGCTCACGGTGCCGGGAGTCTCGCAGACGGTGACCATGACCCGGGTGGCCACGCTGTCCACCCCGATGCCGGAGGGCGAGGATCTCACGACATTGGCGGCGTCGGGCGGCACTCTGGTGATCCACCTTGCCGCGCATCGCATCGACACGGTCGTGGCCGATCTCATTGCTGCCGGCCGACCTGCTGACACCCCGGCGGCCGTTGTCGCCTTCGCCACGTGGCCGCAGCAGGTCGTGCTCAGCGGCACGCTCGGCGATATCGCCGGAAAGGTCCACGCGGCATCGGTCACCCGGACCGCTGTGATTGTCGTCGGGGAAGTGCTTGCTGCCGAGGGCTTTCCGGACAGCTATCTCTACTCTTCCGGGCGGACCCGGGGAAGTCGGCACTGATGCGGGTGCTGCTGCTCGGCGGGACCTCGGAGGCCCGGGCGCTGGCCGGCCGATTGCATACGCGGGTACCGATCATCAGTTCACTGGCGGGCCGGGTGCCCGACCCTGCACTGCCGATGGGCCAGGTCCGCGTCGGCGGGTTTGGCGGCGCGGTGGGACTGCGACAGTGGCTGGTGGACAACGAGATCGGCGCCGTCGTCGATGCCACCCATCCGTTTGCGGCCACCATCACCGCCAACGCGGCCGCGGTCTGCGCGGACCTCGGTCTGGCGCACCTGGTGCTGCATCGGCCGCCGTGGGAGTCGGATGGCGCCATCCTCGTCGGCTCTGATGGGAGAGCCGCCGAAGCTGTTGCGGAGAAGGGCTTCTCGAGGGTGTTCCTGACCACCGGCCGATCCGGGACGTCAGCGTTCCGGGACAGCCGGGGATGGTTTCTGATTCGGGTGGTCACCGCACCGGATGCCGCGAATCTCCCGCGGCACCATCGACTGATCCTTTCCCGTGGGCCGTACAGTTTTGACGGCGAGGCGACACTGCTGCGTGACCATGGAATCGACGTGCTGGTCACCAAGAACAGCGGGGGAGCGCTGACCCGCGCGAAACTCGATGCCGCCGCCCACCTCGGTGTGCCGGTGGTCATGATCGACCGCCCACCGCTGCCGGCCGGCGTCACTGTGGTGCAATCCGTTGACGCCGCCGCCGACTGGGTGCTCAGCCTGGGTGCTCAGGCTGGGTAACGCCGCGGGGTGAAGACGACATCGCCCGTCTGCGCCGGGTACCACTGGGTCTGCGACGAGCCGACGATCAGCAGACACCGCATGTCCACCTCGGCCGGGTCCAGGTCGGCCAGGCGCACCACCCGCACCGATTCCTGCGGACCCGACACGTCCCGGCCGATGACCACCGGCGTTCCGGCGTCACGATGTTCGAGCAGCAGATCACGCATCGCGGCGACCTGCCAGGTGCGGGTCTTCGAGGCGGGGTTGTAGACCGCCAAGACCAGATCGGCGGCCGCCGCCGCGGTGATCCTTGCCGCGATGACGTCCCAGGGCTTGAGTCGGTCGGACAGCGACAGCACCGCGTAGTCGTGCCCCAGGGGTGCGCCAACCCTGCTGGCCACCGCCTGCGCGGCCGTCATCGCCGGAACCACCCGAACGGACACACCCGGCCACTGCTTGGCCTCCTCCAGCACCGCGCTGGCCATCGCGAAGACACCCGGATCCCCGGAGGACACCACCGCGACGGAACGGCCCTGCTCGGCGAGTTCGCAGGCCAGTCGAGCCCTTTGCGCCTCGTCGGTGTTGTCCGAAGGATGACGACGTTGCCCAGGCTGGTTGGGCACCCGGTCCAGATACGGGCCGTAACCGATCAGATCGGTGGCGGCGGCCAGTTCGCGGCGGCACTCCCGGGTGGTCCAGGAACTGTCGCCCGGGCCCAGTCCGACCACCACCACCGTCGACGGTCTGGCCGGCGGCGGACCGGGCCTTCCGGCTCCGGGCAGGACCACCAGGGAGAAGTACGGCACCTCGGCGTCATCCACGCCGGCCGCCGGAAGGACCCGCTGTCCGGCGGTGCTGGCCCGCTCCACGTACAGCGCATCATCCAACCGCCCCGACAGCGAAAGAGCTTCTCGGACTTGCGGATAGGTGCGCCCGAGCTTCATCACCACCGCGGCGTCAGCGTCGGACAGGCGGCGGGCAAGTTCGGCCACCGGCAACGTGCCGGGAAGTATGGAGAGCACCTCGTCGCCGGTGACCAGCGGTGTGGACACCGCCGCGGCGGCCGCGCTCACCGACGTCACCCCGGGCACGATCACCGCGTCGAACCGCTTCGTCAGCCGGGTGTGCATGTGCATGTAGGAGCTGTAGAACAGCGGATCGCCCTCGGCGAGCAGGGCGACGTCGCGCCCGGCATCGAGATGTGCGGCGATCCGTTCGGCGGCGTCGGCGTAGAACTCCTCCATGGCCCCTGAGTAGCCGCCGGGATGATCAGTCGTCCCGGCGGTGACCGGGTAGACCAGATGTTCCTCGATCTGGCCCGGCCGCAGGTAGGGCTCGGCGATACGACGGGCAATACTGCGGCCGTGCCGCGCGGAGTGGTACGCCACCACGTCGGCCGCGCCGATCACTCGGGCGGCCTTGACCGTCACCAGTTCCGGGTCACCGGGACCCAGCCCGACCCCGAAAAGGGTTCCCCTCCTCATTCGGGACTGATGGCTCATTCGGCAAGCCTCATTCGGGGCTGATGGCTCATTCGGCAAGCCTCATTCGCGCGAACTCGCGACCGCGTTCACCGCTGCGGCGGCCATCGCGCTGCCGCCGCGCCGGCCCGTCACGACCAGGTACTCCATCCCCCGTGGATCGGAGATCAACTCCTCCTTGGATTGCGCCGAGCCGACGAAGCCGACTGGGCCGCCGAGCACCGCCGCGGGCGCTGGCACCCCGTCGTCGATCAGTTCAAGCAGGCGGAAAAGCGCGGTCGGGGCATTGCCGATGGCCAGGACCGCGCCACCGAGGCGGTCGGCCCACAACTCCACGCCGGCCGCCGAGCGGGTGGTCTCCCGGCGGGCCGCAAGATCGGCTGCACGCGGGTCGGCGACCAGCGAGACGACCTCGTTGCCCGCGGGCAGCCTGGCCGCGGTGATACCGGCGGCCACCATCGAGGAGTCGCAGAGGATCGGCGCGCCGCCGGCCAGCGCCGCATGGCCGGCGCGCACGACATCGGGACTGAATGCGATATGCCCGCTCAGGTCCACCTGTCCGCAGGTGTGGATCAGCCGCACCACGACGCGGGAGACGTCGTCGGGGAAGCGCTCCAGATCGGCTTCGGCCCGGATCGTCGCGAACGATTGCCGGTAGATTTCGGCGGCATCGCGGAGGTAGTCCAGCACCAGATCACCCTACGACCGGCCGGTAGCCGTCCGGGGTGGCCACCAGCACCTGCCCGACCGGTGGTCGGCCGCAGGCGCGTTCGCAGCCGACGAAATGCACAAGGTCGGTCGAAGATCCGGCCCGGTGCGGCACGGTGCCGGCCTGCACGGCCCGGTTGGCCTCAGCGCGGACGTCGGCGGCCGATCTCGCGCACCCGGGACTGCCCACGCAGGCGCTGACATCCAGCCAGGCCGAGGTGTCGTCGAACACCAGGCCCAGTCCGGGCAGCACCCGCAAAGCGGTGTCGGCCACCTCTTCACTGAGGTCGCAGATCAGCAGAGAGCGCCACGGGGTGATCACCACCGGGGCCTCGACGGCGGCGACGAAACGGGCCTGTCGTGCGTCGAGGACACCCAGGGGCACCGCTGCGCCCAGCGTCACCCGCCCGTCGTCCTGCGGGATCCAGCCGACCCGTGGCCGGGTCGTGGGGGTTGGGCGCAGCCGGTTGTCCGGCACGGGGGAGTGCCCGTCGAGCAGGGTTGCGAAGTCGTCGAGTTCCTTTACCCGCCAACTGTTTCCGCGGACAGCGCAGAATCGGCGGGCGATTGCCACCAGCGCCCCGACGCCATCCTCGCCGGCGAGCCGGACCCCGGTGTCCCGGCCGGCCAGCAGCAGCGCCACCAGCCCGCCGTCGAGTGCCTGGATTCCGGCATCGGCGGCCAGCCCCGACACGTCACCGGTGCCGTCATCGAGGGAGAACAAGAACCGGCCCGGCAGGTCGGCCAGTGCCGGACCGGCCTGGATCGCGGCGTCGAGCCGATGCACCCAGGGACGGATGTCAACCAGTCCGCCGACACGCCCGGAAAGCGGCGAGGCGACGATATTGCGCACCAGTTCATGTCGGGGCGAGGGCAATAGACCCGCCGCGGCGACCACCTCGGCGACCGCGTCGACATCGGTGATCGCGCGCAGTTGCACGTTGCCGCGACCGGTCAGTTCCAGCGTTCCGCCGCCGAACTCGGCTGCCGCCCCGGCCAGCGCCTCGAGCTGGCCGGCGGTGATCATGCCGCCCGGCACCCGGACCCGGGCCAGCGCGCCGTCGGCGGCCTGATGAACGCGTAGCGCGCCGGGGCAACCGTCCCGGTCACGCGTTCGAATCACGTCACCCAACTTACGGTGCGGGCCACTCGCTCAACGGTGCAGGATGGGAAGCGGCAGGCACAGGCAGGGGTGGCCACCATGACCGGCGCACCGCAGATCGGCGCATCCGCAACGGGCGGCCGCCGTCCGCTGTGGTGGACGGCCGCCCTGGTGGTTCTGGTGTTCGCGGCGGTGACGGCGCTGCGCGGTCGGTTCCCGGAGATGGGGCCGCGCGGACCCCGGCAGCCGGCCGAAAGCAGTCCGGCGACTTTGGCCGGCCTGCTGATCCTGCTCAGCGTGTCAATGCTCATCACGGCCATCGCGCTGCTGACCAGACCTCCACGGATCGATAGGCCCGCTCCACTGGAGGAGCGCAGGGTTCCGTCCGGGGCGGGGGTCTGGTCCTTTCGCCGGCTGTTGATGTTGTGCGTGGCGCTGGCCATGGCGGTGCTGCTGGCCGTGCTGATCGCCGACCAGCTTCCCCAGTTCACCGTGCCCGGACCAGTCGCTCCATCGGAACGTCCCCCGGCACCGGCGGCGACACCGGCCACCCCCGGGCCCCGCCCGGGAGGCAGTCCGGGGTCCGACGATCCCGTCTTCGGGTACCTCGCGGCCACGGTGATGGCCATGGCGGTGCTGATGGTGCTCAGCGCCGTCATCGCGCGGCGGCGACGCACCGGGCCGCCGCTGACCGGTGACCCGCTGAGCGGGCCGGCGCCGCAGGGGGCCCAACCGCTGGCACTTGCCGCCGAACGTGGCCTGGCGGCGGTGGAGGACCTCAGCCGCAGCCCCCGAGAGGCCATCATCGCGTGCTACCTCGCCATGGAACAGGCGCTGTCCGGGGCCCCCGGAGCGGTGCCGCTGGAATCCGACACCCCCTCGGAAGTGCTGGCCCGTGCGGTCGGGAGCCGGGTGCTGCGGAGCGTCAGCGCCGCCCCCTTGGTGCAGGTGTTCGCCGAGGCGCGCTTCAGCACCCACACCATGACCGAGGATCATCGTGAGATGGCCGAACAGGCGCTGCGGGCGGTCCTCAGCGACGTGCGGAGCGGGTCGTGAACCGTCTGGTCGCCGGCGGATTCGTCATCATCGTCCTGATCGAGACCGTCGCGTTCCTGATCGAACCCTGGCTTGCGCTGCCCGTCACCGGGATCGTCGTCGCGGGGTTGGTGGTGCTGGCCTCGACCCGACTGGCAGCCTCCCGCAACGCCGCGGACGATCCCGTGGACGCCGACGCCGCGGAGTCCTTGCGGCAGTGGCGATCACAGACCGAGGCCGCGATCGCGTGGGCCGACGGCACCCGCGGCGACTGGGACCGGCACCTGCGGCCCCGACTGGCCCGGGAGTTCATGCTGGCGACCGGCCACAAGGCCCGGGACTCCCAGCACGACACCGGCCGGATGGTGTTCGGCGATGACCTGTGGCCCTGGGTCGATTCGAGCAACGTCAGGTGGGCTGATCGCGACGCGCCCGGTCCCGGCCGGCCGGCCCTCGAGGAAATCCTTAGACGACTGGAGCAGGCATGACGATCGCAACGGAAACCACCGCGGCGTTGGCCGAGGCGGTCATCACCGAGGTCGAGCGTGCCGTCATCGGCAAGCGCGCCGCGCTCCGGCTGATCCTGACCACCGTGCTGGCCGGCGGGCACGTCCTCATCGAGGACCTGCCCGGCACCGGCAAGACTCTGATCGCCCGGTCCTTCGCTGCAGCACTGGGTTTGGACTTCACTCGCGTGCAGTTCACGCCGGACCTGCTGCCCGCCGACCTGCTCGGCGCGACGATCTACGACATGCGCTCGGGGCAGTTCGAGTTCCGCCGCGGTCCCATCTTCACCAACTTGCTGATGGCCGACGAGATCAACCGCACACCACCGAAGACCCAGGCCGCGCTGCTCGAGGCGATGGCCGAGCACCAGGTCAGCATCGACGGTGAAACCCACGCCCTTCCTGAGCCGTTCATCGTCATCGCCACCGACAACCCGGTGGAGTTCGAGGGAACGTACCCGCTGCCGGAAGCCCAACTGGACCGGTTCGCCGTCCAGGTGACGTTCGCCCAATTGTCCAAGGAGGAGGAGACCGCGATGTTGCGCCGCCGACTGGACCGCGGCTCGGCCGAAGCGAGGTTGGCGGCAGTCACCGACGCGGAGCAGTTGGTGCAGATGCAGGCGTCCGTCGAGCAGGTGACGGTGCACGACGACGTGCTGGGGTATGTGGTGTCGCTGGCCGCCGCCACCCGCACCCATCCCAAGGTCGTGGTCGGGGCGAGCCCCCGGGCGGAACTCGACCTGGTCCAATTGGCCCGCGCCCGAGCCGTTCTCGACGGGCGCGACTATGTGCTGCCCGAGGATGTCAAGGCCCTCGCCGTACCGGCCATCGGCCACCGGATCAGCCTGCGGCCGGAGATGTGGGTCCGCAGCCTGCGCGGGACGGACGTGGTCGAGCAACTGCTGGCGAAACTGCCGGTGCCCCGGACTCCTCATGGCTGACGGCGGCGCTGGCCTGCGTTGGCGTTGGGCCCCAACAGAATTGACCCGTGTTCTATTCGCCTCCGCGGGACTGGCACTGGCGCTCGCGCTGGTATCGGGCCGCTGGCAGTTGGCGGTATTCGCGGCCCCGATGCTCGGCGTGCTGGCCGCATCCAGGTGGCAGCGTTCCCTGCCGCCGATCTCGATCCGGGCCCATCCCGCGCAGTTCCGGTGTTTCGAGGGCGAGGACCTTACAGCCGAAGTCGAACTGACCGGGGGACCGGCCGGCCTGGAGATCCGTCCACCGGACCGAATGACCGCGGAGGTTGTCGCCGATGATGGCACCGGCCGATCGACGGTCGTCGTGTCTGCGCAACGGTGGGGTCGCTACCCCCTTCGGGCGGTGCTGCACGCCGTCGCACCGGGCGGACTGATGGCTGCCACCGCGACGGCTGAGATCGCCGACATCATCGTGTTCCCGTTGACGCCGCCCGCGTCAACCGCATTGCCGCGCAGCGAGATGCCCGACCGTCTGGGAACCCACCTGACCCGTCACCGCGGCCCCGGTGTGGAGTACGCAGACATCCGGCCCTACGTGCCGGGTGACCAGTTGCGCACGGTGAACTGGTCGGTCAGTGCCCGCCGCGGCCGCCTGCACGTCACCGAGCGGCTCACCGACCGCTCGGTCGATGTGGTCGTTCTCATCGACACCAGCGCCCAACCGCCCGGTGCGGCGACCGCCGCCACTGCGCGGGCGGTGGAGGGCGCGGTGCAGGTCGTCCAGTCCGCGCTGCGCCGGGGCGACCGTGCAGGTGTGATCGGACTGGGCGGCCGACGTCCCCGCTGGCTCGGCCCGGACATCGGCCAGCGCCAGTTCTATCGGGTTCTCGAATCCGTGCTCGAGGTCGGCGGTGATCAGGAGATGAGCGGCAGCCTCGCGCCGCGGGCGGCGGTGCCGCCGGGCGCGGTCGTCGTCGCGTTCTCGACTCTGCTCGAGTCGGATTTCGGGTTCGCACTGACGGATCTGTCGGCGCGCGGGCATCCCGTGGTGGTCATCGACGTTCTGCAGGAAAGGGTTTTCGACGGGGACGACGTTCTGGTGGACCTGATGTGGAAGCTCCAGCGTTCGGCGATGTACCGCAACTTGCGGTCGGTCGGGGTCAACGTGCTGGCCTGGCCGGCGGATGTGGGCCTGGACCAGGTGATGGGACCGCTGTCGGGGGTCCGGCGGTGACGGGCCTCGTCGCACCCCGGATCGCACCGTCCCAGCCGGCGCCGCTGGTGTTCTCGACCTTCTTCGGACTGCTGATGGTCCTGGCGGCCACCGGGTCCGGCGGCGTTCCGGTCTGGGTCGGGGCGGCACTGGCCTTACTGGGGTTGGCGGCCGGGCTGTTCCACCGGCCGTCGGCGGTGCTGGCGGTACTCGCCACGGCCGCCACTCTCGCGTTCTCCGACACGTCTGTGCTGTTCGCGGCGGCATGCGGGTTGTCGGCGACCGCCTACCTGGTGATCCGCTACGCGACTCCGGACGTCGCCGGTATCGGTGTCGCCACCATGACCGGGCCCACCG
>JAUPLT010000234.1 GCA_030836785.1 Actinomycetota bacterium
CCGCCCCGTGATCCGCCCCGTGATCCGCCCCGTGATCCATAGTGTTTCCCGACCGCCTCCGAACTGGTTGGCACCCCGATCACGCGCAGGCATTCATCAGCCATGCCGCGCAACGGCTTTCCCGCGACAATAGGGGAGTAGCCGATGACGGGGGCGTCCGTGGATCGCAAGGCGGCCCGGATACCGCCGACTGCGAGGATGGCGCCGATGCTGACCACCGGGTTCGACGGCGCCAGCAGGACGAGGTCGGCTCCGGTGATCGCCTCGACGACACCGGGGGCTGCGGTCGCCTTCTCCGAGCCGATGAAGGCGAAACTGTGGGTGGGCACCTTGGCGCGGTAGCGAACCCACCACTCCTGGAAGTGGATAGCCCGCTGTTCTCCGGTGGCGGGATCGGTGATGACGACGTGGGTTTCGCAGCGGTCGTCACTGGCCGGCAACAAGGTGGCGCCCGGCGACCAGCGGTCGCAGAGTGCTTCGGTGACCAGCGACAGCGGGTAGCCGGCCCGCAGCATCTGGCTGCGTACCAGGTGGGTGGCCAGGTCACGGTCGCCGAGGCCGAACCAGTCCGGCGCCACGCCGTAGGCGGCGAGTTCCTCCTTGGCGTGCCAGGTTTCGTCGCGGTGGCCCCAGCCCCGGTCGGGGTCGATGCCCCCGCCCAGGGTGTACATGCAGGTGTCGAGGTCCGGACAGATTCGTACCCCGAACATCCAGGCGTCGTCGCCGACGTTGACGACCGCGGTCAACTGGTGCGCGCTGTCGCCCTCGGTCGGGTCGGCGAACTGGCCCAGACCGAGCAGTCGCTGCACGCCGAGCAGGAACCGGGCGCCGCCGATTCCGCCCACCAGTACGGTGATCTTCACAGTGCCCGACCCTAGTGCCCGACCCTAATGCCCGACCCTAATGCCCGGCCCTAATGCCTGACCCCGTTGCGGGCGCGGCCGCGGTCACGTCGATGTCACTAGTGAGCGACGCCGCAATTGCGACACGCCGTATTTCGGTAAAGAAGTGGTAGTGAATACCGGGCAACAGCTTGACCGAGATCTCTCAGCAAGGTCTAATCACAGCAGTGTCATTCCCGGTCGACCTGCCGGTTTCGGTGTCGCAGACCGTGTTTCGACCATATGTTCGAACAAATAAGCCAGGCCGTGACACCCACGCAGCGAAATCGAAGGTTAGGAGGCGGAGATGTCCTACGAGTTCTTTCTCGGCGCAATCGCCGGGCCGCACACTGCAACCCAACCGGAGCACCTGCTGGAATCGGCAAAGCCCCGTTTGAGTTTGGTGCCGGAATTGAGTCTGTCCGGCGAACCGGTCGATCTCGGGGAATCCGCCGACGACCTGTGGCAGGAACGCGCGCTGTGCGCGCAGACCGACCCCGAGGCGTTCTTCCCGGAAAAGGGCGGCTCCACCCGCGAGGCCAAGCGCATCTGCCTGGGCTGCGAGGTTCGCGACGAGTGCCTGGAGTACGCGCTCGCCAACGACGAGCGCTTCGGCATCTGGGGCGGGCTGTCCGAACGGGAACGCCGGCGTCTCAAGCGCGGCATCATCTAGCGGAACTGTCTAGCGGCTCTAATCCTCTTCGATAGTCGGGTCGATCACCGAGGGCTCGACGCCGAGATAGGTGGCCACCTGTGCCACCAGAATCTCGTGCAACAGATCGGTGAGATCCAGTGAGTCCTTGGCCCGCCGCTCGATCGGCTTGCGGAACATCACGATCCGCGCCCGGGTGGCCTGGCCCCGAACATCGACGCCGGCCGGTATCAGCCGTGCCAGCGCGACCGGCCCGTCAGCCACCACCTCCGGTGGCCACTGCACGCTGTCGGGATCCTTGGGCGCAATCCGCGGAATCTCGTCGACCGCGACATCGAGTTCGGTGAGCCGCTGTTCCCAGCGGCGTTCGATGGGTTCGTACGCCTCCAGAACCGCCATATCGAACCGTTCGGCACGGCTGCGCCACGCCGGAACGGTCGGCGGCAGCAGCGGCCCGCGCAGCTCCCGGCCGCGCCGCGAGCCGCCCTGCGAGCGGCCACCGCGCCGGGAACTGCGGGAATCGGCCATAGGGACCCGATCGTAACGGTTGGGAATCGGCGCCCGCGAGGCTGCGCGTGTCCGGCGCGTCAGCGGTATTTGCCCGCGATAACCTCACGGACGTGAATGTTCCCCGTCGCTGCAGCAGGCCCGGGTGCCCCCATTTCGCGGTGGCGACGCTGACGTACGTCTACTCGGACTCCACCGCGGTCGTGGGCCCGTTGGCCACCGTTCGCGAACCGCATACCTGGGATCTGTGCCTCGGGCATGCCAGCCGGATCACCGCCCCGCGCGGGTGGGAACTGGTTCGGCACGCGGCACCGCTGCCTGTTCATCCCGACGAGGACGACTTGGTGGCCCTGGCCGACGCGGTCCGGGAGGGTCGGGTCCCGGCAACCCCGCCGATGCCCGGCTTCTCCGATCCGACCGCTGTCGCCCACGCCCTGGCGCCGCAGCGGCCGGCCCCCGTCAACGGCCGCCGACGGGGACATCTGCGGGTGCTGCCCGACCCTGCCGAATGACGCCACCCCAACCTGCTGAATGTCTTCAGAAGCGCCCTTCGGAATGACACACCACCACCGACTAGGCTGACGGCCATGCCCAGGCCGGAAGCGCTCGTGCGCCGTGTAATCAAGGCTTACGACGTTCGTGGCCTGGTCGGTACGGAGATCGACGAGGGCTTTGTCGCCGACGTTGGCGGTGCCTTCGCCCGGCTGATGCGAACCGAGAGCCCCGAGGGTGCCGGCCCGGTGGTCATCGGTCACGATATGCGCGAGAGCTCGCCGGTGCTGGCCACCGCCTTCGCCGCCGGGGTTACCGCCCAGGGGCTTGACGTGGTGCGGATCGGGCTGGCCTCCACCGACGAGCTGTACTTCGCCTCCGGGCTCCTGGATTGCCCGGGTGCGATGTTCACCGCCAGCCACAACCCGGCGACCTACAACGGCATCAAGATGTGTCGCGCGGCGGCCAAGCCCGTCGGTGAGGACACCGGACTCGCGCTGATCCGCGACGAGATCATCGCCGGGGTGCCGGGATACGACGGACCGCACGGCACCGTCACCGACCGCGATGTGCTGGCGGATTACGGCGAGTTCCTGCGATCCCTGGTCGCGGTCGACCGGTTGCGCCCGATGCGGGTGGCCGTCGACGCGGGTAACGGGATGGCGGGCCATACGACACCGGCCGTGCTCGGCCCGATACCGGGTGTCACGGTGCTGCCGCTCTACTTCGAGCTGGACGGGTCCTTCCCCAACCACGAGGCCAACCCCCTGGAGCCGGCCAACCTGTTGGACCTGCAGAAGTTCGTTCGCGATAGCGGAGCCGACATCGGGCTGGCCTTCGACGGCGACGCCGACCGCTGTTTCGTGGTCGACGAACGGGGCGAGCCGGTCTCCCCGTCGGCCGTCACCGCACTGGTGGCGGCCCGGGAACTGACCCGCGAGCCCGGCGCGAGGGTGATTCACAACCTGATCACCTCCCGGGTCGTACCCGAGTTGATCATCGAGCGCGGGGGCCACCCGGTGCGCTCCCGGGTGGGCCACTCCTACATCAAGTCGCTGATGGCCGAGAGCGGCGCGATCTTCGGCGGCGAGCACTCGGCGCACTACTACTTCCGCGAATTCTGGGGTGCTGATTCCGGCATGCTGGCCGCCCTGCACGTGCTCGCCGCACTGGGTGAACAGGACCGGCCGCTGTCGGAACTGATCAGCGACTACCAGCGCTACGCGGCCTCCGGGGAGATCAACTTCCGGGTCGACGACGCCCCGGCGTGCGTCGATGCGGTGCTCACATCCTTTGCCGCGCAGACTGTTTCGCTCGACCATCTGGATGGGGTGACGGTGGACCTGGGCGACGGCGCCTGGTTCAACCTGCGAACCTCCAATACCGAGCCGCTGCTGCGCCTCAACGTCGAGGCACGCACCGACGCGGAGGTGGGTCGGATCGTCGATCAGGTCGCCCAGCAGATCGGTGCGCGCAACGGAACCGGTGGATGAGGCGGCTGATTCCAGGATGAGTCCGGGACGATGAATCCGACGCACGCGTGCGTCGACCTCGACGACACTGCGGCCCTGTTGGAGGCCGATCACGACGGCCTGCTTCGGGCCGCGGCCAGTGCGGGTGCCCAAGTGCGTGCCACCGCGGCGACCATCGAGGAAGGGGCGCTGGACCGGATCTCCGATGGATCCCGGCCCCGGACGCTGATCTGGCTCGCCGGCCGCGGAACCGCCGAAACCGCAGGCGCATTGCTCGCCGCCGTCGCCGCCGGGCCGGCCGGCCAGCCGGTCCTGGTCACCGGAGTCTGCCCGACGTGGATTGGAGCGCTCGACGTGCTGATCGTCGCCGGTGACGACTCCGGCGACCCGGCTCTGGTCGCCGGTGCCGCCACCGCCGCGCGCCGCGGGGCCCGGGTGGTGGTGGCCGCGCCGTACGACGGACCACTGCGGGAGGCGACCGCCGGCCGCGCCGCGGTGCTGGCGCCCCGGGTGTGGGTGCCCGATGAATTCGGCCTCTGCCGCTACCTGGCCGCGGGCCTGGCCGTCGCCGGCGCGGTGGATGCGGCCCTCGATTCAGTGCTGGCCGCCGACCTGGCGGTCCTGGCCGACGAACTCGACGCGGAGGCGCTGCGCAACAGCGCCGCCCGGGAACTGTTCATCAATCCGGCGAAGGTACTGGCCGATCGGATGTCGGACCGACAGGTCGTGGTGGCCGGCGACGGCCCGGCCACCCTGGCGCTGGCGCGGCATGCCTCAGCGGTGCTGCTGCGGGTCGCGGGCCGGTCGGTGTCCGGGGTGGGACTGGCCGATGTGCTGGCCGCGCTGCGCACCGGAGTGTTGGCGGCCCGGGCACCCGACACCGTCGCGGCGCTGTTCCACGACGACGATATCGACGGACCGCTGCCGGGGCGGCCGCGCGTGCTGGCCCTGGCTCTGGCCGCGGAACGGGAACTGATCGCCGCCCGGACAGCGGGTCTCGACGCGGTGGACCTGCTGGGCGCCCAGGACGTCGGCGATGCCGGGACGGTCCCGGTGGCAGCCGGCGGACCGGCCCAGCAACTGGCGGTCCTGGCGCTGCGGCTGGAGATGGCTGCGGTGTATCTGCGACTGGCGGGGGGATAGCGCGGCCGTGCAACTGCTAGAAGGGGCGATCCGCACCTACGCCTGGGGCTCGCGCACCGCCATTCCCGAGTTCACCGGGCGGCCGGTGCCGGCCGCGCACCCGGAAGCCGAGATGTGGTTCGGCGCCCACCCGGGTGATCCGGCGATGCTGGACACGGGCGTTTCGCTGCTGGCGGCGATCGCCGCCGATCCGGACGGCCAGCTCGGCCCCGCCGTGCGCGACGCCTTCGGCGACGTCCTGCCGTTCCTGGTCAAAGTGCTGGCCGCCGACGAGCCGTTGTCCCTGCAGGCGCACCCGAGCGCCCAGCAGGCGGCGGAGGGTTTCCGGCAGGAGGAGCAGCGCGGGCTCCCGGTCAACTCTCCGGTCCGCAATTACCGCGACCCCAACCACAAGCCCGAACTCCTGATGGCGCTCACCGACTTCCACGCGCTGGCCGGGTTCCGGCCGGCCGGGCGGTCGGCGGCGATGTTGCGGGCGCTGGCCGTACCCGCGTTGGAGCCGTACATCGCGCTGCTCACCGAGACGTCCGATGCCGACGGGCTGCGCGCGGTGTTCACCACCTGGATCACATTGCCGCAGCCCGATCTCGACGTGCTGATCCCCGGGGTGCTGGAAGCGGCGGTGGCCTACATCCGTTCCGGGGGCGGGGAGTTCGCGGCTGAGGCGCGCACGGTGCTGGAACTCGGTGAGCGCTACCCCGGGGACGCCGGGGTGCTGGCCGCGATGCTGCTCAACCGGGTCAGCCTGTCGCCCGGGCAGGCCATCTTCCTGCCGGCCGGCAATCTGCACGCCTACCTGCACGGGGTGGGCATGGAGGTGATGGCCAACTCCGACAATGTGTTGCGCGGCGGGTTGACGCCCAAACACGTCGACGTTCCCGAACTCCTGCGGGTTCTCGACTTCGCGCCGGTCAGCGACGTCCGGGTGGCGACCCGCTGCGACGGTATCGAGACGCGCTACCAGACGCCCACCGCGGAGTTCGCCGCGTCCGTGCTCAGCCTGACCGGCGAGCATCTCGGTGCTGAGGTCGACGCGCCCTGCGGGCACGACGGTCCGCAGATCCTGGTGTGCACACAGGGTGCGGTGACCGTACGGGCGAAGTCCGGGCAGGTCCATCTGGCCCGCGGGTCGGCGGCCTGGGTGGCCGCCGACGACGGGCCGATCCGGCTGCAGGCCGACGAACCCAGTGCCGTCTTCCGCGCCACGGTGGGCCTGTAGGCCGGTAGCCTCTGCGCGCATGACCCGAACCGCGCGCATCAAATCGGTCGAGCAGTCCATCCGCGACACCGACGAGCCCGCGACACGGCTGCGCAAGGAACTCACCTGGTGGGACCTGACCGTGTTCGGGGTGTCGGTCGTCGTCGGCGCCGGTATCTTCACCGTCACCGCGACGACGTTCGGCAACATCACCGGACCGGCGCTGTCGCTGTCGTTCGTCATCGCCGCGGCGACCTGCGGGCTCGCAGCGCTGTGCTACGCGGAGTTCGCCTCGGTCCTGCCGGTGGCGGGCAGCGCCTACACGTTCTCCTATGCCACCTTCGGTGAGTTCGTCGCCTGGATCATCGGCTGGGACCTGATCCTGGAATTCGCGGTCGGGGCGGCGGTGGTGGCCAAGGGCTGGTCGAGCTATCTGGGCACGGTGTTCGGCTTCGCCGGCGGCACCGTCCGGATCGGCCCGATGGACCTGGACTGGGGGGCCCTGCTGATCATCGCCGGCGTCTCCACCCTGCTCGCGTTGGGCACCAAGCTGTCCTCCAACTTCTCAGCCGCGATCACCGCGATCAAGGTGGTGGTCGTGCTGTTCGTCGTCGTGGTCGGTGCCTTCTTCATCAAGGCGGCCAACTACTCGCCGTTCATCCCGCCCACCGAGACCGGGAAGGGGGCCGCCGGCACCGGCGTCGACCAGTCGGTGTTCTCGTTGCTGACCGGCGGTGGCGGAAGCCACTACGGCTGGTACGGCGTGCTGGCGGGCGCGTCCATCGTGTTCTTCGCGTTCATCGGGTTCGACGTGGTCGCCACCACCGCGGAGGAGACCAAGAACCCGCAGCGCGACGTCGCCCGCGGCATCCTGGCGTCGCTGGCCATCGTGACGGTGCTCTATGTCGCGGTGTCGGTCGTGCTGGCGGGCATGGTCAGCTACACCGAACTGCGGGAGATGGGCGACGGCAAGGTGAACCTGGCCACGGCCTTCGCCATCAATGGCGTGGACTGGGCGGCCACCATCATCTCGGTCGGTGCGCTGGCCGGTTTGACCACCGTGGTGATGGTGCTGGTCCTGGGGCTGTCCCGGGTGATGTTCGCGATGTCGCGTGACGGCCTGCTGCCGCGCGGTCTGGCCAGGACCAACGCCCAGGACAAGCCGGTCCGGATCACCGTGATCGTCGCGGTGCTGATCGCCGTGGCGGCCACCGCGTTCCCGATGTCCAAGTTGGAGGAGATGGTCAACGTCGGCACGCTGTTCGCCTTCGTGCTGGTCTCCGCCGGGGTGATCGTGCTGCGCCGCACCCGCCCCGACCTGGAACGCGGGTTCTCCGCGCCGTTCGTCCCGGCACTGCCGATCCTGTCGATCGCGGCCTGCCTGTGGCTGATGCTCAACCTCACCGCCCTGACGTGGATTCGGTTCGTGGTGTGGATGGCACTGGGTGTGGCGATCTACGCCCTGTACGGCCGGCGGCACTCGGTGCTGGGGCGTCGGCAGGCCGCTGAGGCGGCCCGAACCCCAGACTAAACTTTACAAACGTCATTACTTTGTCTAGACAGCCGACAAAAGTGGCCCTATAGTCAACGGCATGACCTCTCAGCTGGATACCAATGTCGAGGCCGCCGGCGCCGCCGCGCCCTGGCGGGACAAGAAGCGCTACCTGTGGCTGTTCGGCCTGGTGGCACCGACCGCGTTGTTCGTCGTACTGCCCGTGGTGTGGGCGCTCAACCACGCGGGGTGGACGACGGCCTCCCAGGTGCTGTTCTGGGTGGGTCCGTTCCTGATCTACGTGCTGCTGCCGACGCTGGACATCCGCTTCGGCCGGGACGGCCAGAACCCGCCCGACGAGGTGATGGAGTACCTCGAGAACGACAAGTACTACCGCTACTGCACCTACGCCTTCATCCCGTTCCAGTTCGCGTCGGTGATATTCGGCGCATACGCCTTCACCGCGACCGACCTGTCCTGGCTGGGTTTCGAGGGCGGACTGAGCTGGTTCGCCAAGATCGGACTGGCGCTCAGCGTCGGTGTGCTCGGCGGGACCGGGATCAACACCGCCCACGAACTCGGCCACAAGCGCGACGCGCTGGAACGCTGGCTGTCCAAGATCACGCTGGCCCAGACCTGGTACGGGCACTTCTACATCGAGCACAACCGTGGCCATCACGTCCGTGTCGCCACCCCGGAGGACCCCGCCTCGGCACGCTTCGGGGAGACGTTCTGGGAGTTCCTGCCGCGCAGCGTGATCGGCAGCGTCCGCTCGGCGGTGAAGTTGGAGGCCGCCCGCATCCGCCGACAGGGCCGCAGCCCGTGGGATCCCCGGACCTGGCCGGGCAATGACGTGCTCAACGCCTGGGCGATGTCGGTGGTGCTGTGGGGCGCCCTGACCGCGGTCTTCGGCTGGGGCGTGCTGCCCTACATGGTCATTTCGGCGGTGTTCGGTTTCTCCATGCTGGAATCGGTGAACTACCTCGAGCACTACGGCCTGCTGCGACAGAAGAACCCCAGCGGCCGCTATGAGCGGGTCCGCCCCGAGCACAGCTGGAACTCCGATCACCTGGTGACCAACCTGTTCCTCTATCACCTGCAGCGGCACAGCGACCACCACGCCAACCCCACCCGGCGCTACCAGATCCTGCGCTCGATGAGCCAGGCCCCGGAATTGCCGAGCGGCTACGCGACCCTGATCGGCGTGACCTACTTCCCGCCGCTGTGGCGGAAGATGATGGACCACCGGGTGCTCGAGCACTACAACGGCGACATCACCAAGGTCAACGTCGACCCGCGGCGCCGGGAGAAGATCCTGGCCCGGTACGGCAGCCCGGCGCAGACATCATGAGCGGGGGCAGCGTGAACGGGGGCAGTGTGAACGGGGGCGTGAGCGCCTACCGCTGCCCGGATTGCGGTGTGCGGGAGAAGATCGACTTCGAACCCCTTGGCCCGCGCGACAGCGGTTGACGGCTAACCTCGCGGCTGTGACATCCCGTCGGGTCCCCTACGCCGAGGCGTCGCGGGCGCTGCTGCGGGACACCGTGCTGGACGGGATGCGCTCCGAACTGCTGGCCAAGGACTGGTCGGCGATCACCCTCACCGACGTTGCCCGGGCCGCCGGGGTCAGCCGTCAGACCATCTACAACGAGTTCGGCTCCCGGCTGGGCCTGGCCCAGGCCTACGCGCTGCGACTGGCCGACCGACTGGTCGACGATATCGACGGGGCGATCAACGCCCACGTCGGTGACGTCTACGGCGCCTTCCTGGCCGGATTCCGGGCCTTCTTCGCGGCCTCGGCCGCCGACCCGCTGGTCATCTCGCTACTGTCCGGGGAGGTCAAGCCCGACCTGTTGCAGCTCGTCACCACCGACTCCGGGCCGATCATCGCGCACTGCTCGGCCCGGTTGCAGGAGGCTTTCCTGCAGAGCTGGGTTCAGCCCAGCGAGGAGGACGCCGGCGTGCTGGCCCGGGCGACCGTCCGACTGGCGATGAGTTACGTGTCGATGCCGGTCGACAGCGACTCGGCAGGTGACCATGACGTCGCCACCGACCTGGCCCGGCTGATGACGCCGTTCGCCGAGCGCTACGGCGCCGGGTAACCGGGCACCCGAGTCGCCGGTTAACCGCACGGCGAAGTCGCCAGTTAACCGCGCGACGGAGTCGCCAGATAACCTACTGCCCATGACGCTTACTGCCGACTCCCGCAACGGGATCGACTTCAAGGTTGCCGACCTGTCCCTGGCCGAGTTCGGCCGCAAGGAGATCCGCCTCGCCGAGCATGAGATGCCCGGGCTGATGGCGCTGCGGCGCGAGTACGCCGATGTGCAGCCGCTCAAGGGCGCGCGAATCTCCGGTTCACTGCACATGACCGTGCAGACCGCCGTCCTGATCGAGACGCTGGTTTCCCTCGGCGCCGAAGTTCGTTGGGCGTCCTGCAACATCTTCTCCACCCAGGACCACGCTGCCGCCGCGACCGTCGTCGGACCCAACGGCACCCCCGAGGAGCCGCTCGGTGTGCCGGTGTTCGCCTGGAAGGGCGAGACGCTGGAGGAGTACTGGTGGGCTGCCGAGCAGATGCTCACCTGGGATGGCGAGCCGGCCAACATGATCCTCGACGACGGCGGTGACGCCACCATGCTGGTGCTGCGCGGCGCACAGTTCGAACGGGCCGGGGTGGTTCCCCCCGATGAGGACGATCATTCCGCCGAGCACAAGGTCTTCCTCAGCCTGCTGCGCGAGAGCCTGAAGGCCGACGCGCACAAGTGGACCCGCATCGCCGACGCGGTCAAGGGTGTCACCGAGGAGACCACCACCGGCGTGCTGCGGCTCTACCAGTTCGCCGCCGCCGGGGAGTTGGTGTTCCCGGCGATCAACGTCAACGACTCGGTGACCAAGAGCAAGTTCGACAACAAGTACGGCACCCGGCACTCGCTCGTCGACGGCATCAACCGCGGCACCGATGTGCTGATCGGCGGAAAGGCCGCACTGGTCTGTGGGTACGGCGACGTCGGCAAGGGTTGCGCGGAGGCGCTCAAGGCGCAGGGCGCCCGGGTCGCGGTCACCGAGATCGATCCGATCAACGCCCTGCAGGCGATGATGGACGGCTTCGAGGTCAAGACCGTCGAAGAGGCCATCGGCTGGGCCGACATCGTCATCACCGCCACCGGCAACAAGGACATCATCACCCTCGACCACATGCGGGCGATGAAGGACAAGGCGATCCTGGGCAACATCGGCCACTTCGACAACGAGATCGACATGGCCCGTCTCGAGCGCGATCCCGCAATCCGACGGATCAACATCAAGCCGCAGGTCGACGAGTTCGTCTTCCCCGACGGACACTCCATCATCGTGCTGAGCGAGGGCCGGTTGCTCAACCTCGGCAACGCCACCGGCCATCCCTCGTTCGTGATGAGCAACAGCTTCTCCAACCAGGTGATCGCCCAGATCGAACTGTGGACCAAGAACGACGAGTACGACAACGAGGTCTACCGCTTGCCCAAGCATCTCGACGAGAAGGTGGCCAAGATCCACGTCGAGGCACTCGGCGGTTCGCTGACCAAGCTCACCAAGGACCAGGCCGAGTACATCGGCGTCGACGTGGAGGGCCCGTACAAGCCGGAGCACTACCGGTACTGACCCGGCCAGTGCTGATCGTCGCGTGTTAATCGTTCTGGAGGGTCTGGACGGCGCCGGGAAGCGCACCCTGACCGCGGGCCTGCGGTCCGCGTTCGAGGCGGCGGGCCGATCGGTGGCGACGTGCGCCTTCCCGCGCTACGGGCAGTCGATCACCGCGGATCTGGCCTCGGAGGCGCTACACGGCGCCCATGGTGACCTGGCGTCGTCGGTGTACGCGATGGCGGTGCTGTTCGCGCTGGACCGGGCCGCGGCCAAGGAGCACGTCGCCGATCTGCTGGGCGCGCATGACGTCGTCATCCTGGACCGCTACGTCGCCTCGAACGCGGCCTACTGCGCTGCCCGACTGCACCAGGATGCCGACGGGGAGATGGTCGCCTGGGTGGCTGATCTGGAGTATGGCCGACTGGGCCTGCCCGAACCGGACCACCAGATTCTGCTCGGCGTCTCGGTGGAACTGGCCGCCGAACGCGCCCGGCGCCGGGCCGACGAAGAAGCCGAACGGGCCCGCGACGCCTACGAACGCGACGCGGCTCTGCAACAGCGCACCGCCGCGGTGTACGCCGGGCTGGCCGAACGGCAGTGGCATGGTCGGTGGACGGTGGCCGGTGCCGATGTGGACGCGGTGCAACTCGCCCGCGTGTTCTAGCAGGGAACAGTCCCGGTTCGATGACACCATGGTCAGCATGAGGCAACGGATTCTGGTGGTCGACGACGATCCCTCGCTGGCGGAGATGCTCACCATCGTGCTGCGCAACGAGGGTTTCGACACGGCGGTCGTCGGTGACGGGTCCCAGGCGCTGACGGCGGTTCGCGAACTGCGGCCCGATCTGGTCCTGCTGGATCTGATGCTGCCGGGGATGAACGGTATCGACGTGTGCCGAGTGCTGCGGGCGGACTCCGGGGTCCCGATCGTCATGCTGACCGCCAAGACCGACACCGTCGACGTGGTGCTCGGGTTGGAGTCGGGGGCCGACGACTACGTCATGAAGCCGTTCAAGCCCAAGGAGTTGGTGGCCCGGGTGCGTGCCCGGTTGCGCCGCAACGAGGACGAACCGGCCGAGATGCTCTCCATCGGCGATATCGAGATCGACGTGCCCGCCCACAAGGTGACCCGTGAGGGCGAGCAGATCTCGCTGACCCCGCTGGAGTTCGACCTGCTGGTGGCGTTGGCGCGCAAACCCCGCCAGGTGTTTACTCGAGATGTGCTGCTCGAACAGGTGTGGGGTTACCGGCATCCGGCCGACACCCGTCTGGTCAACGTGCACGTTCAGCGGTTGCGGGCCAAGGTCGAGAGGGATCCGGAGAACCCGCAGGTGGTGCTGACCGTTCGAGGAGTGGGATACAAGGCCGGCCCGCCCTAATGGCCCCGTTGATCGGACCCTCGTCGATCGTTCCCATGGCATGAGAACCCATGGCATGAGAACCCGCGCATGAGAACCCGCGTTCGGGGCCCGTGGGGCCGCTCGGGACCGCTGGTCCGGATCACCAGCGCCGTCAGTCGCTCGATGGCCCAGATCTGGCGGCGCTCGTTGCAATTGCGGGTGGTGGTCCTGACCCTCGGGCTGTCGGCCGTCGTCATTCTGGCGCTCGGCTTCGTGCTTACCAGCCAGATCACCAATCGGGTCCTTGAAGTGAAGGTGAAGGCCGCCACCGAGGAGATCGCCCGGGCGCGCGCCACCGTCAGCGGGATCGTCAGCGGCGAGGAGGCTCGGTCGCTGGACTCCAGCCTGCAACTGGCCCGCAACACCCTGATCTCCAAAACGGGGCAGACCTCCGGTGCGGGCCTGGCCGGCACCTTCGACGCGGTGCTGATGGTGCCCGGCGACGGTCCGCGGGAGGCGACGTCGGCGGGCCCGGTCGACCAGATTCCGCGCTCGCTGCGCGAGTTCGTCAAGGCCGGCCAGGTCAGCTACCAGTACGAAACCGTGCGCACCGAGACGTTCGCCGGGCCGGCCCTGCTGGTCGGCACGCCGGCACCGTCCCGGGTGACGAATCTCGAGCTGTACCTGATCTTCCCGCTCACCAGCGAGGAGAACACCATCACCCTGGTGCGCGGGACCATGGTCACCGGCGGATTGGTGCTGTTGGTTCTGCTCGCCGGTATCGCCATGCTGGTCTCGCGTCAGGTGGTGCTGCCGGTGCGGTCGGCATCGCGGATCGCCGAACGGTTCGCCGAAGGCCATCTCTCCGAGCGGATGCCGGTGCGCGGCGAGGACGATATGGCGCGGCTGGCGGTGTCGTTCAACGATATGGCCGAAAGCCTGCAGCGCCAGATCACCAACCTGGAGGAGTTCGGAAACCTGCAGCGCCGCTTCACCTCCGACGTCAGCCACGAGCTGCGGACGCCGCTGACCACGGTCCGGATGGCGGCCGATCTGATCTACGACCACGCCGAGGACCTCGATCCGGCACTGCGCCGGTCCACCGAACTGCTGGTCGGCGAACTCGACCGGTTCGAGGCGTTGCTCAACGATCTGCTCGAGATCTCCCGGCACGACGCGGGGGTGGCGGAGCTGTCGGTGGAGGCGGTCGACCTGCGCAGCACCGTCGGCAACGCGCTCAAGAAGGTCGGCCACCTGGCCAAGGACGCCGGCATCGACCTGCTCGTCGACATGCCCGATCACGAGATCATCGCCGAGGTGGACCCCCGCCGGGTGGAGCGCATCCTGCGCAACCTCATCGCGAACGCCATCGACCACGCCGAGCACAAGCCGGTGCGCATCAAGATGGGTGCCGACGAGGACACCGTCGCGGTCACCGTCCGCGACTTCGGTGTTGGTCTGCGTCCCGGTGAGGAGAAGTTGGTGTTCAGCCGGTTCTGGCGTTCGGATCC
>JAUPLT010000235.1 GCA_030836785.1 Actinomycetota bacterium
CCGTGGATGAAGATGACCGGGAAGCCCGACGGCGGGTTCACGCCGCTGCCCATCCGGCGCCCCTTCACGAAGTACAGCGGGATCAGCGGCTGCGTGATCAGCACGTAGTACAACTCGCGCAGCATCGCGCGGACCTTGCTCTGCCCCGGGCGCGGGGTGACGTGCGAGGCCATCAGGAAGAACGAACCGAACAGATACACCAGCGCCGCCCCCAGCAGGACGGCGACGATCACGATCCCGAACAGTTCCGCGGTCCGCACTGACACCGCCGAATCGTAGCGCCGCGGGGCCGGTTCAGGACTCCTTGACCTGCGAGTACCAAATCCGGTCGGCGACCGAGACGATGTCATCGGAGATACTGGAGACCCGCCGATACAGCTCGCGGCTGGCGACGATGAAGCGGACGTCGGCGACCTGGATCAGGTCGCCGGTGGCCTGCCGGTAGATCCGTTCCAGGTTGCGCTGCGATTTCACCGCCGCGTCGGCGTGCGCGGTGGCCGACGCCACGAACTTCAGTCCGCGCGCGTCCAGGGCCGCGAACGCCTCCTGCAGGTGCTCGACGCCCTCGGCGAGCAGTGCGGCCATCTGCGCGACCGCTTGATCGGGCGGGAAGGACATGGCTTCGGACTCCCGCACCGTGTCCTTGGCGCCGTTGATCACCCGATCCAGGTCGCGGGACAACTGGAACAGGTCCTCGGGTTCCAACGGGGTGGTGAAAGACTCGCTGACCGCGTCGACGAGCGTCCGGCGTACGTCGTCGCATTCATGCTCGGCCCGCCGGACATCGTCGGCCCGGGCGGTGTCCCCGCCGGCCCAGGCGGCGAACGCCCGCATGCCCTTGGCGGTCCGTTCGGCCTGGGTCTGCAACTGGCCGATCACGTCGGGAGTTTCCGGCAGGAACCACCGGGTGCCCTTGCGCAGCGAGAGTTTCGCGCCCCTCCGAGGTTTTTCCGTCACAGCATGGACCTCCAGATCAGCAGGAAGACGACCGCCATCAGGGCGGCCGCGGGGATCGTGGTCAGCCAGGCGACACCCATCTCGCGGACGATCTCCCAGCGCACATGCCGCCAGCGACGGCGCCCCGCTCCGACCCCGACAACCGAGGAAGCCACCACCTGGGTGGTGCTGACCGGGGCTCCGATGAGGGAGGCGCCGAGAATGACGGCGGTGGACGAGGTCTGGCTGGAGAAGGAGTCCACCGGGGTGAGGCTGAAGATGCGTTGCCCGATGGTCTTGACGATGCGCCACCCGCCCAGTGCGGTTCCCAACGTGAGGGCGAGACCCGTCGCGATCTTCGCCCACAGTGGGACGGTGAGGTCTTCGGTCTGCCCGGACGCCAGCAGCAGAACGGCGATCACACCCATCGACTTCTGTGCGTCGTTGCCGCCGTGGCTGAAGGACAACCCGGCCGCTGCGACCCATCCGCCGCCCCGGACGGGCCCGACCCACCGCGTCGTCCAACGCTGCGACGCCTTGCCCAGCAGGCGCACCAGCAAGAAGGCGAACAGAAAACCCAGCGGCGGGGAGATCAGCAGCGCGATGAGCACCCCGATGACACCGGTCGGGTGCCAGCCCTCGACACCGCCCCAGTTGACCGATTCCAGCCCGCCGTATCCGGACAGCATCCCGTCGGCGATCGCGGCCCCGGCAAGGCCACCGACCAGGGCATGCCCCGAGGACGACGGCAACCCCAGCCACCAGGTCAGCAGGTTCCAGACGGTGGCCCCGGCCAGTCCGGCACCGACGACGGCGACCATCTGGGTTTGCGGGACGGTGACGATCTTGCCGATGGTGTCTGCCACCGCGGTTCCCAGCAGCACGGCGCCGGCCATGTTGAACACCGCCGACAGCACGACTGCCTGTCCGGCGGTGGCCCCGCGGGTGGCCACCAGAGTCGCGATCGCGTTGGAGGCATCGTGGAAGCCGTTGGTCAGTGCGAAGGCGAGCGCGAAGCCGATGGCGATCAACAGCCCGATTTCCATCACACCTCCCGAGTCCCCGTGGACGCCGGGTGAACATAACAAAAACAGAAGGTGAACTCGCGCCCGGACGGCGTGGACCGGCAGCAGGTCGGTCAGGGGCTCGCGAATCCCGCCGCTTCGAGGATCCGCTGACCCGCCTCGCCGGCGACATATTCGACGAAGCGGCGCGCCGCGCCGGAGTCGCGCGCCTGCTTGAGGACCGCGATCGAATAGGTGTTCACCACTCCGGGGGCCTCCGGCACCGGCACCTCGGTGACGGCGTCCCCGGCGGACCGGGCGTCGGTGACATAGACGATGCCGGCGTCCGCCTGCCCGCTGGTGACCTTCGTCAGTACCGCGCCGGCGGCGGACTCCTCGCTGACCGGCGCCAGCCGCACCCCGGTGGCGTCCTGGAGTTTCGCGGTGGCGGCCCCACACGGCACCTGCGGGGCGCACGCGACGACGGCCAGACCGGGCCGGGCGAGATCGGCGATCCCGGCAATCTTCGCCGGGTTGCCCGGAGCCACGACGATGGTGAGGGTATTGGCGGCGAAGAAAACCGGTTCGCCGTCGATCAGTCCGGCCCGCGCGGCCTTGTCCATGGTGGCGGTGTCGGCGGCAGCGAAGACGTCGGCTCCGGCCCCACCGGTGAGCTGGGCCAACAGGTCAGCCGAGCCCGCGAAGGTGAACTCCACGGTTGAAAACGCCACGGCTGAATCGGTCTCCGGTGAA
>JAUPLT010000236.1 GCA_030836785.1 Actinomycetota bacterium
AACGAGTCGGCGCAGCGCGAGGTCGACCGCCTCCCTCTTGGTAGTGACGCCGTACCGCCGCATCACCTCAGCGACGAGTGCATCGTCGAGTTCGATGTTGGTCCGACTCATACACATAGGCTACACATCGAATACACCATCCTGACCGACGTGGCCACAGCAGTTCGGTTAACCCACGATTGCACTGCTCGCGTGCTGTGATGAGCACGCACGCGAGCACGGGAGGGTGCCATGTCAGAGTCAGGACCGGCCGAGGTCGACACCGGCGCTTGCGGTGCCCCGGCCGCCGAGACGGACTTCGGCCGACCGCCGGCCGTCATCGCCGGCGGTATCACCATGCGTGGGCCGTGGGGCCCGGTCTACGGTCCGGTCGACCTCGAGATCCCGGACGGCGGAGTCACGGTGCTGGTCTGCCCGGCGGGAACACCGCGTGACGCGCTGCTGATGACGATCGCGGGCCGGATGAAGCCGATGTCCGGGCAACTGACCGTGTTGGGGGCGACGCGGGCCAAGCGGATCTTCCCCCTGTGCGCCCTGGCGGGGATCAAGGAACTCGACACCGTCTCCGAATCGGTGACGGTCCGCGACCTGATCACCGAGCAACTGCGCTGGGACGCCTCCTGGTACCGATTCATCGGGCAGGCAAAGCAGGACGATCTGGTTCGGGTGTGCGCACCGGTGTTCGGGGATCTGCCACTGCCCCCACTGATGGAGTACTTCGAACTGATCTCCGAACTCGATCAACTGCTGCTGCGGATCGCGTTGGCCAACACCCGACGGCCTCCACTGTTGGTTGTCGGGAACCTCGACGTCGTCACCAGCGACAGCAACCGGGACACGCTGATCGAGCGACTCATCGACCTGGGTCGGGCGCAGACCGTCGTCACCGCGACGGTCAACGGCGTGGTCGGCCATGCCGTACGCACCCAGATCGCCGTCCCGAACACCGATCGGGCTCAGTTGGTCAAAGCACGCAAAGGCCAGTCCCGGAACGAGAAGGGGTAGACATGCTTGCCGCGATGTCCCTCGGTACCGACGTCAAGCGGTACTCCCGCGGACTGCTGCCGCGGATCGCACTGCTGATCGTCGTGCTGATGCCGTTGCTCTATGGCGCGCTGTACCTGTGGGCCTTCTGGAATCCGTTCGGCCACGTGGACAAGATTCCGGTGGCGCTGGTCATGGAGGACCGCGGCGCCGCGTCAGACGGCAAGGAGGTGCGGGCCGGGGAGGAAGTCGCCAAGGCGCTGATCGACTCCGGCGAGTTGGGTCTGCATCAGGTCTCCGCCCAGGAAGCCGCCGACGGACTCGCCCACGGCCGTTACTACTTCACCATCACGATCCCCGAGGACTTCAGCGCCGACATCGTCTCACCGTCGGGCGGCGACCCGACGCCGGCGACGCTGCGGTTCACCTTCAACGATTCGAACAGCTACCTGGGGTCGATCATCGGGCAGAACGCCGCGCGGGCGGTGATCAACGACGTCAACGCCAGCGTGGGCGAGCAGACCGTCATCGCCGTGCTGAGCGGGTTGACCGACGCCGGTGCCGGACTCACCAAGGCGGCCAACGGCGCCGAACAACTCGCCGACGGCCTGGTGACCGCGCGCGACGGCGCGGCGCAACTGGCGGACGGGACGCGTCAACTGTCGTCTTCGGTGGATACCGCGACGGGTCCGCTGATCGAATTCCTGGGACGGATGGAACGCCTCAACCTCGACCCCGACGTGGTCGGGGCCACTGCGCAAAAGTTCAGCGCCGCAGTGGCATCCACCAGTAACCGGATCGAGGCACTCAACATCGATTGGCAGCGGGCTGAATCCATCGTGGACCAGACCGTCGCCACCCTGCAGTCCTTCCCCGACCGCGATGTGCAGCGCGCCGGCGAGGTTCTCGCTGTCGCCCAGGGTCTCATGCGTCAGCACGACGTCGACCCGGCCACCGACGCGGGAATGCAAAATCTGCGCGATAGCGCAGCCCAATTCGAGACGGAACTGGGCGACCCGAATAGCACGCTGCGGACGTTCATGAGCAGCGCGCTGAACGGTGGATTGCGTGCCGACATCGTGAAGTTGCGCGACGGCGTGGACGAACTCGACGCCGGGGCACATCAACTGAGCGGCGGTCTGGTCCAGTTGTCCGACGGTGGGACCGAGTTGGCCGACAAGTTGCGGGAGGGGTCTACCCAGATTCCGTCGTGGACGGCCAAGCAGCGGATCGCCGTCGCCGAGACGGTGTCCGAACCGGTCAAACTCGATCTGGTGACACATAATCCGGCACCCACCTTCGGTAACGGATTTGCCCCGTTCTTCATGGGTCTGGCCGTCTTCGTGGGCGCCCTGCTGATCTGGATGGTGTTGAAGCCGGTGCAGCCGCGTCCGATCATCAACGGGCTGGGCTCATTCCGCGTGGTGTTGGCGTCCTACTGGCCCGCGTTCCTGGTGGCGGTCGGCCAAGTTGTCGTGATGTACACGGTGGTGCACTTCGGGGTGGGCCTTAATCCGAAGTATCCGTTGTTCACCGGGCTTTTCCTGCTGCTGGTGCTGGCGACCTATCTGGGTCTGATCCAGGCGTTCAACGCCGTGTTCGGGGTGGCCGTCGGGCGGGTGATCACGCTGGCCTTCCTGATGGTGCAACTGGTGTCCGCTGGCGGCATCTATCCCGTCGAGACCACCGCCAAGCCGTTCCAGGTGATCCACCCGTTCGTTCCGATGACTTACTCCGTCAACGGATTACGACAACTCGTCGGGGGCGGGATAGATCATCGGCTCACCGTGGCGATCATCGTGCTCGTCAGCGTTCTGGCGGTGTCGATGGCCGTCAGCGCATGGGCGGTACGCCGCAGCCGCCAGTACACCATGGAGCAGTTGCACCCGCCGATCGAGGTATGAGTCGGCTTCCGGGGCTGTCTCAGGTGTGCGCTGAGGGGAACCGGGGCGGCCGTTTCTCGCGCAGTGCGGCGAGACCCTCCACCACATCAGGGCCCAGGAAGGTCAGCATCTCGTAGGCCGCGGACTGGTCGAAGGTCGGCCCCGCACTGCGCAGCCAGTTGTTCAG
>JAUPLT010000237.1 GCA_030836785.1 Actinomycetota bacterium
GCAGGTCGAAACGGATGATTCCGTAGATGCCCAGGTTGACCATGGCCGCGCTCATCAACGCCGAAACCGGGCTGGGTGCCTCGGGATGCGCGCGCGGCAACCAGGCGTGCAATGGCAGCAGACCGGACTTGGAGCCGAAGCCCGCGAGGGTCAGTACGAACACGGCCGTGCGAACGCCCGGGGGAACCGACGACAGGTCGGCGAACCGGTCGGCGCCGCCGGCTGCAGCCAGCAGCATCAGCCCCAGCAGGATGGTGACGAATCCGAGCTGGGTCATCACCGCGTAGAACACCACGGCCGAACGGACCGCCGGACGGGTGTGTTCGGCGGCCACCAAGATCAGCGACGCAATCGCCATCAGTTCCCAGGCCAGCAGGAACGTCGACACCGATGCAGCCGCCGGGACCAGCAGCATCGCCGTCACGAAGACCGGCAGCACCGGCAGCGCAAAGCCACCCAGATGCGCACGCCGGGCGTATCCGATCGAATACACCCCGACCGCGAGTGCGACTGTGCCGGTCAAGGCCATGAAGAACCCGCCCAGCGGATCCAGTTGCAACTCCACACCGATCAACGGAATCAACCAGCCGATCTGCACCGAGCGCGGCGGTCCCAGTACCCCGGCCAGTCCGAGCCCGACCCCGACTGCGCCTAATGCGGAAGTCAACAGCCCTACGACCGTAGGTCCGGAACCCCGGTGGCCGAGCACGGTCGGCTCGACGCGGAGTGCAGCCTCAACGCTGGGAATCATCGACCGGTCACCGACCGTAGCGCGTCCACGATCTGGGTGGGGGTCGGCGGGCAGCCCGGAATCTCAAGGTCGACCGGAATCACTTCCCCAACCGCGCCGACGACGCCGTAGGCGTCGGCGAACACCCCGCGGTTGAGCGCACAGTCACCGCACGCGATCACCACCCGCGGTGCCGGTGTCGCCTCCAGCGTGTTGCGTAACGGCTGCGCCATGTTGCGCGTCACGACACCGGTCACCAGCAGCGCGTCAGCGTGCCGGGGCGAGGCGACCAGGCGCGCGCCGAAGCGCTCTGCGTCGTACACCGGGCCGAACGCCCCGGAAATCTCCACTTCGCAGCCATTGCAGGAACCGGCATCGACATGTCGCACCTGCAACGAACCCGTCACCCCAGCCGGGGCGTCGAGGGCGGGCAGCGGCGGGTTACCGGCCACCTCGGTGACCCGACCGACGGTCAGAATCCGACCGATCCAGCCCCTCATGACTTCTCCGCTGCCGACCGCTCAAGCGCATCAACCTGGTCGTCCACGAGTCCCGACAGAGCGGCGCGGGCCACCGCAAGCAACTCGGCGATATGCGGGGAACCCATCGAATAGGTGACCGAATTGCCGTGCCGGCGCGCGCTCACAATGCCTGCCCTGCGGAGCACGCCGAGCTGCTGAGACAGGTTCGATGCCTCGACTCCTACCGCAGGCAGCAGCGCTGTCACCGAGCGGTCACCGGTAACCAGAAGTTCCAGAATCCGGATACGCGCAGGATGTGCCAGCGCCCTGAAGAACTCCGCCTTCAGCGCGTCGAGCGAATCCGTCACGCCGCACCCCGTTGGTTTCCAATGCCTGCAATCCAATAATTGCTAAAGTCAGCATATAGCAGTAGCGGGCGGGTCGGTTAGCGGCGCCGCCGTGGCCCTACTGGGGCACCGAAGCGGTATTGCCGTTACATGGGGGGCCCCACAGCCCGCGCTGGGCGCCTTTTGCTTCCTGCTCGGCGGCGGCGATCTCCGGATACCGTGAAACGGGGTTGTCGTCGTAGACGTAGGCACGGGCGAACCCGGCGCGAGCGGCCTCGACTGAGTAGTCCCACCCATCGGGGCCTTTGACGAGATAAGCCAGGGTCCTCCCATAGCGGTCATTCATGCCCTGGGAGGGATCGTAGACAACGGCGACCCGCTGACCGAGCAAGTTCTGTTTGGCGAACTCTGATGCCTGTGGCCCCCAACAGCCCACTGTGTAGCCCGGCTTCAGTGTCTCGGGAGTGTCGATCCCCAGTACTCGAATGCGCAGGCGGCCCCGCACATCATCACGGACATCCACCGGGTCTCCGTCGACAACCTTGAGGACGACAGCGGTCGTCTCAACGGGATCTGCCGACACCACGGCGGGATGGATCCAAACGCCTTGGGCCGCCGCGACGAAAACCCCCACCGCCGCTATGCCTAATCGGCGAACCACGCGTTTCATCGAACCCGTCACCTCCGGCCCTCCCGCGGAATTGCGTCCCACACCACCACTAGACGACCACGTTCCACAGCGACCCGTCCGCGGCGGCCATCACGGCGCTGTAGCGGTAGGCCCCGGTCAGCGGTTGGTCCATCCGGTGCAGTTTGGCGAAGTCCCCCCACGGAGTCGGCCCGGACTGTCCGGTGAACTGGAAGTCGACGTACAGGTCCATGCCCGCCGCATCGAGTGCCTGCAGGTAGTCGCGATAGATGTCACCCATCCGCGGGTCGACGCCGGCAGCGTAGAACGCGCCCTGGTAGGCACCGCCCCGGCCGTCGAGATGAGCGCCCCCCTCGTAGGCCAACAGGTCGATCGGCCGGCCCAACCGGGCCGACCAGTCCTGCGCCAGTTCCTCGTGATTGACCACCCACTGCACGGAGGTCGCGATGTTCGTCCGGGTATCGGCGATGACCTGATTGACGCCGGTGCCCCCCGTGTAGGTCGCCCGCTGTTCGTCGGTCGGGGTGATGTACGGGGCAATGGCGATCGCGTCGAACGCGCCGTCCATATTCTCGGCGATCTGGTTGGTCACCCAGTCCACCGCGGCCCAACCAGCCGCAACCCGAACCAGGTCCAACGCAGACTGCCCGGCGAACACCTCCGACCAGATTTCCATGTCGCGCTTGGCTTCCCGCCCGGCCACGATCCATTGCCCGTAGTCGGGGTCGAGGCCGGCCGCACGCGCCTGATCGGCGACCCAGTGTGACGCCTCGAACCCCCAGCCGAAGTTCCATACCTCGTTGGCCCACTCGACGTAGACCGTCCGCCCGGGTTCGAGGTGCTCGCGGACGTAGCCGGCGAAGCTGCGGACGAACTCGTCGTCGGCCGCGTACGGCATGTTGAACCACGGGTCGGCGTCAAGTTCATTGGCGAGTTGCACCATGTACTCCACCGAGATGCCGTTGACCACCGGTTCGCTGGGGGTGCCCTCCGGTCCGGAGCCCTGCCGGATGTCGTCGGCGTCGCGTCGCTGCGCCCACGTCACGATGTCGGTGGTGTTCGTCTCCTGCATTCCCATGAACCGCAGGGTTCCGAACGGTGCGAGGCGGGACAGGAACAGCGGGTGGAACGGCGAGAACGGCGCTCCGGGTTGCCACCGCTGGCCGACGAAACTCTGCCCGTTGTGGTCGGGCATCCACACGTTGATATCGCGCACCGGGTCGGCCGGACTGGTCTGTTCGATGCGCAGGTAGATACCGCTGTCGGTCGGCGTGACGGTCAGTTCGGCGAAGTTGCGGCCCTCGGGGGTGCGACCGGTCGAGGTGACGACCGCATCCATGCCGAACGTCACCACCCCGGTCCCGTCCCACTGGGCGTGGTAGGTGCCGCCGGCGTAGGCGCCGTCGAGACCGTTGAACATCAGGGTCCCGGCGTACTGCTGCAGTTGCACGCCGTTCTGCGTCCACGTCGTGAGGGACCTGACGTTGCCGTCCGCATCGAGGTCCAACGGCGGCGCGGCAGCGGGATCCCAGGTGGTCTGCCAGGTCTGCGGGTTGAAGCTGTGCGATATCCACGGCCGGGAGGCCTTGAAGGCGTCGGTGAAGGTCCACGCCGGGGACCAGTCGACGATGTTCTCGAGGTTCATCCCGATGGCCATGTGCCCCGTTTGTGGGGCTGGGGGAGGCGGGGCGGGAGGAGATGGGCGAGGCGGGGCGGGAGGAGATGGGCGAGGCGGGGCGGGAGGAGATGGGGGAGGCGGGGCGGGAGGAGATGGGGGAGGCGGGGCGGGAGGAGATGGGGGAGGCGAGATCGGAAGAGCACA
>JAUPLT010000238.1 GCA_030836785.1 Actinomycetota bacterium
ACCACAACTGGCGCAACGACATTCCAGATCGAGCCGGCGCTGGACACCGGCCCGGTCTACGGCGTCGTCACCGAGACGATCCGCAGCGACGACACCGCCGGTGACCTGTTGAACCGGCTGGCGGAATCCGGTGCTGAACTGCTGGAGGCGACGATGGACGGACTCGCGGACGCCGCGCTGACGCCGGTACCGCAGTCGTCGGAGGGCATCAGCATGGCCCCCAAAATCACTCCGGAGGGGGCGCGGGTGCGCTGGGACCTGCCCGCGCACGTGGTCGACCGCCGGATCCGGGCAGTGACCCCGGCCCCGGGTGCCTGGACCATGATCGGCGATCTGCGGGTCAAACTCGGGCCCGTCACCGCCGATGAATCCGCGGACCCACTGCCGCCCGGGGAGCTGATGGTTGACCGTACCGGGGTCCGGGTAGGCACCGGCTCACACCCGGTGCTGCTCGGACAGATTCAGCCGCCGGGCAAGAAATCCATGCCCGCCGGCGACTGGGCTCGTGGAGCCCGCCTCGGAGACGGGGTACGTGCACAGTGAATCGCGAACGTGACCCGGGTGCTCGCCGGTCTGGTGGCAAGCCGAGCCAACCGCCCCGTGGCCGGCCCCGTGGCCGGGCCGGCCGCAGCCCGCTGGACCCGGCGCGCAGTGCCGCATTCGATGTTCTGCGGGCCGTCAGCGACCGCGACGCCTACGCCAACCTGGCTCTTCCGGCGCTTCTCTCCCAGCGCGGGGTCAGCGGGCGCGATGCGGCGTTTGCGACCGAACTCACTTACGGCACCTGCCGTACCCGCGGTTTGCTCGACTCGGTTATCGCGGCGGCGGCCAACCGGCCGGTCGACCAGATCGACCCGGTGCTGTTGGATCTGCTGCGGCTGGGAAGCTACCAACTGCTCCGAACCAACGTCGCCGAACACGCCGCGGTGTCCACCACGGTGGAGCAGGCTGGGATCGAATTCGATTCGGCCCGAGCGGGTTTCGTCAATGGTGTGCTCCGGAAGATCGCCAGCCGGGACGAGGCGTCCTGGGTGGCGGAACTGGCACCCGCGGCCACGGCCGACCCGGTCGGCCGCAGTGCGTTCGTCCACGCCCATCCCCGCTGGATCGCGCAAGCCTTCGCTGACGCCCTCGGGTCCGCAGCGGGTGAACTCGATGCGGCGCTGGCGGCCGACGACGCCCGGCCCGCGGTGCACCTGGCCGCTCGCCCCGGTGTGCTGACCGCGGAGCAACTTTGCGAACAGGTGGACGGGACCGTGGGGAGCTATTCCCCCTACGCGGTGTATCTGTCCGGTGGCGACCCGGCCCGGCTCGCCCCGGTCCGTGACGGGCTGGCGCTGGTCCAGGACGAGGGCAGCCAATTGGTCGCCCAGGCGCTGACGTTGGCCCCACTCGATGGTCCCGACGCCGGACGCTGGCTGGACCTGTGTGCCGGCCCCGGGGGGAAGTCCGCGTTGATCGGTGCGATCGCGGCCCAGCGGGGTGCGGAGGTCATCGCGGTGGAACCCAACGATCGCCGGGCCCAGATGGTCGAGCAGAACACCGCCGGACTGCCGGTCCGGGTGGTCCGTGCCGACGGCCGCGAATCGGGGTTGCCTGAGGGATTCGACCGGGTTCTGGTCGATGCGCCGTGCACCGGTCTGGGTGCGCTGCGCCGCCGGCCGGAGGCCCGTTGGCGACGCACCCCGGCCGATGTTCCGGCACTGGCCCGGCTGCAACGTGAGTTGTTGGCGTCGGCGATCGAGCTGACCCGTCCCGGCGGTGTGGTGCTCTATGCCACCTGCTCACCGCATCTTGCGGAGACGGTGGGGGTGGTGTCCGACGCGCTGCGTCGCCATCCGGTCAGTGCGCTGGACACCCGGCCGCTGTTCGCGCCTGTCGGGGAATTGGGGGACGGCCCGTTCGTACAACTCTGGCCGCACCGGCAGGGCACGGACGCGATGTTCGCCGCCGCGCTGCGAAAGAACCTCTGACCGCCGCCTGGATCTGGAAGCCTTAAGGTGACTGCCATGCCAACACCGTCTCGGCCGATGATCGCGCCGTCGATCCTGTCCGCCGACTTCGCCCGCCTCGCCGACGAGGCCGCCGCCGTCGAGGGTGCCGACTGGCTGCACGTCGACGTGATGGACGCGCATTTCGTGCCGAACCTCACCCTGGGACTGCCGGTGGTGGAGAGCCTGCTCAAAGCCACCGACATCCCGCTGGATTGCCACCTGATGATCGAGGACCCGGACCGATGGGCGCCCGGCTACGCCGAAGCCGGTGCGCACAACGTCACCTTCCACGTCGAGGCAACCCAGAATCCGGTCTCCGTTGCGCGTGACATCCGGGCCGCCGGCGCCAAAGCCGGGTTATCGGTCAAACCCGGGACGCCACTGCGGCCCTACCTTGAGATTCTGCGGAGCTTCGACACGTTGCTGGTGATGTCGGTCGAACCCGGATTCGGCGGCCAGAGCTTCATCCCGGAGGTGCTCGAGAAGGTCCGCACCGCGCGTCGCCTCGTTGATGCCGGCGAGTTGACCATCCTGGTCGAGATCGACGGGGGCATCAATGCCGACACCATCGAGGCGGCGGCCGAAGCCGGAGTGGACTGTTTCGTGGCCGGATCGGCGGTGTACGGAGCCCACGATCCGGCCGCCGCGGTGTCCGCGTTGCGCCGCCGCGCGGGCGCCGCGGCACCACACCTGACGGTATGACCAGCCCGCGGCACATCGCCGCGGCGATGCGGACTGCCCTGGAACAAGCCGAGCGGGTCAAGGGGTCCACCTATCCCAATCCGCCGGTGGGCGCGGTGATCCTCGATGTGGACGGCCGCCAGGTCGGGTTGGGCGCCACCGAACCCGTTGGCGGCGCGCACGCCGAGGTGGTCGCACTGCGGGCGGCGGGGGAGCGGGCGGCGGGCGGCACCGCGGTCGTCACCCTGGAGCCCTGCAACCATCACGGTCGGACCCCGCCGTGTGTCGACGCTTTGTTGGCCGCAGGCGTCTCCGCGGTGGTGTTCGCGGCCGGCGACCCCAACCCGACCGCTGCGGGCGGTGCGAACCGGCTGACTGCGGCCGGTGTCGAAGTGACCGCCGGTGTCGCCGCGGCGGAGGCCACCAGCGGTCCGCTGCGCGAATGGTTGCACCGGCAGCGCACCGGTCGCCCGCACGTGACCTGGAAATTCGCCGCCAGCATCGATGGTAGGAGCGCCGCTGCGGACGGATCCTCGCAGTGGATCACCAGTGCCGCTGCCCGCGCGGACGTGCACCTCCGCCGGGCTGCCGCCGACGCGATCGTGGTGGGCACCGGGACGGTGCTCGCCGACGACCCGAGCCTCACCGCCCGACTGCCCGACGGCCGGCTGGCGGAGAGGCAGCCGCTGCGCGTCGTCGTCGGCGAACGGGACATTCCGCCGGAGTCGCGGGTGCTGAGCAGGGACTGCCCGACCCTGCGATTGCGCACCCGGAACCCGGACGAGGTCCTGCGGGCGCTGGCTGATCGAACCGACGTTCTGTTGGAGGGCGGGCCGACTCTGGCCGGGGCCTTTCTACGGGCCGGTGCGGTGGATCGCATTCTGGCGTACGCGGCGCCGATCTTATTGGGCGGGCCGAGGACGGCAGTGGATGACGTGGGAGTCACCACCATCGCCGATGCGCTGCGCTGGCGCTACGACGGTGTCGAGGCGGTCGGACCGGACGTGCTGCTCAGTCTGGTTCCGCTGGACTGATCGACGCTGCACTGATCGAATCTGTGCTGGTCGACCCCGTCGTGCGGATTCCCTTGTGTTCGATGATGTCCCGCGAGCCTCCGGCGCCCATCAGTTCGCGGAATCCCTGAACCGTGTAGCTCACGACGGTGGAGTCGGTACGTGCGCGCGCGGTCGCCGATCTGGGTAGCGCGAACAGGGGGCCCATTTCCCCGAAGTACTCGCCGGCACTTGCCGTGGTGGCGACTTCCTCATCCCCGGTCGCCAGTTCTCGGACGAGTTCGACCTCTCCGGAGCTCACCACATAGATCGAGTCGCCCATGGTGCCTTGCTCGAACAGGGTCTCCCCGGCGGCCAGGGTCAGGGTCTGCGGTTCGTGGTCGGAGGCCGACAAGTGCGGCACCAGTTCGACGACCCGGTCGGCAAGCGGCAGCATCCGGGTGTCATGGGTGGCGACCACGACCACCCGTTCCCCGGACGCCAGTTCGCGGATCAGCCGCAGCACTTCCTCGACCTGGATGTAGTCCAGGTGTGCGGTCGGCTCATCGGCGATCAAGAGTGGCGGGTCGAGGGCGATGGCCCGGGCGACCGCCACCCGCTGCTGCTGACCGCCGCTGAGATCTCCGGGCCGGTGCGTCATCCGATTGGACAGGCCGACCCGGGTCAGCAGTTCGGCGGCCCGTTCGCGGGCTTCATGCCGACCTATGCGGGCGGCCCGCATCGGCACCATGACGTTCTCGATCGCGGTCAGGCTTGGCACCAGGTTGAAAGCCTGGAAGACGATACCGACGGTGTTGCGCCGATAGTCCGAGAGTGCGCTCGCGTCCAGTTTGGTGATGTCGATGTCGCCGAACTCGATCCGTCCGGCGCTGGGCCGCAGAATCCCGCCAAGACAGGACAGCAGGGTCGTCTTCCCGCAGCCGCTGGGCCCCAGCAGGATCGCCAGGGATCCCGCCGAGACGTCCAGATTGAGGCCGTTGATCGGCCGCACCGATTCCTGGCCGCTGGCGTACTCGACCACCAGGTCCTTGATTCGTAGATCGCCCATGAGGTCAGGGGCCTCCGAACGCCAGAGCCGGGTCGACGGTGACCGCCCGGCGCAAACCGGCCAAGCTTGCCAGCACACCGATGGTGATCGCCACGACCGGCAGCAGCAGGAAGGCCACCTGCGGGATGTCCACCCGCATCGGGAACAGCGGTCCGAGCAGGACCGACAGCACACCACCGAGCGCCGCCGCGAGCACCGCGACGATCACCGCTTGCATGGCGAGTCCGGCCAGGATGGACCTGGTGGGTACGCCGACGGCTTTGAATACCGCGAAGTCGCGGGTCCGTTCGATGGCGGACATGTAGATCATCGACCCGACGATCAGCGCGGCGACGACCCACAACAACCCGGCCATCAACGTCATGGCCTGCCGCGCCCCGGTCAGGGCCCGCAGCAGGTCGTTGATCGCGCCGTCCCGGTTCACCAGGGTGAAGCCGCTCGGCGCCCGCTCGGGCATCGGTTTCACCCCGATGGAGGAGATCAGCGCCTGATCGGAGAACAACAATTTCTGGGCTCCGGCCACGGTCAGAAAGACGTTCGGCTGGCCGGCCAGCGCGGTGGAATCGTCGACGATCCCGACGATCTGCAAGTTGCGTGAGCCGATCTCGACGGTGGCGCCGATCGGCTTGTCCATGGTGCTTGACACCGCCGCCTCATGCGGCAGGGTCGGGCCGCGGCCCTTTTCGAGGGGCGGCATCCCGGGGCCCCGCTCCGGTGACCCGAACACGTTGACGCTGCGAGCAGTGCCGTGATCCTGCATCGTCGCGCTGCCGTAGACCAGGGGGACCGCCACCTGCACACCCGGAATCTGCAGCTTGATGGCGGGGAAGGCAGACGAACCCAGGAACGGCCCGGTTGTGCCGGACTTCACCAGATACCCGTCTAGGCCGAGCGAGTCCACCGTGCGGACCGCCTCGACGCGGAACCCGTTGGCCAACCCGGTGAGCACCAAGGTCATCGCGAACACCAGACCGGTGCCGACGATGGCGATGACGAAGCGGCGCTTGCGCCACTGCAGGTCGCGCAGTGCCGCGGTCAGCACGTCGTCACCCGCATGGGGCGAGGGTACCGACCCCTCGGGTCAGCCGGAGAGCGCTTGTCCCAATTCGGGCGTCGATGCGAGGGGCCGGAGCGGATGTTCAACGGACTCCGACGGATCCGGGAGGGGATTCTGCGCCGCTCGACGTGGTCCCCGAGTCGGGTTCGGCATCGACTTCCCGGCCACCGATCAGTAGCGCGCTGAGTGCTCCGGCGACGCAGATGACGGAGGTGATGAGGAAGATCTCGCCGTACTGCACGGTATAAGCGATGCGGCCGTTCTCACCGACCTTCGCGGCGATTTCGAACACCGACCCGGACGGCTTGGGCAGGGTTGCCATGATCTGGTTGAACCGGTAGATGCCCCACGCGCTGAGCGCGGCCACCCCGACCAGCATTCCGGTCATCCGCGCCACCACCACCAGCGACGAGGCGATACCGTGCTGGGGTGCGGGCACCACCCGCAGCGCCGCCGACGTCAATGGTCCGATCACCAGGCCCAGGCCGATACCGGCCAGCGCAAGATCGGTGCCGAAGGTGGGCAGCGTGACGATTCCGAGGTCGTGGCGCGCGGTCAGCACGTCGACGGTCCAGTGCGACACCAGCCAGTAGCCGAACCCCGCGATCAGCATCCCGGCGAAGGCCACCACGCGATCACCGACGCGGGTGGCCAGCCAACCCCCGACCAGCGCGCCGATCGGCAGCGCCACCAGGAAGTGCAGCAGCAGCCCCGCGGCCTGGTTCTGATCCTTGCCCAGGACGCCCTGCCCGAACAGTTCGATGTTCACCAGGGTGACCATCAGCGCGGCACCGGCGGACACCGACGTCGCCAGCGAGGCCAGGAAGGGCCGGAACCGGACGCCCGCCGGTTCGATGAGCCGGGTGCGGGCCACCCGCTCCCAGACCCCGAAGGCGATGGCCGCCAGCAGCGCGCCGACCACCATCGGCAGACCCCAGCTGGGCAGCACCTGCTTGCCGTTCGGCTCGGGGTTGTACAGCCCGATCACCGCCAGCCCGAGTGCCAGTGCCAACAGCAGTCCGCCGACGACGTCAACCCGCTGTGGCTCCCGATCCCGCTCCCGCGCCGGCAGGCTGATGTGGATCAGCACCATGGCGACGGCCGCGAGCGGAACGTTGATCCAGAACACGTCCCGCCAGGTGTTGAGCAGCCAGACCACGCCGATGCCGTACAGCGGTCCGAGGACGCTGCCCAGCTCCTGGGCCGCGCCGATACCGCCGAGTACCGCCGCGCGGTTGCGGGCGGCCCACAGGTCGGCCGCCAACGCCAGGGTCACCGGAAGCAGCGCGCCGCTGGCAGTGCCCTGCACGACCCGACCGATGACCAACGTGGTCAGGTCGTTCGACAGCGCGGTGATGACCGACCCGACCGCGAACCCGGCGAGACTGAGCTGCAGCACGAGCTTGCGGCCGAACCGGTCGGAGGCCCGGCCGAGCAGCGGCATGGCGGCGACGTAACCCAGCAGATAGCCGGTGATGATCGGGGTGACCTGCTGAATCTTGTTCAGCGGGATGCCGACGTCGCGCATGATGTCGCGCATGATCGTGACCACCACGTAGGTGTCCAGCGCGCCGAGCAGGACGGCGAGGCTGCCCGCCCCGATCGCGATGCGCCGACTGAAGGCCGGCGTCCGGTGGGAGGCGTGTGCCGACATCACACCGCGGGCTTGGTGACGGTGACCGGCTTATCCCAGTCGGACAGCGTCAGCTGCACGTTGTTGCCCTCGCTCTGGTCCACCTTGGCCTGCACCAGTTGATGCGGGGCGTCCTTCTCGATCCAGGTGGTGGCCGACAGCGGACCGGTGGCCTTGAGCTGGGGGATCAGCTTGTTGACCGCGTCGGCGCCCACCTTGCCGCTGATCCGAACCGCGGACACGCCCCCGATGGTGTCGAAGCCCTCGGACTTCGGGTCGGTGAGGCTGACGAGCATGTTGGCCAGGCCGCTGTCGGGGTTGAGGATCACCGACGGGTCGTAGACCTCGGCAGCCGGACCCATGTCCAGCCAGCTGTCCGGGGTGAGCGCGGCGTACAGGGTTCCGTCGAGAACGACCAACTGGATGTCGACATCGGATCCGCCCATCGTGATCTTCGAGCTGCCCTTGATGGCCACGCTGGGCTCGTTGGTCAGGTCGCCGGACAGCGTCTTGATCGGCAAACCGTCGATCTTTCCGTTGACGGCGATCTCCAGGTGCGCGCTCTTCAGCGCCTTGGTGGTCGCGATCGACTGCTGCACCAGTTGAGCGGCATCGGGGAGTGGCTCCGAGGGCTTTGACGAGCAGCCCGAGGCGAGAGCCGCGGCGGTAACCAGCGCGGTCAGGACAGCGAAAGTTCTCCGGAGCATCGGCATAGCTGCATCGTAGAGGGTGGCGGGCTCCGACCAGGATGGGTTGCCCGGTGCCTGCCGCCGGCGGCGGCTAAATTGGGATGGTGTTCACCGGCATCGTGGAAGAACTGGGCGAGGTCGCCGTTCGTGAGGACCTCGGCGACGCGGCGCGGCTGGTCATCCATGGTCCGGTGGTCGTCGACGGCGCGCGCCATGGCGACTCGATTGCCGTCAACGGCGTCTGTCTGACGGTTGTCGATGTGCTGCCCGGCGGCCGGTTCAGTGCCGATGTGATGGCAGAGACGCTGCGTCGGTCGAGTCTGGCCGAGGTTGCGGCGGGTAGCCGGGTCAATCTGGAACGGGCCGCATCCGTGAACGGCCGGTTCGGCGGGCACATCGTGCAGGGCCACGTCGACGGTACCGGCGAGGTGATTTCCCGAACCCCGTCGCAGCACTGGGAGGTCGTCCGCATCGCGCTGCCGGACTCGTTGTCCCGCTACGTGGTGGAGAAGGGGTCGATCACCGTCGACGGTGTTTCCCTGACGGTCTCGGCGCTGGGCGGCGAGAGTCCCGACGGGGCGGCGGGTCACTGGTTCGAGGTGTCGCTGATCCCGACGACCCTGGCGCTGACAACACTCGGACGGGCGCTTCCCGGCGTGACCGTCAACCTCGAGGTCGACGTGATCGCCAAGTATGTGGAACGGCTACTCACCCACGGCGACAGGTCGCCGGACATTCCCTCGTAGCTCAGGTCTCGCGGCGGCGGCGCAGGAAGAACACCCCGAGCAGCAGCACTGCCGCGGATCCGGGCACGGGAACCATCGTGTAACCCAGGTCGGTGAGGATCGCGGTCTCGACCGCGCTGAGCGTTCTGATTCCCTTCCCCATGCTGACCCGCGCGTTCATCAGCTGCTCGTTGCGGCCGTAGAAGCTCTGGTCATTCAAGTGGGATATCGAGCTGCCGCCCTGCCACGGGTTCGATGTATACACCGGCACCGGGCTGCCGTAGGCGGCGACCGCGTTCGGGCCGCCGAAGAACAGGCCACCGTTGCCGCCGGTGAGATTGGTGTCGTAGGCGCTGATCCAGCCGTAGTCCTCGCCGATGACCCCGGTGCCGTCGGCGGTGACCAGGAAACCGTCGTAGGCGGTCCAGCCGTTGCCGGTGTTGGAGCCGGGCTCGCTGACATTGGACAGAAAGCCGAGGGTGTGCATCAGTTCGTGCATCGCCACCGACTGGAAGTCGTACTGGCCGTTGGCCACGGCGGGACCGAAGGCCCACGGGCTGCCGAAGTTCCAGGTGATCTCACCGTCGGGCGTTGCGCCGTTGGCGTCAACGCCGGAAATGATCTTGGCCTGCACGACGGTCGGGAAGAACCCGGGTCGCGAGCTGATGATGTCGCTGGAGGCGGAGGCCAGCGTTCCCGACAGCGGGGACAACTCGCCGTTGACGGTGTAGGTCACGGTGACCGGGGCACTCAGCACGAAGTACGAGCCGAGGATCGTCGCGGTGGACTCCAGTGCCGCCCGCGCCTCCTGGGACCACAGCATCGCGCCGCCCGAGTAGAGGAACTCGAACTGCAGTCGGGGGCCACTGACCCCCTGAGTGACCACGGCGTTGCCCAACGTGTACGCCGGGCGGAATGGGTTGAACAGGTTGATGTGCAAGCCCGAGTCGGCCGCGGCGACGGTGAAGGCGTCGGTGCCGGTGAAGTCGGCGCCCGGGGTGTACGTGTAGCCGCCGTCCGAGCCGATCGAGACGGTACCGAAAACGGGGGCCGCGCTGAGGCTGTAGGTGATCGGATCCCCCTCGGGATCGACCGCACCGACGTTGCCGGTGATCGGCCCGGAAACCTGACCGGTCAACTGCACCGGTGTGACGGTGGGTGCCTCGTTGAAGAACGTCCGTCGCACCAGCAGGGCAATGCCTTCGACGAACGCCTGAACGGGGCCCAGGACGTCACCCAACGCGTTGGCGACTGAGTTCGCGGTGGCGGCCGCGGCCGGGACGCCGACGGTTCCCACCTGGTCGGCCGGCGCGGCGACGGCCATCGGCGGATCGGGCTGTGCGGACGAAATATCAAGGGCCGCTGAAGGATCCGTCTCAACGGTGGGCGAGATCGTCGCCGCAGGGGTGCTCGCCTCCGAACCGGACGGCGCGACCGGGCTGGCCGCAGTGCGACGTGACCGATCAGCGACGGCGCCGGCTGCCAGGTCGAGGGTTCGGCTCACACCGACGCTCTGAGGCCGACCGGATGCCGTCGCGCCGGCATTATTGCGGGCCGCCTCCCGTTGCGAGGCCCGGGCGGGGCCTGTCGCCGCACGCGGGGTTGCGTCGCCGGAATCGGAGGTCGTGGCCGTGGCCGCCGCGGCGGACGGCGTGCGTTTTGCCGGGACCGTTCGCTCGGCGCGGCCCTGCCGGGTCGGCGCGGAGCGCGCCGACTGGTCGGCTGCGGAGTTAGCTGAATCCGCCGACGACTCGTCACGCGGGGTGTCCGCGGCGGCGAGTGCCTGCGGGCCGGCCAGTGACATGCCCAGGGCAAACGCTGCCGCGCCCCACCGGACCGCCCGTTTGGACACCGTCATCACCCACTCCCCGCTGGGCGGCACCGTCGCGTACAAAGATTGCCGGGGGCACCCAGACCGTTGCTGTACACCTAACCTAGGGGTGCGTGGCCGCCCGGGTCAACGTGGCGCGGCCCCGGTGGGGCCCCCGGCCCGACTGGGAGCGCCCCGCCGGTGGTTCATACTGGTGACTCACCGACTCAGGGCTCACCGACTCGCAGGAGCACAGACTCCGAAGGGCAGATATGACCAGGCTGGACACCATCGAGAGGGCGGTCGCCGATATCGCGGCGGGTAAGGCCGTCGTCGTCATCGACGACGAGGACCGCGAGAACGAGGGCGACTTGGTCTTCGCCGCAGAGAAGGCGACCCCGGAACTCGTGGCCTTCATGGTGCGCTACACCTCCGGCTACCTCTGCGTACCGCTCGACGGTTCGGTGTGCGACCGGCTGGGTCTGCTGCCGATGTACGCGGTCAATCAGGACAAGCACGGCACCGCCTACACCGTGACGGTGGACGCCCGGCAGGGCGTGGGGACCGGGATCTCCGCCGCCGACCGCGCCACCACCATGCGATTGCTCGCCGATCCGAACAGTACGGCCGAGGACTTCACCAAACCGGGCCATGTCGTACCGCTGCGGGCCAAGGAGGGGGGTGTCCTGCGCCGCCCCGGGCACACCGAAGCGTCCGTTGACCTGGCCCGACTGGCAGGTTTGCAGCCCGCCGGCGCTATCTGCGAGATCGTCAGCCAGAAGGACGAAGGCGCCATGGCGCAGACCGACGAGTTGCGGATCTTCGCCGACGAGCACGATCTGGCCATGATCTCGATCGCCGACCTCATTTATTACCGGCGTAAGCACGAGAAGCTCATTGAGCGGGTCGCCGAGGCACGGATTCCGACCTCGCACGGCGAGTTCCGGGCGGTGGGTTACGCCAGTGTCTACGACGACGTCGAGCATGTCGCCCTGGTCCGCGGTGACATCGCCGGACCGGTGAACGACGGCCACGACGTGCTGGTGCGGGTGCATTCCGAATGCCTGACCGGCGACGTGTTCGGCTCCCAGCGCTGCGACTGCGGGCCGCAGCTCGAGGCGGCGATGGCGATGGTCGCCGCCGAGGGCCGTGGTGTGGTGCTGTACATGCGCGGCCATGAGGGCCGCGGAATCGGCCTCATGCACAAGTTGCAGGCCTACCAGTTGCAGGACACCGGTGTGGACACCGTCGACGCGAATCTCGAACTCGGTTTTCCGGCCGACGCCCGCGACTACGGCATCGGTGCCCAGATTCTGGTGGACCTGGGCGTCCGGTCGATGCGGCTGCTGACCAACAACCCGGCCAAACGGGTCGGTCTGGACGGTTACGGCCTCGAGATCGTCGACCGCGTTCCGCTGCCGGTGCGGGCCACCGCGGAGAACATCCGCTACCTGAGGACCAAGCGTGACCGGATGGGTCACGAGTTGAGCGGGCTGGAGGACTACGACGACGCGGTCGCGCTGCCCGGTGATCTCGGCGGCGGCCGATGAGCGGGGGCGCGGGTATTCCTCCCGTTCCCACGATGGATGCCTCGGCGCTGACGCTGGCGATCGTGACGAGCACCTGGCACGCCACCATCTGCGAGGCATTGCTCGACGGTGCCCGCAGGGTGGCCACCGATTCCGGGGTGGTCGAGCCGACCGTGGTGCGGGTGCACGGAGCCATCGAGATCCCGGTCGTCGCGCAGGAACTCGCCCGCAGCCACGACGCGGTGGTGGCACTCGGGGTCGTCATCCGGGGTGAGACGCCGCATTTCGACTACGTCTGCGATGCGGTCACCCAGGGCCTGACCCGGGTGTCCCTGGACGCCTCCACACCGGTGGCCAACGGTGTGCTGACCACCGAGACCGAACAGCAGGCCTTCGACCGAGCGGGCCTGCCCGGTTCTGCCGAGGACAAGGGCGCACAGGCCGCCGCCGCGGCCCTGTCGACCGCGCTGACCCTGCGTCGATTGCGAGCCGTATGAACGACGGCGGTATCGGCGAGGCCCAGACCGATGTGTGGGATGTCACCCTGCGGCCACGGCTGACCCCTCTGCTGGCCCGCATCACCGCCGGGGTGATCGCTGTCGCGGGGGTGGTGGTCGCGGTACTCAACAATCGCGCCTCCGGTGCCTATCTGCGGCCGGTTGACCAGGTCGCGATGGCCGGCATCGCCTTCATCCTGGCCGGTGGAGCGCTGCTGTTGACGCGTCCCCGGCTCAAGATCGGGCCGTCCGGCCTTGCCGTGCGAAATGTCGTCGAGTACCGGATGATCCCCTGGCGGGAGGTGGTCGACGTCTCCTTTCCGCCGGGGAAGCGGTGGGCCCGTATCGACCTCGACTACGAGGAGTACGTCCCTGTCTTGGCCATACAGGTCATGGACCGGCAGCGCGCCGTCGCGGCGATGGATACGGTGCGGTCCCTGATGGACCGCTACCACCCGCACTGAAGCCGGCGCCGTGGCCGATCCCGCGACCTACCGCCCCCCGCCCGGCTCCATTCCGGTCGAACCCGGGGTGTATCGCTTTTTGGATTCGCACGGCCGGGTGATCTACGTCGGCAAGGCCAAAAGCCTGCGCAGCAGGCTTACCTCGTACTTCGCCGACATCGCCGGGTTGCACCCCCGGACCCGGCAGATGGTGACCACCGCGGCGAAAGTCGAATGGACGGTGGTGACCACCGAGGTCGAAGCGCTTCAGTTGGAATACAACTGGATCAAGGAATTCGACCCGCGATTCAACGTGCGCTACCGCGACGACAAGTCCTATCCGGTGCTCGCGGTGACCCTCAACGAGGAGTACCCACGGCTGATGGTCTACCGCGGCCCCCAGCGCAAGGGGGTGCGCTACTTCGGGCCGTACTCACACGCCTGGGCGATCAGAGAGACCCTCGACCTGCTCACCCGGGTGTTCCCGGCACGTACCTGCTCGGCCGGGGTCTTCAAGCGGCACAGCCAGATCGAAAGGCCCTGCCTGCTCGGCTATATCGACAAGTGCGCGGCGCCCTGTGTCGGCCGGGTCAGCGCGGAGGAACACCGCAGGATCGTCACCGACTTCTGCGACTTCCTTTCCGGGCGGACCGACCGGTTCGCCCGCGGACTCGAGCGGCAGATGAACGCCGCCGCCGCCGAACTCGACTTCGAGCGTGCGGCCCGTTTGCGGGACGACCTCGGAGCGCTGCGGCGCGCACTGGAGAAGCAGGCGGTGGTGCTCGGCGACGGTACCGACGCCGACGTGGTCGCCTTCGCCGACGACGAGTTGGAGGCGGCGGTCCAGGTCTTCCACGTCCGCGGCGGTCGGGTGCGCGGCCAGCGCGGCTGGATCGTCGAGAAGCCCGGTGACCCCGGCGAGTCGTCGGAGCAGGCCCTCGTCGAGCAATTCCTCACCCAGTTCTACGGTGACCAGGCCGAATTGAGCGGCGCCGGTGACCGAAAATCGTCACCTGAGGGGGCATCGTCAGCTGAGGGGCCGGCAGCCGACGAATCGGCCAACCCGGTGCCGCGGGAGGTATTGGTTCCCTGCCTGCCACCGAACTCCGACGAACTCGCGGACTGGCTCACCGGACTGCGCGGCTCCCGGGTCGCGCTGCGGGTTCCCCGCCGTGGCGACAAGCGGGCGCTGGCCGACACGGTGCACCGGAATGCGCAGGAGGCACTCCAGCAGCACAAGCTCAAGCGAGCCGGCGACTTCACCGCGAGATCGGCTGCGCTGCAGGACATCCAGGATTCGCTCGGTCTCGTCGACGCGCCCCTTCGAATCGAGTGTGTCGACATCAGCCATGTCCAGGGCACCGATGTGGTGGGCTCGCTGGTGGTGTTCGAGGACGGACTGGCACGCAAGTCCGACTACCGGCACTTCGCCATCCGGGAGGCGGCCGGCGACGGCCGATCCGACGATGTCGCCTCGATCGCCGAGGTGACCCGCCGCCGGTTCCTGCGGCACGTCAACGACGCGGGCTCCGGGTCGGGCGGTGGCGGGGAGGCCGGTACCGGACCGTCGCCGACACCACCCCGGCGCTTCGCCTATCCGCCGAATCTCTACGTCGTGGACGGCGGCGCGGCGCAGGTCAACGCCGCGCAGGCGGTGCTCGACGAGTTGGGCGTCACCGACGTCGCGGTGATCGGCCTGGCAAAGCGCCTCGAGGAGGTCTGGGTGCCGGCCGAGCCCGACCCGGTGATCCTGCCGCGCAACAGTGAGGGGCTCTATCTACTGCAACGGGTACGGGACGAAGCGCACCGATTCGCCGTCTCCTATCACCGCAGCCTGCGGTCCAAGCGGATGACCGCGTCCGCCCTGGACACCGTCCGCGGACTGGGGGAGACCCGCCGTAAGGCGCTGGTGACGCATTTCGGTTCGCTGGCCCGGTTGCGGCAGGCCAGCGTGCAGGAGATCACCGCCGTTCCCGGGATCGGGGTGGCCACGGCCACCGCGGTCCTCGAGGCTCTCGGGGTGGCCGAGAGTGCGACTTCGGCGCCGCAGACTGATCCGGTGGGAGATGATCGGGCTGAGCCATGATGGATGACAGCGGGTACCAGAGACGGACCGAAGTGGTCCCGGGGAGCGCGGCCGGAATCGACGTCGTGCTGGTCACCGGGCTGTCCGGCGCCGGCCGCGGCACCGCCGCCAAGGTGCTCGAGGACCTCGGCTGGTACGTCGCCGACAACCTGCCGCCCGAGCTGATCGCCCGCATGGTCGATCTCGGCCTGGCGGCCGGCTCGCGGATCACTCAGCTCGCGGTGGTGATGGACGTCCGGTCCCGCGGGTTCACGGGTGATCTGGACCTGGTGCGCAACGACCTCGCGGCACGCGGGATCGCCCCGAGGGTGCTATTCCTCGAGGCGTCCGACGACATCCTCGTCCGCCGCTACGAGAACAACCGGCGCAGTCACCCGTTGCAGGGCAATCAGACCCTCGCCGAGGGCATCGCGGCCGAACGGGTCATGTTGGCCGGGGTGCGCGCGGGTGCCGATCTGGTCATCGACACCTCCGCATTGTCGGTGCCCGCGCTGAGAGCCGGTATCGAGCGGGCGTTCGGCGGTGAGACCGTGGCGCTGACCAGCGTCACCGTCGAGTCCTTCGGCTTCAAGTACGGCCTGCCGATGGACGCCGACATGGTGATGGATGTGCGCTTCCTGCCCAACCCGCACTGGGTCGACGAATTGCGGCCGCAGACCGGTCAGTCGCCGGCGGTGCGGGACTACGTGCTCAGCCAACCGGGCGCGACGGAGTTTCTGCAGACTTACCATCAGCTGTTGAGGCTGGTTCTGGACGGCTATGTCCGGGAGGGGAAGCGGTACATGACCGTGGCGATCGGATGCACCGGGGGCAAGCATCGCAGTGTCGCGATCGCCGAGGCGCTGTCCGGGTTGCTGGGACTCAATGAGCATCTCACCGTCCGCGTCCTGCACCGTGATCTGGGCCGGGAATGAGGGCGGGGCGGGTATGAACCACCGGATTGTCGCGCTCGGCGGAGGCCACGGGCTCTACGCGACGCTGTCGGCCGCCCGCCGAATCACCCCGCACGTCACCGCCGTGGTCACCGTTGCCGACGATGGCGGTTCGTCGGGTCGGTTGCGCTCGGAACTGGACATCATCCCGCCCGGTGATCTGCGGATGGCGTTGGCTGCCCTGGCCTCCGACAGCCCGCACGGCAGGCTGTGGGCCACCATCATCCAGCACCGGTTCGGCGGCACCGGTGCGCTGGCCGGCCACCCGATCGGCAATCTGATGCTGGCCGGACTCAACGAGGTGCTCGCCGACCCCGTCGCCGCGCTCGATGAGCTGGGCCGGATGCTCGGTGTCAAGGGCCGGGTGCTTCCGATGTGCCCGATCGCGTTGCAGATCGAGGCCGACGTCTCGGGTCTTGAGGGTGATCCGCGGATGAGCCGGGTGATTCGCGGCCAGGTTGCGGTCGCCACCACACCGGGCAAGGTCCGCCGGGTTCGGCTGTTGCCCGGTGACCCCCCGGCCACCCGCCAGGCCGTCGACGCGATCATGGCTGCCGACCTCGTGATCCTCGGTCCGGGGTCCTGGTTCACCAGTGTGATTCCGCACGTCCTGGTACCTGGATTGTTCGTCGCACTGACCTCGACGCCGGCTCGGCGCGCACTGGTACTGAACTTGGCGGCCGAACCCGGCGAGACCGCCGGCTTCTCGGCGGAACGCCATCTGCACGTGCTGGCCCAACATGCGCCCGGCTTCACCGTGCACGACATCATCGTGGACACCGCGCACGTGCCTTCGGAGCGGGAACGTGATCAGCTTCGTCGCACGGCGGCCAATCTGAATGCGACGGTCGAGTTCGCTGACATTTCCCGACCTGGTACACCTTTACACGACCCGGCAAAGCTCGCCGAGGTGCTAGAGGCCGTTCGCTCGCGCCGGCTGGAGCCACCGACGACGAGCCTTCCGGCGCCTGCCTCGGCGCCGGCAGACCCGGGTCGGCAGGCGGGTGCGACGAGGCGGCCCGGCGGACCGGGAGGGGTCGACTCGTGGCGATGACGGCCGATGTGAAGGACGAACTGAGTCGTCTGACGGTGAACTCCGTCAGCGCCCGGCGGGCGGAGGTCGCCGCACTGCTGCGGTTCGCCGGTGGTTTGCACATCGTTTCCGGGCGGGTGGTCGTGGAGGCGGAGGTCGACCTCGGCAGCACTGCGCGTCGGCTTCGCAAGGACATCCACGACCTGTACGGGTACAACGCCGTCGTTCATGTCCTACCTCCCAGCGGAATCCGGAAGAGCACGCGCTACCTGGTCCGAATCGCCAAGGACGGGGAGGCCCTCGCACGCCAGACCGGACTGCTCGACATGCGCGGCCGCCCGGTGCGCGGATTGCCCGCACAGGTGGTCGGCGGCAGCGTGGGCGACGCTGAAGCGGCCTGGCGCGGCGCATTCCTGGCGCACGGTTCACTCACCGAACCGGGCCGCTCGTCAGCGCTGGAGGTGAGCTGTCCCGGACCGGAGGCGGCACTGGCCCTCGTTGGCGCCGCCCGCCGACTGGGCGTGAGCGCCAAGGCGCGCGAGGTTCGCGGCACGGACCGGGTGGTGGTGCGCGACGGTGATGCGATCGGAACTTTGCTGACCCGGATGGGTGCGCAGGACACCCGGCTCACCTGGGAGGAACGCCGGATGCGGCGTGAAGTCAGGGCGACAGCGAACCGGCTGGCCAATTTCGACGATGCCAACCTGCGGCGATCCGCCCGGGCGGCGGTGGCTGCCTCGGCACGGGTGGCACGGGCCCTGGAGATTCTCGCCGACACCGTGCCGGAGCACCTCGCCGCCGCCGGGCGGCTGCGTGTCGAGCACCGGCAGGCGTCGCTGGAGGAGCTGGGCCGGCTTGCCGATCCACCGATGACGAAGGATGCCGTGGCGGGGCGTATCCGGCGGCTGCTGTCGATGGCCGACCGCAAAGCCAAGCAGGACGGAATCCCTGATACCGAGTCCGCGGTCACCCCGGACCTGCTCGACGACGCCTGACTGACGCCGGGGCGCTGACTTACGCCGCGGCCGGTGCCTGACTCACCCCGGGGTGCCGCCCCGGGCCGGCCCCGCCGCGCG
>JAUPLT010000015.1 GCA_030836785.1 Actinomycetota bacterium
CGCAATGCCGCTCAGTTAGGTTTATGGGCCGGTTGTCAACTGGCCGTTGATGGTCACGTCGATGGTGATCTTGTAGCTGTTGCGGTCGATGTCGCCTTTGGCGCGGTGTTTGGAGATGGCGCGTTTGACGACTCGGGGACAGGTTCTGCGGCGGCGCTCTGGAAGCAGGTGATCGCGCACGGCGTGGCCGATCTTGCCGATGAAGTCGATGGTGGTGTCGGCGATGATGCCGGCGGCCTGGATGACCTGGTCGCGGGCGGTATTGAGGGCGATGCTGAAGCCGGCGCGGTTGGTGGTGGCCGTGCCGGTGGCGTCGGATATCGCGATGCGTAGCGCTTGGTAGGTGATCAGCAGGGCATAGATCTCCTGGGCGATCCCATCGGGTGTGCGGGCGCGCAGCACCCGCCCGCCCAGGATGGTGGATTTCATTTCCAGATATGAGGTTTCGATCTCCCACCGCTGGTGGTAGAGGGTGACGAGGTCGGCGGCGGGGTATCGCCGATGGTCGGTGAGGGTGGTGATCAGCAGGTAGCGCTCGGTGCGGGGTGGGCCGCCGGCGAGTCGCACGAGGATCTGGGCGTCGATTACGCGGACGGTCGTCGGGCCGATCCGCGAGAGCCAAGAACCGTCGCTGCAGTGGCCGATCACGGGGACTTTGCGGTTGGCCTTGGCGCGAAACAGCAGGTCGGCGCCGGTGGCCGCGACGGCCTCGATCAGGTCTGCGGCAGCGAAGTTGCGGTCGGCGAGCAACAGCATGCCGGGGTGCAGGCAGCCCAGAAGCTTTGGTGCATAGTTGGTTTCGCCCACGCTTAGGGTGCCGAAGACGGCGTCGAGTACGGTGCGGGTACCGCATGCGACCACGGTCAGCACCCGCAGCATCGGATACCCCGACGGGCCGTTTCCGCCGCCGCCGCGGCCGAACGCGGCCAGGTTCGCCGGGGTGTCGGGAGTGAACATCGACGTGCCGTCGATCGCGCATACCAGCAGGCCCCGCCATCGCGCCGCACCGGCAGCGGGGCCTTGAACCAGGTTGAACAGCTCCCGCAGCGGCTTGACACCGATGCGGCGACGGGCCTGCGCTAAAGCCGAGGACACCGGATCGGCGATGTCGATTCCATCCAGGCCCGCGGTCAACCGAGCCCATACCTGCTCGTAGCCGAGTTCGGCGAACAGTGCCGCCGCCAGCAGCAGGTACACCACCACCCGCGAGGGCAGCAGTCGCACCCGGCGCTCAACAGCGCGCGAGTTCTCCAGAGCAGCATCGACAAGGTCGAAGGACACGATCCGGGTTAACTCACCAAGATGACCGGGGGCGAACGGACCCGCCGGCACCCTGGCCGGGCCAGCGATGGCAGACTGAACAGACAGCGGAACTCCCTGGTGAGACGGGCGTCTTGCGAGGACAACCCATCAATACCGGGAGTTCCGCTGCCTTACACGCACCCGACACCGTGTGTCACACTTGCCCCACCGGTCACACCACTAACTGAGCGGCATTGAGGTTAGGCGGGCAATGCCTGGTCAGAGTTTTGGCGTGTCGTTGACCTGAGGCGCCCCTGGCTTTCGGGAATCTGGATGTTGCGAAGCAAACAGAATCCGAAGGAGAACCAGGGGCATGGTCGAGCCTACGTCGTTGTTGTTGGGGCTGGAAGGACTCGCGGTGAGCGCCGTGGTCAGGCGGGCGGATCGCACCCGGGTCGTCGAGGTGATCACCGTCGACCCGAACGCCTCCCGCTGTCCGGACTGCGGAATGGCATCAGACTCGGTGAAGGAACGTACGGTCACGAACCCGCGCGATATCCGGTACGGCGATGACCCAATCATCCTGCGCTGGAACAAGACCCGCTACCGCTGCCGCAACCAGACCTGCAGCCGGGTGAGCTTCACCGAAGCGCTACCCCAAGTGCCGGCGCGGCGGCGCACCACGACACGGCTGCGTACCCAGATCGGCCGGTGCGTCGGGGACGCGGCCCGCTCGGTGGTCGAAGTAGCTGACGACGCCGGGGTGTCCTGGCCGACTGCACACGCCGCCTTCGTGGCCCACGCCGACGCGGTGTTGGGCGACCCGGCGCCGGTGGCGGTGCTGGGCATCGACGAGACCCGCCGCGGCAAGCCCCGCTGGACCCGCGACCAGCTCAGTGGCCGCTGGGTACGTACCGACCCCTGGGACACCGGCTTCGTCGACCTGGCCGGTGATCAGGGCCTGCTCGGACAGGTCGAGGGGCGCACCGGCGCGGCGGTCCGCCACTGGCTGGGCGAGCAGAACGAGACCTTCCGGGCCGGGGTCACCCACGTGGTGATCGACCCGTCGGCGGCCTACGCCGCCGCGGTCACCAGCGAGCTGCTCCCCAACGCCGTAGTGGTCGTCGATCACTTCCATTTGGTCAAGCTCGCCAACGACGCGCTGACTGCGGTGCGCCGGCGGGTCACCTTCGACGCCCACGGCCGGCGTGGCCGCAAACAGGACCCGGAGTGGGCCAACCGCCGCCGACTGATGACCGCGCGAGAACGCCTGTCGCCCAGAGCATTCGCGTCGATGTGGAACGCTCTGGTCGACAACGATCCGAGCTGTCAAATCCTGTCCGCCTATATCGCCAAAGAGGAACTGCGTCAGCTGTTGGCGGCTGCTCGCGGCCACGCTGACGACGCCGAGATCCGCACCAGGCTCTACCGGTTCTACAGCTGGTGCGCCGACGCCGACATCCCCGAACTCACCCGACTGGCCACCACAATCGAAACCTGGTGGCCGGCGATCCTGGCGTTCCTGCACACCGGCCTGACCAACGCCCGCACCGAGGGCTACAACCGGCTGGTCAAACAGGTCAAACGCGTCGCCTGCGGTTTCCGCAACACCGAGAACTCACGGCGCCGGATACGCTTCCACTGCACCCGCGCCCAGCGGGCCCGCATCGGATTCACCACCGCGCAATTGCCCGGTTAACTTTGAAGAGCCAACAATCCCCGGTGTTTGATTTCGACTTGACCCTGTGCCATATTTCGACAC
>JAUPLT010000239.1 GCA_030836785.1 Actinomycetota bacterium
GCCCCTTCAGTCGTCAGATGCCTATTCGTGCGACACCACGGCACCACACTACCGTCGTCGACAAAACTAAATAGTTGTTAAAGTTAGTTGACAAAAATAGGTAACTGTCGGATCGTCGACAGAAATGACCTATCTGAAGGGCGCCATGACCAGCTCACTCAATCGGGGCGAACGGACGTACGACCCCGGTAACAACGTCGTCGTACCGGGTGGGGAGAGTCGGTGACGGGACACTCCGGTCGCACCGCCCCGTCAGCCACCGCCACCGCCACCGCCACCGAACAGTCCCGCCGCGAACTGCGACTGCCCGCCACCCGTGACCGTTTCGCCGACATCGCCACTTCGGCACGACGCGAACAGCAGGACTACCTAGGGTTCCTGGCCGAGTTGGTCATCACCGAATGGGACGGACGTGACCGGCGCCGCGCGGAACAACGAGTCCGCGCCGCGGGGTTTCCGTTCCGAAAACGGTTGGACGACTTCTCTTTTGAGGCCAACCCCGCCGTCGACGCCACTCTGGTCGGCCGGCTCACCGGCTGGGACTGGGTCAAGGCCGGCTCCCCTCTGTGCTTGTACGGCGGCTCCGGGACGGGGAAGAGTCACCTGTTGATCGGCCTGGGAACCCGCGCCGCCGAGGCGGGCTACCGGGTCCGCTACGCGGAGGCCGGAAGGTTGGTAGCCGACCTCGCCGAGGCCTCCGAGGCCTCCGACGACGACCGCCTGGCCGGCGTGATGAGCCATTACGGCGACGTCGATCTCCTGCTCATCGACGATCTGAGCCGTCTCCACCTTGACCGGCGCAGGGCCGAACTGCTCCTCGCGGTCCTCACCGAACGGGAGCAACGGTGCGCGGTCGCCAGCGCCGCCGACGCGCCGTTCTCCTCGTTGCGGAAGACATTCACCGATCCGCGTCTCTGCGCAGCCATCGTCGACCGACTCACCTTCGGCGGACACGTCATCGACACCGGCGATCGTGCGTACCGCCGCTAGGGTGTGCGGGCGATCTGGGCCACTTCCGCGGCCAGTGTCGCGCCGACCCGCTCAGGCAAATCCGAGGCGGCAAGTGCGATCGCCAAACCCGCCACGCACCAGTACAACCCGAGCATGGGCGCGGCCCATGCGCTGGTGGAGCCCTCGACGCTGAACCACAGCACCGCGGCGACGACCGGCACTCCGGCGGATGGCAGCAGTACACCGGCGATCCGGCCCGAACCGCCGTGAACCGCGGCGAACTTCACCTCGGCCAGCGGGTTGCACCATCAGGCAGACCGACCCGGCAACGGCGAACACCAACGGGCGAACACCAACGGAAGGGTCGCACAGCACTGGGCTGACCGACACCGGCGCAGGTAGTTTGGCGGTTATGGCCGATTCCTCGCCCGGAGCGCGGACCGCGGGTGGGGCGGCCTCGGCCGGGGTGGCGGGGGCAGTGGTAGCGCTCGGCGTCACCCAGTTGATCTCGGCTCTGGTGTCCCCGGCCAGTGACGCCAGAGCGGCCGTCGGCGCGGCGGTGATCGACCGCACTCCCGGCCCGGTGAAGGAATGGGCGATCCAGACCTTCGGAACAGCCGACAAACTTTTCCTGTCGACGATGGTCGTGCTGGTCATCATCATCGTCGCGGCACTGGCGGCGACCCGCGAACGGTCCCGGCTCCCGCTGGGCTCCTTGGCACTCCTGGTTTTGGGGGCAGCGGGGTGCGCTGCAGTTCTGATTCGGCCCGCCGCGGTGCCGCTTGATGTGGTGCCGACGGTGCTCGGCACCGGGTGTGGGATCGCCGTCCTGCGACGTCTGACCGCTCCCGTCGAGGACCGCGGCACGCCGGCCCCTGATGCCGGGCGGCGCCGCTCGCTGCAAACCCTGGCCTTCCTCGGTCTCGGCTCGGCGGCGGGGGTGGGCGGCGTGCTGGCCTCCCGCCGCCTGCAATCGGTTGCCGGTGAGGTCGAGACCGCGGTTCTGCCGCCGGTTGCCCAACCGGTGCCGCAGATCCCGCCCGACGTGCAACCGCCGCTGCCCGGGCTGCCGCGTTTCATCACCGGCAACGCCGATTTCTACCGGATCGACACCGCGCTGCGGGTGCCGCAACTGTCCCGCGGCGACTGGACGCTGCGCATCCACGGCATGGTCGGCCGCGAGCTCACCTATTCATTCGCTGACCTGCAGCGGTTCGAACCGGTGCAGAAGGCGGTGACGCTGACCTGTGTGTCCAACCCGATCGGCGGTGATCTCATCTCCAACGCCGTGTGGACCGGCTACCGGATGCGGGACCTGCTGCGTGAGGCCGACATCGCGGCCGACGCCGACATGGTGCTGTCCACCTCGGTGGACGGATTCACCATCGGCACCCCGGTCGAGGCTCTCACCGACGAGCGTGACGCGCTGCTGGCGATCGGGATGAACGGCGTCCCGTTGCCGGCCGAGCACGGCTATCCCGCGCGGTTGGTGGTGCCCGGGCTGTACGGGTTCGTCTCGGCCACCAAATGGGTCGTCGACCTTGAGCTGACCCGGTTCGACCGCGCCGAGGCCTACTGGACCAAGCTCGGGTGGTCGGCGCGCGCGCCGATCAAGACCGGGTCGCGGATCGACGTCCCCCGCGCCGGTCAGCGGCTCGACGCCGGACCGGTGACCCTGGGCGGGGTGGCCTGGGCGCAGGGCCGGGGGATCACGGCCGTCGAGGTGCGCATCGACGACGCCGACTGGAGACCGGCGAAACTGGGCGCGGCGTACTCCAAGGACACCTGGCGGCTGTGGACATTCGACTGGCAGGCCACGCCGGGGCCGCACACCATCACGGTGCGTGCCACCGACAACACTGGGACCGTGCAGACCGCAGACCGCAGCAGCCCGATCCCCGACGGTGCCACCGGCTGGCCGTCCATCACCGTCGACGTCCGGTAGCGGGCCGACCATGGCATTGACAGTCGTGCCCGCCGTCCCCACCGATGCGGCCGGGTCTGGCACTCTGCTCGGCACCGTCGTCAACCCGGCCGGGCTGACCCTCGCCAAGACCGTTCCGATCAGCGGGGCGCCGGCCTTCGTCGACCCCGGGCTGGGCGCGAGTCCGACCTGGCACGGGTTCGCGATCGACCAGTCCGGTATCGCGTTCACCGACGCGATCAGCGTGGTCGGCGACCATCGGGTGCGCATCGACCCCACTGCCGCGCGACCGCTGGATGACGGGCTGGACTGGGCGCCCGGGTCGTTCTACGACCAGGATGGCGCACCGGTACCGGAGTGCGCCCGTGGCGTGCTGGCCCGCGTCGAGGCTCGACTCGCCGCCGCCGGCCTGCGCGCACTGGTGGGCCACGAGATCGAGTTCCTCCTGGTGGCCCCGGACGGCGGAAGACTTCCGGGCGCGCTGTGGGCGCAGTACGGGCTGGCGGGGATGCTGGAGCACGAGAACTTCGTGCGTGACGTCATCGCCGCCGCCGCGGCGGCGGGGGTCGGGATCGACCAACTCCACCCCGAATACGGCGTCAACCAGTTCGAGATCTCGCTGGCTCCGCTCAGCCCGGTTGCCGCGGCCGACCAACTGGTACTGATGCGGATCATCGTTGCCCGGATCGCCCGCAGATCCGGACTCCGTGTCAGCCTTTCCCCGGCCCCCTTTGCCGGAAGTGTGGGATGCGGTGCGCACCAGCACTTTTCGCTGCTGCGCGGCGGGGTTCCGATCTTCTCCGGCGGCACCGGCGCGCGCGGGATGACCTCGGACGGGGAAGCCGCCGTCGCCGGCATCGTGACGGGACTGGCGCAGGCGCAAGCGGTGCTGGGCGGTTCGATCGTCTCGGGGCTGCGGATGCTCCCCGGTAACTGGGCCGGAGCGCACACCTGCTGGGGAACCGAGAACAGGGAAGCGGCCGTCCGGTTCCTGCCGGCCACCCACGGCAACCCGCGGGGTGCCAACGTCGAGGTCAAGATCGTCGATCCGTCGGCCAATCCGTACTTCGCCACCGCGGCGATCCTCGGCCTCGCCCTCGACGGTATCGAGGAGGCGAAGGCTCTTCCTCCGGAGGTGACCATCGACCCCGCCGCGCTGACGGTGTCCGAGCGCACCGCCGCGGGGGTCGGCCTGCTCTCCACCGACCAGGCGGAGATCGTGGCCGGATTGGCGAACTCGGTTCGGATGCGGGCGATTCTCGGCGATCCCGCCGTCGATGCGCTGGTGGCGGTTCGGCGCTACGAATACGAGCACTACTCGGCGCTGGATCCCGAGCAGTTGTGCGACCGGTTCAGGATGGCGTGGAGTGTCTGAACGGCACCTGTTCGATCACGTTGCCGGAATAGAACTCGTCGACAACCATGTGCACGGTTTCTGGACCCGCGCGGTGGACCGGCAGCGCTTCGAGAACGGTCTCAACGAGGCAAACACCGATCCGCTGGCTGACTTCGACTGCGGCTTCGACACCCAGATCGGGGTCGCGGTGCGGGCGCACTGCTCCCCACTGCTGGGCCTCAGCCGGCACGCCTGCCCCGGGGAGTACTGGGATGCCCGCGGTCGGCTCGGTCCGGCTGAACTGGCTCGGCTGTTCCTGTCGGCCGCCGGGGTGAGTCACTGGCTGCTCGACACGGGTCTGGACGGGGACACCGCCGGCCGCGCTGGGATGGAACAGGTTGCGGCAGGGCGAATCCGGGAGATCGTTCGCCTCGAACAGGTAGCCGAGCAGGCGGCGGCCGCCGACGGCGACTATGCGCAGCGGTTCATCGAGATCCTGCACGCCCGTGCTGAATTCGCGGTGGCGACGAAGACTGTGCTCGCCTACCGCGGGGGTTTCGATGGTGACCTCAGCGAACCGGACCAGGCCGAGGTGCAGACGTCCGCCGCGCGATGGCGTGATGCCGGCGGGACACGACTCACCGACCGGGTTCTGCTGCGGTTCGGGATCCACCAGGCGTTGCGGCTGGGCAAACCACTGCAGTTCCATACCGGACTGGGGGACCGGGATTGCGATCTGCATCGCACCAATCCGCTTCTGCTCCTCGACTTTCTGCGCTCGTCCGGGGACTGCCCGATTGTGCTGCTGCACTGCTACCCCTTTGAGCGCGAGGCCGGTTATCTGGCACAGGCGTTCAATCACGTCTACCTCGACACCGGGTTGAGCATCAACCATCTGGGGGCGCGGGCGGCGGCGTTCCTCGCCCGGACCCTGGAACTGGCGCCGTTCCGGAAGGTCCTTTACTCCTCCGACGCCTTCGGACCACCTGAACTCCACTACCTCGGCGCGAGCCTATGGCGCAACGGAATCGCGGCGGTGCTGGGGGAATTCGTCGCACGCGGGCAGTGGGGGATCGACGACGCGAAGCGGGTGGCGACGCTCGTCGGCAGGGCGAACGCCGTGCGGTTGTACCAGCTGTGAGGGCGTCTCGCCGCGTGCTGCTGCGCGCCGCCGCTGCGGTTCTGGTGGGTGCCGCTTCGGTCGGCGGATGCGGCTCGCCGCCGGCACCGGGTCTCGTCGTGTTCGCGGCGTCCTCGCTCACGTTCGCGTTCACCGAGATCGGCACCGCGTTCCGTGCCGCGAAGTCGGACAC
>JAUPLT010000240.1 GCA_030836785.1 Actinomycetota bacterium
CTGCCGCCGGTACCGGCACGGTCCCGTCAGCGGGCTTGGGGCCGGGAGCACCGGCGGCCGGGGCCGGGGCGGCTGCCGTCGCCCCCGCGCCGGCGCCGAAGATGGCGTCCAACGCCGCCGACACCGTCGGCCCGTAGCCGACCCGGTCGTTGTAGAGCATCGCCACCCGGATCAACCGCGGATACGACGACGCCGCGTCCGAGGTCCCCGGCGAGGCGTAGACCGGTGCCACGTACAGCAGCCCGCCCTGGCTCACCGGCAGGGTCAGCAGGTTGCCCCAGCGGATCCGGTTCTGGCCGTCGCGGCCGATCACGCCGAGGTCCTGGGACACCGCGGTGTCGGTGGAGATCGCGTTGAACGCCAGCTTCGGTCCGTTGACCTGACCGGGGATGGTCAGCACGGTGATCTTGCCGTAGGTGTCCGGATCCGAACTGGCCGACATGTAGGCCGCCAGGAAGTCGCGGCGGAACCGGTTCAGCGCCGTCGTCAACTGGAATGACGCCGAATTGTCGTTCTTGGCAAGGTCTTTGGCCACGATGTAGTACGGCGGCTGGAAGCTCGACGCCGTCGGGTTCGGGTCCAGCGGGACGTCCCAGAAGTCCGAGGTGGAGAAGAACGTCACCGGGTCGTCGACGTGGTACTTGGCCAGCAGCGCCCGCTGCACCTTGAACAGATCCTCCGGGTAACGCAGGTGCTCGGCGAGCTCGGCGGAGATGTCGGCGCGCGGCTTGACCGTGCCGGGGAACACCTTCATCCACGCCGCCAGCACGGGGTCCTTCTCGTCCTGGGCGTACAGCGTCACGGTGCCGTCGTAGGCGTCGACGGTGGCCTTCACCGAGTTGCGGATGTAGGACACCTGCTTGTCCGGGCGCAGCCGGTTGATCGCCACCTCGGTGGAGTCCGCCGTCGCCGAACTCAGCGACGTCAGCTCCGAGTACGGGTAGTTGTCCAGCGTGGTGTAGCCGTCGATGATCCACACCATCCGCTTGCCCACGATCGCCGGGTACACCGTGGTGTCGGTGGTCAGCCACGGGGCGACGGCCTTGACCCGTTCCGCCGGGTCCCGGTTGAACAGGATCCGGGAGTTCGAGCCGATCACGTTGGAGAACAGGAAGTTCCGCTCGGCGAACTTCGCGGCGAACACCGACCGGGTCAGCCAGTTGCCGATCGCCACCCCGCCCGCGCCGGTGTAGGTGTAGTTCTTGGTCTCGGTGTTGGTCTCGTAGTCGTACTCGCGGTCGGTGCCGTTCTTGCCGACGATCGCGTAGTCGTCGGGAGCCGAGGCGATCACCGGGCCGAAGTAGATCCGCGGCTGGTCCAGCGGGGCCGGCCCGGGCGAGACGACGCTGCCGTTCGCGCCGACGACGCTGGCCAGGAACTCGGGGTAGCCGCCGTTCTGGTTGGGGTCGTTGGCGATCCCGCGCACGGTGTTGGCCGGGGAGGCGATGAACCCGTTGCCGTGGGTGAAGACGGTGTGCCGGTTGATCCAGTCGCGCTGGTTGTCGATCAGCCGGGCCGGGTTGAGCTCGCGGGCAGCCACCACGAAGTCACGCAGCGCGCCGTTGACCTCGTAGCGGTCGATGGAGAGCTGATCGGGGAAGAAGTAGAAGTTCTTGCCCTGCTGGAACTGGGTGAACGCCGGGCTGATGACGTTGGGGTCCAGCAGCCGGATGTTGGAGGTGGTGGCCCGGTCGGCGGCCACCTGCTTGGCGTCGGTGGGCGAGTTGCCGCTGTAGTCGCGGTAGGTCACGCTCTCCTCGGTCAGCCCGTAGGCCTGCCGGGTGGCGGTGATCGACCGCGAGATGAACTCGCTCTCCTTCTGCGCCGCATTGGGTTTCACCGAGAACTGCTCGACGATCATCGGCCAGCCCGCCCCGACGATCAGCGAGCTGACCAGCAGCAGCACCAGACCGATCGCCGGGATGCGCAGATCCCGCAGGAACAGCGCGGAGAACACCGCCGCAGCGCAGATCAGCGCGATCGCCAGCAGGATCAGCTTGGCCGGCAGCACCGCGTTGATATCGGTGTAGCCCGCCCCGGTGAACGGCTTGCCCGCCCGGGTGTTGCTCAGCAGTTCGTAGCGGTCGAACCAGTAGGCCACCGCCTTGAGCAGCACCAGCACCCCGACCAGGCCGATCAGCTGCAGCCGCGCCGGTTTGCTCAGCGCACCGGAGCCCGCCGCCAGCCGGATCCCGCCGAAGATGTAGTGCGTTACCAGGCTTCCCAGGAACGCCAGGAACAGCGCGACGAACAGGAACGTCAGCAGCAGCCGGTAGAACGGCAGGTCGAAGGCGTAGAAGCCGAGGTCCATGCCGAACTGCGGGTCGGCGATCCCGAAGCTGCCGCCGTGCAGGAACAGCTGGATGCGCGGCCAGTAGCCCTGCGCCACCAGCCCGGCCATCAGGCCGATCACCGCGGGCACCCCGAAGGCGAAGAACCGCAGCCGCGCCAGCACCGCCATCCGGTAGCGCGCCACCGGATCGTTGGGTCCGGCGTTGGGCACGAACACCGGCCGGGTGCGGTAGGCCAGCGTCAGCGCGCCGAACACGATCAACCCGACCAGCAGCGCGGCCACCAGGAAGACCACCAGCCGGGTCACCAGCACGGTGGTGAACACCGAGCGGAAGCCCAACTCGCCGAACCACAGCCAGTCGACGTAGGTGTCGATGAATCTCGGCCCGACCAGCAGCAGCGCCACGAAGACGGCTGCCACGATCACGAGGACGCGGCCTCTGCGGCTCAGCGCCGGCATCCGGGCGGGGGGACGAATGCTCACGATCGGTGTCCTGCGGCAATCACGCCGCCACTCTACGCAACCCGGAATGCGGGTCCCCGGCTAGCAGGTGGGCGGGCGCCCGCCGGTGTTCAGCGTCGTGAGCGCGTCGATGGCCTGCGGCAGCGTCTCCACCTTGATCAGTTCCATGGTCTCCAACGCGACCGTGCGGGCCTCGTCGCAGTTCTCCGCGGGCACCAGGAACACCGTCGCCCCGGCCTCCTGGGCGCTGGCCATCTTGTGGACGATGCCGCCGATCGGGCCGACCGCGCCGTCGACCCCGATGCTGCCGGTGCCGGCGACGAACTTGCCGCCGTTGAGATCCCCGGTGCTCAGCTTGTCCACCACCGCCAGGCTGAACATCAGCCCGGCCGACGGCCCGCCGATATTGGCCAGGTTGAAGTCGACGGTGAACGGCGCCCACGGCGCGTCGAGCACCGCGACGCCGAGGTAGCCGTGCTCGCGGTCGTCGTTCTTACCGAGGGTGATCCGCGCGGTCCCGGGCGGGGAGTTCTTGCGCCGGTAGTCCACCACGATCTGCTGGCCGGGTTTGGTGGCCTTGAGCAGGCCGGAGAACTGCTCGACGGTGGTGACCGGGGTGCCGTCGACCTTGTCGATGGCGTCGCCGGTCTGCAGCTTGCCCACCGACGGCCCCGGATCGTTGACCTTCTCGACGCTGACGGCCTTCGGGTAGTTCAGGTAGTTCAGGGCGGCGAACTGGGCGGTGTCCTCGGAGTTCTGGAAGTCCGCGCTCTGGCTCTTCTGGATGTCCTCGCGGGACTTCTCCGGGGGAAACACCAGATCGCGGGGCACCAACTGCTGGCTGCCGGACAGCCACAGGGTCAGCGCCTGGCCCATAGTCAGTCCATCGCGCTGGGACACCGTGGTCATGTTCAGGTGTCCAGAGGTCGGTTTGACCGGGGTGCCCTCGATGGCCACCACCGGCTTGCCCTCGAACTCCCCGAGGGTGTCGTAGGTCGGCCCGGGCCCCAGCGAGACGTAGGGCACCGTCACCACCGCCATCAGCACACCGAACGCGACGATGGGCACCAGGGCCGCAAAGAGCGTCAGGAATCGCCTGTTCACGCCGCCCACAGTAACGGCGGTACCGTGGGCGTCATGCCTGACCTGCCCTTCGGCTTCAACCCCGGCGACGACCCCGACCGCGACAAGGCTTCGGGGTCCGGAACGGGGGCCGGATCATCGAACCCGTTCGGCGCCGGGTTCAACCCCGCCGACCTCGGCCAGCTGTTCACCCAACTCGGCCAGATGTTCGCCGGGGCGGGCAGCGCGATGACCGGCGGGGCGGCATCGGGGCCGGTGAACTACGAACTGGCCCGCAAGCTGGCGTCGAGTTCCATTGGTTTCACCGCACCGGTGCCCGAGTCCACCGGCCGGGCCGTCACCGACGCGGTGCACCTGGCCGACACCTGGCTCGACGGCGCCACCGCGCTGCCGGCCGGGGCGACCCGCACCGCGGCCTGGACGCCGCAGGACTGGGTGGACAACACCCTGAACACCTGGAAGCGGCTGTGCGACCCGATGGCCGAGCAGGTGGCCTCGGTGTGGACGTCCACCCTGCCCGAGGAAGCCAAGGCGATGGCCGGGCCGCTGATGGC
>JAUPLT010000241.1 GCA_030836785.1 Actinomycetota bacterium
CGCCGCCGCCGAATTCGTCATGTCGGTCAATCGGGGCAACCAGACGGTGCCCACGGTGAAGTTCGCCGACGGTTCGGCGCTGACCAACCCGAGCCTCGCCGAGGTGAAGGCCAAGCTTGGGATCTAGCGCCGGGGGTTCTGGCGGATCTGATCCTTGACCTCCAGGTAGGCGCGGACTCGTGCCATGACCGCATCACCGGCCGTGTCGGCGGTGTTGCGCTTGTGCAGAGCCTCGACGCCGAACAGCATCGCGCTCAGGGTGGCCTGCAGTTCCGCGCGCTTCGCCTCGGTGTCGGCGTCGCGGCGCTCGTCGTTCAGCGACACGTCAATGCCGCGGGCACTGGCCGCGCACTGCTTGATGAGATCCACCCTGCCGGCGGCGGCCGCTTCCAGATCCGCGATCGCGTCGTTGGCCTCCTCCAGTAGGCGCCGATCGTCGGCGTTCGGTCGATCTAACAGGGACAGTGTGTCGGCGGTCTCCCGAAGTGCCTGCGCCTGCTGGAATTTCTCGCGGATGATGGCGATGTCCTCGGTGAAGTCGATGTCGCCGAGCCACCCTGAGCGCGCGGCCTCCGAGGCAGACAATTCCCGCACCGCCTCCAGGGCCGACTCGACCGAATCGGCGTTGCGGGCAGCGAGCTGCACCCGCAATCGCTCTCGTTCGCGGTGGGCATTCAACGGCACCGCTTGTGGTGAGGTCGCCTGGTCGTCGTCCGCCGTCTCGCGCCACCCCTCCTTGAAGCCGGACCCGACCGCGGCGACCGCCGCCCAGGCCACCACCGCAAGACCGGCTACGACACCGGCGCCAACGGCACCGAGGATCCCGAGGAACGCCGAATCGGATCTGATGCCGACGACGCATCCTCCGATGAGAGCAACCAGCCCGATCCCTACCGCGTGGTGTCTCCGTAGACCCCCGGCCTCGTCATCCCTCGCCATCTCTGCACCGCCCCCTCACTGTGTCTTGGTCCGGAGAGTGGTTGTCGACCGCCGAAACAGCACCAGGACCCAGAAGGCCGCCGCCATCGGCAACAGCGCCATCCCCAGGTTCAGCAGGTGCGCCACGTTGAGCATGCTTTCGGTGGCTTCGGAGATCACCCATGCCGTGCGCTGCGGGTCCGATTCAGAACTTCCGGGCGCGCTTCCCACGGCACCGAGGATCTCGCCGGCCTGTTCAGCGCTGATGCCGGTCCCCGCCAGTTTGGGCGCGGCGTCCCGAATGAACAGCAGAATCCCGAACATCGAGAACAGCGCGGCACCCAGGCCGTAGAACGTCGAGCCCACCGCGGCTTTGACCGCCGAGACCACGCCACCGAGACTGGCCGGCGCACTGGACATCATGACCGTGGTCTGCGGTGTCTGCACGATGGCACCGCCGACCGTCGTCAGCGCGATCACCGCCCCGACGACGGCGATCGGCGTGTCGGTTCCGAACACCACACGCAGCAGCACGCTCACCGCCAGCACTACCAGACCCGCCACCACGGTCGGTCCGTTGCCGAACCGCGCCGCCGCCCGACCGGCGCCGATGGCCGCCAACGCGGAAACCAGTGTCGCCGGGATGAGCAGCAGCGCCAACACCCAGGTCGACTCGCCGCGGACGATGACGAGGTAGAAGGTGACCATGGTCATCGATCCGCCCTGCACGAGATTGTTGGCGGCACCGGCGGTCACGACGGCCGTGAATCGGGCGGACCGGAAGATGTGCATGTCCAGCGCCGGGTCGTCGCAGCGTATCTCCCACCACACGAAGGCCACCGCGGCGACAAGCCCGGTCAGGATCGGCGCCACCGAGCCGAGTCCGACACCCCGCTGCGCCTGGGAGACCCCATATGTCAGGCCGATCAGCGCGACGGCCACCAGCAGCAGGCCCGCGATATCAGTCTTGCGATCCGACCGGGGCGTCTCTGGGACGTAACGCAGGGTGAGGATCAGCACCAGGACCGCCAGGACGGGCGTGACCAGAAGTCCGCTGCGCCACCCGACGCGTTCGGCCAGCAGACTGCCCGCCGTTGCCGGTATCACGCCGAAGGCATAGACGGCAGCGAGGTACCAGGCTATGGCCCCCGCCCGCCGCTCCGGCGGGAAGACGGCGTTCATGATCGCCAGGGACAGTCCGGTCAGGAACGCGAACGCCGCCCCGATGCCCGCCCTGGCGGTCAAGAGCACCGCGATGTTCGGGGCGGCCGCACCCATCACCCCGAACACGACCGTGGCAAGGCCGCCGGCGACGAACATCCGCCTCATGCCGTACTTGTCACCCAGGACGCCCGCACCGAGCACCGTCGCACCCAGAGTCAGGATCGCCAGCGATGACACGAAAACGGTTGTGCCGGGCGAGAATCCCAACCCGTTGCGGATGATGGAGATGTTGGAGGCCACGATGCGCAGATCACCGACGGCGACGGCACTGCCCAGGCCCATGGCCACGGTCGTCATGACCGCCGGTAACCCGCTCACCTGGCCGTGTTGGCGCACCAGGCGATGTTAGTTGGCGATCGTGTCCCCGGCGCCGGTCCCTGCTATTCGACCGGGGCGATGCGGTTGATCGTTCCGGGCTTGAAGATGTCGAAGGTGACCTGGTAGATGTTGCCGTCCGGGCCCTGGAGCAGGTTGACCGAGGACCCGGCGTCTTCATCGAAGGTCTTCACGTTGCCGCAGGACGAGTAGTCCCCCGCACAGGTCAGTACCTTGATCCAGCCCCGGGCCCAGTCGGCGATGAACACCTTGCCCTGGAAACTCGGGTCGAACGTCGAACCGGTGTAGACCAGGACCGAGGTCAGCGCGGCACCGAGGGCGTCGCGCTGGTAGGCGTAGATCGGGTTGATGTAACCGCAGTCGTCGCAGGGACCTTCACCGGGCCACCACCCGTAGTTGCCGCCGGCGGTGACCAGATTCAGCTCCTCCCAACTGATCTCACCGACGTCGGCGACCAAAAGTTGGCCGTCCGGCGTGACAGTCATCCGGTAGGGGTTGCGGAAGCCGTAGGCATAGATCTGCGGCATGGCGTCCGCGACGCCGACGAACGGGTTGTCCTCGGGAACCGTTCCATCGGCGTTGATCCGCAGGATCTTGCCGTGCAGGGTCGAGAGATCCTGTGAGTTATCGGGTTTCGTGTTGTCACCCAGTGCGTAGAAGATCGTGCCGTCGGGCGCGAAGGCGATCGCCCCGCCGTGGTGGCTGGGGCCCGCGGGCTGGTCCCCCTCGACGAGAAGCAGTTCCGAGGCGGGGTCGACCGCACCGTCCGCCATGGTGAACCTCGACAGCCGATCATGATTGTCCAGCGTCGTGTAGGCGACGTAGAGGTACCCGTTGTCCGCGAAGCCGGGGTCGACCTCGATTCCGTTGACCCCCTTCTCAATTCCGGTGAGGGTGGGCAGCACTATCAGCGGTTCGCCGAGGACACCGTCATCGACGAGGCGGATCGCCCCGAACTTCTCGGCGAGGATCATCCGGCCGTCCGGCAGGAATCGGAAGTCCACCGGGCCGTTGAGGTTGGGGACGTTGGGCACCGACACGATCTGCGTCCGCTGGAATCCGATGTCGACCGTGCGGGTGGTGGTGTGACCCGGGCTGCCGATCAGTCCGAAGGTCATCAGATTGAGCAGGCCGATGAGTCCGTGCAGATGCAGACCGGCCCCCTCGTCTGACACCGTCACGTCGAAGGTGTCGTATCCGGGGTAGGCCGTTCCCGGGGTGTAGATGAAGGTGCCGTCGGACTGGATCTCGACCGTGCCGTGGGCCGGATCGGTGTGGGTGAAGGTCAGGGGGTCGTCGTCGATGTCGCTGGGGTTCAGGGCGCCGACGATCTGCCCGTCGATCACGGTGGTGTCGCTGGGCACGTAGGTGGTGGTCGGGGCCTGGTTGAAGAAGGTCCGTTGAATCTGACGCAGGAAGTCGCCCACCGGGTTCGGCTGGGGGTCCTGCGCGGCGTACGCCCTCGGCGCGAGGGTGTCGGCCGGTTCCGTCTTCGGGGTCAGGGCAATCTTCTGGGTCAGGTCGATGGCCGCCGATGGACGGGCCTGGCGGGCGGCGTCGGCGCCGGGCACGCCTGCTCCGCGGGCGGCGGCATGAGGTTGCATGGTCTTTCCGGCGCGGGTGGCTCGCGAGGACGGGGCCCGGGTTGATGGCGTTCGGATTGATGACTGGCGGGAGGACACGCCCGGACCTTCCTTGGTCGCAGCAGGCCTGGCAGCCGAGTCATCGTCGGGGGCGTCAGCGGATGCCACCGCCGGCCCGGTCAGCAGTGCGGCGCCCAACCCAAGGGCGACCGCCCACCCGCAGACCTGTCCCACGTCCCGCGCACCTGAACGCACTGCACCTGAACGCACTGCACCTGAACGAACACTGTGTGAATCCGCCATGTCCGCACCTCGCAACCTCTGGACCACACGCGGTTGCATCTCAAGCTACGCCCAGATTTCGCCCTTTCGGAAGGGCCATCCAGGATGTATCACTTGTGTTGCACATGGGTGCTACATTCGGGCGATGGGCGAGACCGTCGGAATCCGGGAGTTGCGCCACAACGCCGCGGACATCATCAGCGCCGCCGAAGCCGGCCAAGCGTTCCGTGTCACCAACCGCGGCAAAGACACCGGTGTCGTCATCGCCAAGCAGTCGCTGACACCACCGACCGAACGCCGGCAGGGCGCCACCCTGGAACAGATCAAGAAGGCGGGGCTGTACACCCCGCCGAAATCCGCCCACTACGAGCAATCCATGCTGGACATGGTCGAACGCGGACGCGACGCGGCCGGCCACATCGGAGATCGCCCACGGTGAGAGTCCACCTGGACACCAACTTGCTGATCCAGACACCCCGCTGGGACCTTCTGCCTGTCGGAGATCACGAGTTCCTGGTTTCCGCTATCGCCTTCGCGGAATTCAGCGAGGGCGCTGCGCATGCCGACCCCAGCATCGCCGCCGAGGCCGGTATCGAACTCGTCCGGCACCGTTCGGTCTACGGCGAGGGGCTGCCCTTCACCCAGCGCGAAGCCGATATCTACCGCGAACTCTGCGCCCTGGTTGCCAGCACTGGCCGAACGCCGGGCGGCAAGCGCCGCGTCGACCTGATGATCGCTGCGATCGCCATCGGTGACGGAGCGCTGCTGGCCACCCGCAACACCGCCGACTTCGAAGGAGTGGAAACGCTACTCGACGTCATCGCGCTCTGATGACAGCGAGCGGTCACGCTCTGATGACAGCGAGTGGCTTAGCCTTCCCCAACCCCGTCGGCATCGTTGTAGGCCCAGGACTCGATAATTTCCCGGGCGATGGAGATGGTGCCGGGCAGCAGTAACCGCGAATCGGACTGGCTGCTCCAATCGCCCGCCTGCAGGGCGGCGCGGACCTCATCGCGGGTGAACCAGGCGGCCTCGGCGATCTCCCCGTCGCGGTAGGCGAACGGTTCGTCGGGGTCGGCAACGGCCTCGAAACCGACCATCAGCGAACGCGGGAACGGCCACGGTTGGCTGCCCAGGTATCGCACGCCGGTGACGGTCAGGCCGATCTCCTCGGCGACCTCGCGGACTACGCAGGTCTCGAACGCCTCGCCGGCTTCGACGAACCCGGCGATCAGCGAGAACAACCGGGGCGGCCACACCGTCTGGCGGGCCAGCACCGCACGGTCGGCACCGTCGTGCACCAGGCAGATCACCGCGGGGTCGATCCGGGGAAACTCCTCGTGCCCGGTCAACGGGTTGCGCCGGGCCCAGCCCGCCCGGATCGGCCGGGTCGGCGTTCCATCGATGGGCGAAAAGCATGCACTGTCATGCCAATTCAGCAACGCCAGCGCCGAGGCCACCAGCTGGGCGCTGACGTCGTCGAACGGGTGGCTGGTGCGGCGAGGATCCACCACCGTGGTCGTCTCGCCGGAGTCTCCCGGTGGCGGTTCCAGCGCCGCGCGCACCGCCCAAACATGCCGGCCGCCGCCGGGTGTGCCCTCCGCCTGCCCTCCGTCCGCCAGTCTGCCGAGGAATACCGCGTCGGCGGGTGGACTGTCGGCGTACTCGACCGCCGCGGTGAGCACCACCCGGCCCTCGGCGAGCAGCACCTGATTGCGGTGGTCGACCCGGAGTAACTGAGCGTCGGACCAGCCGG
>JAUPLT010000242.1 GCA_030836785.1 Actinomycetota bacterium
GAACGTGACAGCCATGACACAAACCTAACCCCAGCTGCGGCTACCGCGCTTCCAGGTCGCCCTCGGTCTCCAGCAGCACCTGACGCAGACCGGCCAGGGTGTCCGGTTCGGGGTTCTCCCACATCCCTCTGCCGGCCGCCTCCAGCAGCCGCTCGGACATCCCGTGCAACGCCCACGGGTTGGACTCGGACAGGAATTTCCGGTTCTCCGGTTCCAGCACGTACTGCGCGGTCAGTTCCTCGTACATCCAGTCGGCCATCACCCCCGCGGTGGCGTCGTAGCCGAACAGGTAGTCCACCGTTGCCGCCATCTCGAAGGCGCCCTTGTAGCCGTGCCGCCGCATCGCCGCCATCCAGCGCGGGTTGACCACCCGGGCCCGGAAGACCCGGCGGGTCTCCTCCGACAGGGTGCGGGTGCGCACCGCATCAGGACGGGTGTTGTCGCCGATGTAGGCCGCCGGGGCCGTTCCGGTCAGCGCGCGGACGGTGGCGACCATGCCGCCGTGGTACTGGAAATAGTCGTCGGAGTCGGCGATGTCGTGTTCCCGGCAGTCGGTGTTCTTGGCCGCCACCGCGATGCGCCGGTACTGGTTCTCCATGTCGTCCGCCGCTGGCCGGCCGTCAAGACCGCGCCCGTAGGCGAATCCGCCCCACGCGGTGTACACCGCGGCCAGGTCGGCGTCGTCGCGCCAGTTGCGGCTGTCGATCAGCTGCAGCAGACCCGCCCCGTAGGTGCCCGGCTTGGAACCGAAAACCCTTGTGGTGGCACGTCGTTCGTCACCGTGATCGGCAATGTCGGCAGCGACGTGGGCGCGGACGAAATTGTCCTCCGGCGCCTCGTCGAGTGCGGCCACCAGGCGCACCGCGTCATCGAGCATGGTGACGACATGCGGGAAGGCGTCCCGGAAGAAACCGGAGATCCGCATCGTGACGTCGATGCGGGGCCGGCCCAGTTCGGCCAGGCCGATGACGTCCAGGTCGACGACCCGTCGGGAGGCGTCGTCCCAGACCGGCCGCACCCCGAGCAGAGCGAGGATCTCGGCGATGTCGTCACCGGAGGTCCGCATCGCGGAGGTGCCCCAGGCCGACAGACCCACCGAACGGGGCCAGTCACCATGGTCGGCGCGGTAGCGGTTCAGCAGCGAGTCGGCCATCGCGACCCCGGTCTCCCAGGCCAGCCGCGACGGCATCGCCTTGGGGTCCACCGAGTAGAAGTTGCGACCGGTGGGCAGCACGTTGACCAGTCCGCGCAGCGGCGATCCGGAGGGACCGGCAGCGATGTAGCGGCCTTCCAGCGCCCGCAGCACCTGGCTGACCTCCCGGGCGGTGCCGGCAAGCCGCGGAACGACCTCCGTCGCGGCGAAGTGCAGGATCGCGGCGACCCCGGGCTGATCGGTCAGTTCGGCAACCCGGCCGGCATCCCAACCGGCGGCCTGTAACGCGGCGAGCAGCGCCCGTGCCATCGCCTCGGCGGCGTCGACCGCCGTCCGCTCGTCACTGCCGTCCTCGGCAAGGCCGAGCGCCTGCCTCAGTCCGGGCAGGTGCTGCTCGCCGCCGAAAAGTTGGCGGGCCCGCAGAATGGCGAGCACCAGATCCAGTTCGGCCGTCCCGGCCGGCGCCGCGCCGAGGATATGCAGACCGTCGCGGATCTGGACGTCCTTGATCTCGCACAGCCACCCGTCCACATGCAGGAGCATGTCGTCGAAACTGTCGTCCTCCGGTGGGCCGTCAAGGCCCTGAAGACCGAGGTCATGGTCCATCCGGGCAGCCCGCATCAGCGTCCAGATCTGCTGCCGGATGGCGGGCAGCTTGGCCGGGTCGAGGGCGGCGATGTTGGCGTGCTCGTCGAGCAACTGTTCCAGGCGGGCGATGTCGCCGTAGGTCTCGGCACGCGCCATCGGCGGGATCAGATGGTCGACGAGGGTGGCGTGGGCGCGGCGTTTGGCCTGAGTGCCCTCGCCGGGGTCGTTGACCAGGAACGGGTACACCAGCGGCAGGTCACCCAGCGCGGCGTCGGGCGCGCAGTCCGCCGACATCCCGATGGTCTTGCCGGGCAGCCACTCCAGGTTGCCGTGCTTGCCGAGGTGGATGGCGGCGTGCGCGCCGAACTCGTGGCGCACCCACAGATAGGTGGCCAGGTAGTGGTGGCTGGGCGGCAGGTCCGGATCGTGGTAGATCGCGACGGGGTTGGCGCCGAAGCCACGGGGCGGCTGAACCAGGATCACCAGGTTGCCGGACTGGATTGCGGCGACGACGATTTCGCCGTCGGGATCGTGACTGCGGTCGACGTACAGCTCCCCCGGTGGGGGACCCCAGTGCGTCACCATGGCCTGGGCGAGATCGGCCGGCAGGCCGGCGAACCAGTCCCGATAGAGCGCGGCGGGAATGCGGATCGGGTTGCCTGCGAGCTGACCTTCGGTGAGCCAGTCCGGATCCTGGCCGCCGCGCTCGATTAGCGCGTGCATCAGGGCGTCCCCGTCGCGGGCCTCGAGACCGGGCACCTCACCGACCTGATAGCCGTTGTCGCGCAAAGCTTCCAGCAGGACGATCGCGCTGGCCGGGGTGTCCAGTCCGACGGCGTTACCGATCCGCGAATGCTTGGTCGGGTACGCCGAGAACACCAGCGCGAGCCGCTTCTCCGATGCCGGTACGTGACGCAGGCGGGCGTGGTTGACCGCCAGTCCGGCCACCCGGGCGCAGCGCTCCGGATCGGGCACGTAGGAGATCAGTCCGTCGCCGTCGATCTCCTTGAAGGAGAACGGAACCGTGATGATGCGGCCATCGAACTCCGGCACCGCCACCTGGGTGGCCACGTCGAGCGGACTCAGCCCGTCGTCGTTGTCGTTCCACCGGGACCGGGAACTCGTCAGGCACAGACCCTGCAGGATCGGGATGTCCAGAGCCGCCAGGTGGGTGACGTCCCAGGCCCCGTCGTCTCCCCCGGCACCGACGGCCGCCGGGCTGGCGCTCCCGGCGGCCAGCACGGTGACCACCATCGTGTCGGCGGTCTCCAACAACCGCATCAGCTCGGGTTCCGGATTGCGCAGCGAGGTGCAGAACACCGGCAGCGGACGGCCGCCGGCGGCCTCGATCGCCGCGCAGAGGGCCTCGATGTACGCGGTGTTCCCGGCCAGTTGCTGGGCCCGGTAGTACAACACCGCGATCGTCGGACCCTCGGAGTGCGATGCGGGGCGTTCCAGCACACCCCAGGTTGGGGTGGCAGCCGGCGGGGCGAACCCGAACCCGGTCATCAGCAAGGTGTCGCAGAGGAAGGCGTGCAACTGACGCAGGTTCTCCACACCGCCCTGCGCCAGATAGCCGTGGGTCTGGACCGCGACGCCGGCGGGCGCGGTGGAGCGGCGCATCAGGTCGGCGTCGGGGGCCTGTTCGCCGCTGACCACGACGGTAGGCAGCCCGCTGGCCAGCACGGCGTCGATACCGTCGGGCCAGGCCCGGTAGCCGCCGAGAATGCGCACCACCACCACGTCGGCTCCGGCCAGCAGTTCGGGCAACTCGCCGTCGACCAATCGGGACGGATTCGCCCACCGGTACGCCGCGCCTCCCGCGCGGGCCGCGATCAGGTCGGTGTCCGAGGTCGACAGCAGCAGCACGGTGGGCTGCGCCGTTACAGGAGGGGGCACCCGTCATTCGTACCGCAGGGGCGCGCCGAGGGGCGGCGGCGGGCCGTCAATCGACGAACTGGTACTCGACCTCCAGTGGGTGGATCAGGACTCGACGGCAACCCGTCGCTGACTTCGACCGGCCGCCGCTCCCGCCGGACTGGTTCGATCCGCAGCCCGGCGCCGTCGGGAATCAATTCAAGCTGGGTATCCGGGGTGATCCCGAGCGCGGTTCGCAGAGCCTTGGGAATCACAACTCTGCCCGAACTACCTCGATCGGTTTCTGTCAGCGTCGAGAGCGGCAGCGTCGGGAGCAGAGATGACCCAGGCCACGACCACGATGCCGACCACCAGCAACGGAGCCAGCAACGGCACCCAGGCGAGCCGCCACGGCACGAGCGCGGCAGTCACCGCGGCCAGCGTGCACCCGACCATCCCGATGACGGTGGGCCCGGTCATGGTGGCGACACCGATACCGGCGACGTCCGGAGTCGCGTAGCGGATCACCAGGTAGGCGGTCGCCGACAACCCGCATGCCGCCGCGAACAGCACAGACGTGTCGGA
>JAUPLT010000016.1 GCA_030836785.1 Actinomycetota bacterium
GGGGGCCGCGCCGACAGTGTCATCCTCGGCGGCGGCCGCCGGAGTCCACCCGGCCAGCGATCCCACCCCCAGGAACAGCGCCAATAAACCAACTCTGCCGATCGAGCCGTTGGGAACTCGTGTCGCCATCGCTGCTCCTCGCCCACGAAGGATCTTCCGGATCCTAGGACACGAGCAACGAAAGTGTCCCCGAAGCCGGGAACACCGATCGGGGAACGCAGCGCCGGGACACCCCGCAGTGGGGTGTCGGGGGGCTTACCGTGCCGCGAAGCTCTGGCTGACCAGCGTCCAACGGTTGCCGGCCTCGACCCGCTCGTACGAAAGGTCGGCCAGGGCCGCGCGCGCCAGAGCCAGCCCACGCCCGTTCTCCGCCATCGCGTCGGGCATATGCACTGCAGAGAGGTCGAGGTCGAGCGCGACCGGCAGCCCATCGTCGGTGAATTCGATCCGTACGTGGTCGCCGGGCACCCGCACTTCCATGTGGATGCGCAGATCGCGGCCGCGGCCTGCATGTTCGAGGATATTGTTGCCAACCTCGGCGGCCGCGATGGCCACCTCGGTACGGATGGACTCCGGCACTTCGCCGTGATCCACCCAGGCGACATCAAGGGTCCGCTGAATCTCGGCGGGGAAATCCGGGGCGGCCGCGGCTTCGAGGGCCGCCGTACCGGGATTGGCCAGCATCCAGAGCGGCTTACCCACCGACGTGCCCACCGAACGGAGTCGGCTGGCAAGCGCCTTGTACCGGCGGCCGTCAAACCGGTCCCGCAGGATGGTCCAGAGCACCCGGAAGCCGTCGCGGATCGCGTTGAGGTTCGTCTCGCCGTGGTACCGGTCGTACTCGTAGCTCGGCACCTCGATGATGATCGCCTTCGCGATGGCGAACCGCCCGATGATCATGGCTTCGATCTCGAAGCCGTCACCGACCTGCGGCAGTTCGGCGGCGGGATCGGGCAGGCACAGGACCGGGAGTTGATCGGCCCAGAACGCATTGAACCCGTAGCACAGGTCACTGAACCGGGTTCCCAGCAACCCGGACGCCAGGACGTTGAGCCCGTAGTTGCCCAGCGAACGGAACTGGGTGATGTCCTGGCTTCCGCCCCCGGCACAGAACCGGCTGCCCTTGGCCAGGTCGGCACCCTTGGTGAGCGCCTCGACGAACCGGGGAATCTCGTGCGGATCTGCCGACCCGTCGACGTCGAACGTGACGATCACGTCGCCGTTGACGGCCGCGAACCCGCACACCAGGGCATTGCCCTTGCCCTTACGGGTTTGGTAGATCACCCTCGCCGACGGCAGTGCTTCCTTGGCCGCCTGGGCCGACTCAGTGTCGTCCTCGCTGACCACGACGATGACCTCGAAAAACCGGCCCAGATAGGGCAGGATTTCGCGAATATTCTTGGCCTCGTCCTTGGCCGGCACCACGATGCTGACCCGAGGATGGGCAGGCCGAAGACCGCGACGACCCAACGCACGGTCGCCGACGTAGGAGAAGTCAAGCGTCGCCGTCGCCGGAATGTCGACCGGGCCGGCGGCCAGGACTGGGGTTGCGCCAGAGGGATCCGTCACCTCACGCGGGAGTTCCTGCGACGTCATGGTTGCTTCTCGCCTTCTTCTGTTAGTTCCAGGACAGGATAGTAGTCCCGAGTAGGCGACGGGACACTGGCGGAACGAGAAGGCAGGCCATGGTTTTTCCCTCTGACCTGCTCTTTCTCTGATGCTGCTGGATACCCAAGGCTGTTGACGGCGTCAACACGGACGACGCCGAGGGTTTCATGACGAGGCTGATCGAGCGGGTATATCGGTGGTCAAGCCGTGCCTCGAGCCAGGGCAGGATCCCTCCACTTTGCGGCGCAACTCGCACCGAGTCAGGCGCAGCAGTTCGGATCCAGAACCTCGACGAGGGCCGCAAACGCCGCATGTCGCGGACGGTGATAGACGTTCATACCCCGCCGGGTCGACTCCACCAGTCCGGCGTTGCGCAACTGCGTCAGGTGGTGGCTGATCGTGGACTCCCCCACCCCGATCGCCGCAGCCAACTGTCCACTGTTGAGGCCGTTCTCAGTCGCCCCGAACAGTAGCGACATCATTTTCACCCGGGCCGGATCAGCCAACGCCTTGAGCCGCAGTGCGATCTGCAGCGCATCATCATCAGTGATCGCACCCGTCGCCACCGGTCTACAACACACCGGAGTGGACATGTCGATGACTGGCAACGCCTTGGGCATGGATCAAGGATGCCAGAGTTCTTGACATATGCCGAAAAAGTGGCATGGTGAAACCGTCACCATTCGACATATATCGCATAGGTATCCAGGAGGCGCTCCCATGTCCCGTATCCAGCTAGCCCTCAACGTCGATGACATCGACAAGGCCATCGCGTTCTACTCGAAGCTGTTCAACACCGCCCCGGCAAAGGTGAAACCCGGCTACGCCAACTTCGCCATCGCCGAGCCGCCGCTGAAGCTGGTCCTGCTGGAGAACCCCGGTCAGGGCGGCAGCCTCAACCACCTCGGGGTGGAAGTGGAGAGCAGCGAGCAGGTCCACGCCGAGATCGCCCGCCTGACCAACGAGGGCATGTTCACCGAGGAGGAGATCGGCACCACCTGCTGCTTCGCCACCCAGGACAAGGTGTGGGTCACCGGCCCCGGCGGGGAACGATGGGAGGTCTACACCAAGCTCGCCGACTCTGAGACCTTCTTCGGGACGCTGCCGGTCGTGGAGGAGGCGGGCTGCTGCGGCGGCGCCCAGACCACGGCTCCATGAGAGGGCCACGAACCTGAACAGGCCAGGCCTTCCGGCCTGGCCTGTTCATTGGTGGAGCTGCCGGGAATCGAACCCGGGTCCTACGGCATTCCCTCAAGACTTCTCCGTGCGCAGTTCGCTATGTCTCTACTTGGATCTCCCGGTCACGCGAACAAGCCGAGATGACGATCCCAGTCGCTGTTGGTTGTCCCGTTCAGTCCCGCGACCGGATTGAACGGTGGATCCCTCTAGCTGATGCCAGGGTCCGGGCCGAGGGCTCTCCCGGTCTGACAGACACACCGTCGCTTAGGCAGCGAGGGCGTAGTCGCGCTGATTGGAATCGGCGCTTAATTGGTTGCAACGACGCTTACGGTGGTCTCTTGCCTGCACCGGCACGCTTCCCTTGATTCGATGCGCGAAGTCGAAACCGTTCAGCCCCTCGCACCCCGGCCCGCGGTATTGCAGGCCGGACTTTTCATGCTACGCACCTGTAACGACAAACTCCACGCGATTTAATCCCGCTCAGATCACGAAGGCGAGATTCTCCACGATCCGCTGTCCCGCCTCGGTGTCGCCGACGTAGTCGATGCCCTGCGGAAGGTCGGCGATGAGCGGGCGCCCGCCGGCCAGTCGGGTGAACTGCAGGCCGTCGATCGTGACGACCACCGTGGGCTCGGCCCCGCCGAAGTCCGCGACCACCGCGGCGCGGCCGTCGACCGCCACCCGGATCTCGCGGGCGATCGGCCCGGTCAGCCGCAACAGGACCCTGGACCCTTCCGGCGCCCGGCCCTTCTTGCCCACCACGAATCCCATACCGGACGCCAACTCATCGAGTGCCAGTCGCGTGTCGGGCCCGCTCAGATCACCTGGTGCGGCGGTGCGGCCCACCGCGTCTCGGATGTCGTGCTCGTGCACCCAGCAGTCGAAGATCCGCACCCGCATAAACCGTCCGTAGCTGTCGGGCCCGACCGGAGTGAACGTGACGGCATTCCACTCCTCGGGCGTCATCGACGACAGCGCCGCCTTACGGCGGGTGGTCACCTCGCGGTAGGTCGCCATCATGGCGGCCGGCGTCTGCGGGCGCAGGTGCTCCACCCAGGCCTCGTTGAGCGCACCGATGTCGTTGTGGACGTAGTCCGGCCGCGTCCCGGCCTCCGGCGTGGGGGTTCCGGACAGCATCGCCTCGGTGCCGACGATGTGGGAGACGACGTCGTGCACCGTCCACCCCGGCAACGCGGTGGGCGTCTCCCAATCCTCGTCGGTCACGCTTGCCAGCAGCGCCTCGATCCGGTCCCAGGAGGCGAAAAGCCCGGTGAGCACGTCATTCTTGTCCAGGACGGTACGGGGGCGCGGGGTGTCAGACATTGGCTGGACTTTAGTGGACGGAGATCATCGCCACGGCGGCACTACCGGGCTGCTGTCGTTCTACGGAGACGGCGGCGCGGCGGGCATCGGCGGCAACGGCGCCTACAAGACGTAGGTCCGCCCTACATCCCCTTCGCCCGACGCCCCAACTCCCGCACCACTTCCCGCGCGGCGTCGCGCTTGGCGATGTCCTGACGCTTGTCGTGCGCCTGCTTGCCCCGGGCCAGCGCCAGTTCGACCTTGACCTTGCCGTCCAGGAAGTACATCGACAGCGGCACCAGGGTCAGGTTGCCGTCGCGGATCTTGCCGACCAGCAGGTCGATCTGGCGACGGTGCAGTAGGAGTTTGCGGTTGCGCCGCGGGGCGTGGTTGGTCCAGGTGCCGTGGTGGTACTCCGCGATGTGCAGGTTGCGCAACCAGATCTCGCCATCGTCGACGGTGGCGAACGCATCGGCCAACGATGCCGCACCGTCCCGCAGGCTCTTGACTTCGGTGCCGGTCAGCACCACCCCGCACTCGAAAACCTCAAGCACCGAATAGTTATGCCGCGCTTTGCGGTTGGAGGCGATGACCCTCTTTCCGGAGCCCTTCTCATCTCCCGGCTTCTTGGCCGCCTTCTTCGACACCGCTAATCCCGGACGTACAACCGCAGCGTCACGTACGCGGTGATCGCGGCCATCGCCACCCCGACCCCGAACATGATCGGGGATACGTAGAGCACGTCGGCATAGTCGATCCGGGCGATCAGATTGGCTTGGTAGAACTGATCGAGGGCCCTCTCCAGGAACAGCGCCCGCACTCCGATCAGGCCAAGGATCGCCAGCACCACGCCGATGGTCGCGGCGATCACCGCCTCGGTCAGGAACGGCAACTGGGTGTACCAGCGGGTGGCGCCCACCATCCGCATGATTCCGATCTCGGTGCGACGGGTGTAAGCCGCCACCTGAACCATGTTGGCGATCAACAGGATTGCACCGACCGCCTGCACGATCGCGACGGCGAACGCCGCACTGGAGAGCCCGTCGAGGACGGCGAACAGCCGGTCGATGAGGTCCTTCTGATTAAGGACGTTGAGCACACCCGGCTGACCCTGCAGGGCTTTGTCGAAGTCCGCGTGCTTCTCGGGGTCCTCGAGCTTGACGATGAACGAGGCCGGGAAGGAGTCCTTGGAGGCGACGTCCTTGTATTCCGGGAACTTCGTGACGGCGTCGGTGTAGGCGTCGTCACGGTTGAGAAACCGCACACTCTTGACGTCGTCGCGGGCCTCGATCTGCGCCCGCAACGCCCGACACGCCTCGGCATCGCAGGTCGGGTCGTTGGCCGAGACCTCGTTGGTGAGGAACACCTGGCTCTCGACCCGGTCGAGGTAGATGTCGCGGGACTGGTTGGCCAGTTGCATCACCAAAAGACCACCGCCGAACAGTCCGATGGAGATCGCGGTCGTGAGGATCATCGCAACCGTCATGGTGACGTTGCGACGCAGGCCGTTGACGACCTCGTTGGCGAGGAATCCGGCGCGCATGTCAGCGGTCCATTCCGTAGACGCCGCGCTGTTCGTCGCGGACCAGTCGACCCAAGGAGAGCTCCAGGACACGACGGCGCATGGAGTCGACGATGAGGTTGTTGTGCGTGGCCATCAGGACGGTGGTGCCGGTTCGGTTGATCCGGTCCAGCAGGTCCATGATCTCGAGGCCGCTCTCCGGGTCGAGGTTGCCGGTGGGCTCGTCTGCCAGCAGCACCAATGGCCGGTTGACGAAGGCCCGGGCGATGGCCACCCGCTGCTGCTCACCGCCGGACAGTTCGCCGGGCAACCGGTTGGCCTTTCCGGACAGTCCGACCATGTCGAGCACCTCGGGCACCACCTTCTTGACCAGGTCGGGCTTCTTGCCGATCACCTCCAGCGCGAAGGCCACGTTCTCGAAGGCCGTCTTCTGCTGCAACAGCCGGAAATCCTGGAATACGCAGCCGATCACCTGGCGAAGCTTGGGGACCTGACGACCGGAAAGCTTGTTGACGTGGAACTTCGATACCTGAACCTCGCCGGACGTCGGTGACTGTTCAGCCAGCAGCAGACGCATGAAGGTGGACTTCCCAGACCCGGTTTGGCCGATCAGAAAGACGAATTCACCCTTGTCGATCTTGAGGCTGACATTGTCCAGCGCCGGCCGAGTGGACGTCTTGTACTGCTTGGTGACGTGGTCGAGGGTGATCATCACGGCTCGCCAGTCTAGCCGCAGGGCCCCGCGGTACGTGGTTGGCGCTGCCCGGGGGACGACGCGGCCTACGGGGCACCCTGGCGCGCGGGGGCCGCGCCGGGGGCGGTCGTGGACGGCGTGGACGGGGTCGGCGCGGCCGTGGCGGCACTCGTCGACGTCGGCGCAGCACTGGTCGCCCCGGTCGGGACCGGCGCGGTGGAACTCGCCGTCGGGGTCGGCGGGACCCCACTCGTGGCCCCACTCGTCGGCGCCCCACTCGTCGGCGCCCCGCTCGTCGGGGCCCCACTCGTCGGCGTATCGGTGGTGGTGCCGTCGGCCCCCGGGGACGTCGGCGTCGTCGGCGTCGTTGATGTCGTCGGCGTCGTCTCCGTCGTCGTGATGGAGAGGTCCGGACGCTGAACGTCAGTGCGCGGCACCCAGGTGTATGCCGGATCGGGGATGAACCCGGGCGGCACGACATTGCTGGCCGGCACCTGACTCGGGTCGGGGCCGGTGTCGTAGGTCTCGTACAGCCACCAGCACCCGATGAACACCATGATCAGGGCCACCGTGGACGTTCGCACTCGTCCCCACAGGATGTATCCGGGCCAGCTGCGGCCCTCTTTCGGGGTAATCGTCTTCTTCACTACTGCACCGGTCCCTGAGTCTGCTCGGCGCCGCCGGCGGTTGCCGGGTGCACCAGCGCCCCGACCATCGGCGGGGTGTCAGCCGGGGTGACAACTCCGGCCCTGGTCAACGCCGCGATCACCAGCAGCCGCAGCCCGCGCCCCACCTCGAACTGCTTGCCGGGCAGGGTCCGGGCGACCATCCGCAGGTTGACGGTGTCCACGCCGATGCTCTCCACCCCCATCAACTGCGGCTTGTCCAGCAGCAGGTCGGCGAGTTCGGGATCGTCGGCGGCGGTGTCGCAGACCCGGTGCAGCACGTCGTTGACCACGTTGAGATCCGCTGCCGTGGGGATCGGAATGTCGATGACAGCACGCGCCCAGTCCTTGGACAGATTGAGCGACTTCATGATCTGGCCGTTGGGGATGGTGTACATCTCCCCCTCCGACGTGCGCAGCTTGGTCACCCGCAGCGTGACATCCTCAACGGTGCCCATCGCATCGTTGCTGGAACCCAGGGTCAGCTGCACCAGGTCACCGAATCCGTACTGCTTCTCGGTGATGATGAAGAACCCAGCCAGCAGGTCCTGCACGATCCGCTGCGCACCGAAACCCAACGCGGCACCGAGCACCGCGGCCGGGGCCACCAGCGAGCTGACCGGGATGGCAAGAATCTCGGTGATCTCCAGGGCCACGACGACACAGAGCAGTCCGATGGCGACGTAGGAGATCACCGAGGCCACCGCCTGGCGGTGCTTCACGCTCTCCGACCGGACCAGGGCATCGCTTTCCTGGAAGTTGGCGTCGATGCGCCGGGTGATGCGCTGCGCGGCCCAATTGACGAACCGGGCAGCCAGCACCCCTCCGATCACCAGCAGGCCGATCTTGAGACCACGGGTCAGAAGCCAGTTGCCGATTTCGCCATGCCAGAAGTCGTGCCAGCGTTGGGCGAACGGCAGGGCCAATATGTCAGTCGGCAAAGTCAGTCATCTCGTCGGTTGCGCCACCGGATCCCCGCTTCGAGGAATCCGTCAATGTCCCCGTCCAGTACCGCCGCGGGATTGCCGACCTCGTACTCGGTCCGCAGATCCTTGACCATTTGGTAGGGGTGCAGAACGTAGGACCGCATCTGGTTACCCCACGAACTGCCGCCGTCGCCCTTGAGGGCGTCAAGCTCCGCTCGCTCCTCGGAGCGTTTGCGTTCCAGCAGCTTGGCCTGGAGTACCCGCATGGCAGAAACCTTGTTCTGCAGTTGCGATTTCTCGTTCTGGCAAGTCACGACGATACCGGTCGGGATGTGGGTGAGTCGAACCGCGGAATCGGTGGTGTTGACCGACTGACCGCCCGGTCCGCTGGACCGGTAGACGTCCACCCGCAGGTCGGTTTCGGGGATTTCGATGTGGTCGGTGGTCTCGACGACGGGCAGCACCTCGACCTCGGCAAACGAGGTCTGCCTGCGGCTTTGGTTGTCGAACGGGCTGATCCGCACCAGCCGGTGGGTGCCCTGCTCCACCGAGAGGGTGCCGTAGGCGTAAGGGGTGTGCACCGCGAAGGTGGCGCTCTTGATACCCGCTTCCTCGGCGTAGGACGTGTCGAAGACCTCAACGGGGTAGCTGTGTTGCTCAGCCCACCGGATGTACATCCGCATCAGCATTTCGGCCCAGTCGGCGGCATCCACCCCGCCGGCGCCCGAGCGGATGTTCACCAGGGCCTCACGCTCGTCGTACTCCCCGGACAGCAGGGTGCGGACCTCCAACGCCTCGATATCGGCCTGTAACGAGGTCAACTCGGTGTCCGCCTCCGCCAGCGCCGTCTCGCCTTCGGCGCCGCCCTCCTCGGAGGCCAACTCGTAGAGCACCGGCAGGTCGTCAAGACGGCTGCGCAGGGCCTCCACCCGGCGCAGCTCGCCCTGGGCGTGGGATAGCTCACTGGTGACCTTCTGGGCGTTGGTCTGGTCGTCCCAGAGCTTGGGATCCGCCGCCTCGTGTTCGAGCTTGGCGATCCGGGCTCGCAGTTCATCGACGTCGAGCACCCTCTCCACCGTGGTCAGAGTGGTATCGAGGGCGGCGATCTGCGTCTGACGATCCAGGTCCACGTGGTGCCACGTTACCGGCGGCATTGGCCACCAGCGGCATTGGTCACCAGCGGCCTTCGTTGACAGCGTCCGTGATTACCAGCGGCCTTGGCATGACCGCGGCTTTCCCGCGGCTACCATCCCCAGGATGCGTCCCTTCCATATCGCGATCGTCGGCGCCGGCCCATCCGGGTTCTTCGCCGCCGCGTCGCTCCTGCGCGCCGCCGACTCCGCCGTCTCCGAGGGGGGTCGGGACATTCGTATCGACATGCTGGAGATGCTGCCCACCCCGTGGGGTCTGGTGCGCTCCGGAGTGGCCCCGGACCACCCCAAGATCAAATCGGTGAGCCGGACGTTCGAGAAGACCGCCGAGGATCCTCGGTTCCGGTTCTTCGGCAATGTCGCGGTCGGCACTCACGTCTCGGCCGACGAACTGGCAGAGCGCTACGACGCGGTGGTCTACGCCGTGGGCGCCCAGTCCGACCGTCCGATGGGCATCCCGGGCGAGGACCTGCCGGGCAGCGTCGCGGCGGTGGACTTCGTCGGCTGGTACAACGCCCACCCGCACTTCGCCGAGATGTCTCCGGATCTTTCTTCGGGGGACATCTCCTCGGGTCGCGCGGTGGTGGTGGGGAACGGCAACGTGGCCATCGACGTCGCGCGCATTCTGGTCACCGATCCCGACGTGCTGGCCAAGACCGACATCGCCGACCACGCACTGGACTCGCTGCACACCCGCGGCGTCGCCGAAGTGGTGATCGTCGGCCGACGCGGTCCACTGCAGGGTGCGTTCACCACCCTTGAACTACGTGAACTCGGCGAGTTGGAGGGCGTGGACGTGGTTGTCGACCCCGCCGACCTGGCGGCGGTCACCGACGCCGACGCCGAAGCCGCGGGTAAGACCACCACCGCGAACATCAAGGTGCTGCGCGGTTACGCGGAGAAGACCGCCGCCGGCGAGCAGACCCCGGGGAACCGCCGGATCGTCTTCCGGTTCCACACCTCGCCGATCGAGATCCGCGGGGCCGGACGGGTCGGGGAGATCGTGCTCGGCCGTAACGAACTGGTCGCCGACGACAGCGGACGGGTGGTGGCACGCGATACCGGCGAACGGGAGACGCTGTCCACCCAACTGGTGGTGCGCGCGGTCGGATACCGCGGTGTGGCGATTCCCGGCCTGCCCTTCGATGAGACCGCCGGCACCATCCCGCATGAGCAGGGTCGGATAGCCGGGCGGGCCCGCGACTACGTCGTCGGCTGGATCAAGCGCGGCCCCTCGGGGGTGATCGGCACCAACAAGAAGGATTCTCAGGACACCGTCGACACCCTGGTGGCCGATCTGGTCGGCGCGACGGTGCGCGAGGCCGGCGACGACTACGCGGGAGAGTTGGCGGACTGGCTGACGGAGCGTCAGCCCGCGCTGATCAGTGACGCGCACTGGCAGGCGATCGACGCCCACGAACGCTCGGCCGGGGAGCCACACGGCCGACCGCGGGTCAAACTGCCCAGCGTGGAGCGCCTGCTGCACGTCGGGCACGGTTAGCACCCGAGGTTTGTCACCGGGTCGACGTAGCATCGAATGCATGTTCGATGATGTGTTGGTGGTCGATCCGGACTCCGGCGAATCCGCGCTGATCGCCCAGATCACGGCGCTTGAACGACTGAAGTCCGCCGCTGCGGCTGCGCAGGCTCGCGCGGCCGCCGCCTTCGCTGCCACCCGGCGTGCCGCCGAGATCGCTGCCGGCACCCCGCGCCGGCGGCGCGGTCGCGGAGTTGCCGCCGAGATCGCCCTTGCCCGATACGACTCCCCCGCCCGCGGGAGCCGGCACTTGGGCTTCGGCCAGGCGCTGGTATCCGAAATGCCGCACACCCTGGCCGCACTGGAGCGCGGTGACCTGTCCGAGTGGCGAGCCACCCTGATCGTCCGGGAGAGCGCCTGCCTCGACGTCGAGGACCGGCGGGCCCTCGACGCGGAGTTATGCGCTGACCGCAGCCGACTGGAGGGCCTGGGCGATCGGCGGATCGCCGCCGAAGCCAAGGCCATCGCCTACCGGCTCGATCCGCATGCCGTGGTGGACCGGGCCGCCCGGACTGTGAACGAGCGCTGCGTGACCGTGCGACCGGCACCGGATTGCATGACCTACCTCACCGCACTACTGCCGGTCGCCCAGGGGGTGTCCGTGTACGCGGCACTGTCCCGGGCGGCCGATCAGTGCGGTGACGGCCGCGGCCGCGGTCAGGTGATGGCCGACACCCTGGTCGAGCGGGTAACCGGGCGGTCCGCGGCGGTCGCCACCCCCGTCGCGGTCAACCTGGTTCTCTCCGACGAAACCATGGTCGGCGGGTCGACAACTCCTGCGACCGTGACCGGTTACGGGCCGATTCCGGCGGGTGTGGCCCGCCGGCTGATCGGCGCGGCAGCCGCGGACCCGCAGTCGCGGGCGACGTTGCGCCGGCTGTACCGCCATCCTCGCTCCGGAACACTGGTCGCGATGGAGTCCAGGTCCCGGATCTTCCCCACAGGGCTTGCCCAGTTCATCGCCCTGCGGGACGGTACCTGCCGAACTCCCTACTGCGACGCCCCCATCCGGCACACCGACCACACGACACCGGCCGCACGCGGCGGTCCGACCACCGCCGCAAACGGGGCCGGTTCATGCGAGGCCTGCAACTACACCAAGGAAGCCGATGGCTGGGAGGTGACGACCCACACCGACGAATCCGGTTCCCACACAGCAGTATTCAGCACACCAACCGGTGGCCGGCACCACTCGACAGCTCCCCCGATTGCAGGTCCACCGAGATTCGACACCAGCGAGATCGAAATCGCGGTCGGAGTCTCGCTGGCTCGCCACGCCGCCTAACTCTGGTAGGGCGGGACCGGCGGGACCGGCGGCACCGGCGGCACCGGCGGGGCGAAGAACCACTTGTCCGGGTTCTTCGGTGAGTACACCACCGGCATCAACTGTCCCATGCTCGGCCAGTCATTCACATCGACCGCTATCCGCTGATACACGACGTGTTCATCGACAGTCGGTCCGTTGATGACCCCGCTGATCGTGACGAACTGTTCTCCGGTGGCGTCCGGGCGCGGACTCACCCCCGTGACCAGCAGAGTGCCCTGCGCCATTTCCCCACGCGGGCCGCGCTTGCCCATCAGCCGCGGCCCGAGCAGCAGCGCAAGCGAACCGACAATGAGCAACAGCACGGCAAACTCCATCATGCTGCCCATGGTAGGACTGCAGCCATGAGCGACCTCCAGGCCGACCTCGACGTGGCGCTGTCCCTGGCCGACTGCGCCGACACCATCACCGTGGCCCGCTTCGGCGCGCTGGACCTACATGTCGAGCACAAGCCGGACCTGACCCCGGTCAGCGACGCCGATCTCGCGGTTGAGACCGCGCTGCGTGAAATCCTCGCTGAGCAGCGCCCCGCCGATGCGATCTTCGGCGAGGAACACGGCGGCGAACCGTTACGACACGGACGGCAGTGGGTGATCGACCCGATCGACGGCACCAAGAACTTCGTTCGGGGGGTGCCGGTGTGGGCGAGCCTGATCTCATTGGTTCAGGACGGCATCCCGGTGGTCGGCGTCGTGAGCGCTCCGGCCCTGAACCGGCGCTGGTGGGCCGGGCACAGCCTGGGCGCACACGCCTCGGTCGGCCACGCCGCGGCCCGTCGCCTGTCCGTCTCAGCCGTGGCGGACCTCGGGTCGGCCAGTCTGTCCTTCTCCAGCCTGTCCGGGTGGGCCGAACGCGGACTGCGAGACAGGTTCGTCGCACTGACCGATGCCGTCTGGCGGGTGCGGGCTTACGGCGACTTCTTCTCCTACTGCCTGGTGGCCGAGGGCGCGGTGGACGTCGCCGCCGAACCGGAGGTCAAGTTGTGGGACCTGGCCCCCCTGGACCTGCTGGTACGCGAAGCCGGCGGAACGTTCACCGCTCTGGACGGCACCCCCGGCCCCCACGGCGGCAGCGCCGTGGCCAGCAATGGCCTGCTCCACCAGGACACGCTGCGCTACCTTACTCCTGAGTAAGATAGGCTGGCCGGATGGCCAACGCCCCCGCCAACCGCAGCGCCCGCGCCCGCGAGAGCGCCGTCGGCCGATTCCGGCCGCAACGATCCGCCATCAATCTCGGGATGGCCTTGCTGACGCCCCTGCTGGGACAAGACTTCCTCGATCGCCGAGGACTGCGAGACCCTCTCAACAGAGCGCTCAAGTTCGGCGTCAAGCATGGGTTCTCGGCCGCCGGGGCCTCGACCCGGCAGTTCAAGAAGGTCCAGGGCCTCGGTCAGCCGGCGACGCGCCTGTCGCCCAGCACCGCCGACTACTTCGACCTCACCCCCGACGACGACCAGAAGATGATCGTCGAGACGGTAGAACAGTTCGCCGAGGAAATCCTGCGACCGTCCGCCCGGGGCGCCGACGACGCCGCCACCTACCCGGCGGATCTGATCGCCAAGGCCGCCGAACTCGGCGTGACCGCGATCAAGGTCCCAGAGGATTACGACGGCATCGCCGAGCAGCGCACATCCGTCACCAACGCGCTTGTGGCCGAGGCTCTCTCGTACGGTGACATGGGTCTGGCTCTGCCGATACTGGCTCCCGGCGGCGTGGCCTCGGCGCTCACACACTGGGGAACAGCGGACCAGCAGGCCACCTATCTCAAGGACTTCGCCGGCGAGAATGTGCCGCAGGCGTGCCTTGCCATCGCTGAACCGCAACCGTTGTTCGACCCGACCACGCTCAAGACAACCGCGGTGCGCACCCCCAGCGGGTATCGCCTCGACGGGGTCAAGTCCTTGGTGCCCGCGGCCGCTGACGCCGAATTGTTCGTCATCGCAGCACAACTCAACGGAAAGCCGGCGATGTTCATCGTCGAATCCGACACCGCCGGAGTGACCATCCAGGCCGATCGCAGTATGGGCCTGCGCGCCGCCGCCCTCGGACGTATCGAGTTGAACAAAGTATCAGTGCCCCTGACCGCGCGACTGGGGGGCGAAGACGCTTCCGACAGCGATTACTCAGAAGCCATCGCGCTGTCCCGACTCGGCTGGGCAGCCTTGGCCGTCGGCACATCACATGCGGTGCTGGACTACGTGATTCCCTACGTCAAGGAGCGCGAAGCATTCGGCGAGCCGATCGCCCGGCGCCAGGCGGTGGCCTTCATGTGCGCCAATATCGCGATTGAACTCGACGGCCTACGTCTGATCACCTGGCGCGGCGCCGCCCGCGCGGACCAGGGCCTGCCGTTCGCCCGCGAGGCCGCGCTGGCCAAGCGGATGGGCGCCGACAAGGGCATGCAGATCGGACTCGACGGTGTGCAGTTGCTCGGCGGTCACGGATTCACCAAGGAACACCCGGTGGAGCGCTGGTACCGCGATCTGCGGGCCATCGGCATCGCCGAAGGTGTTGTGGTCCTGTAAGTCTCGATCCAGCCAAGCAGAAAGACGCTCATGGCAATCAATCTGGAACTCCCCCGCAAACTCGAGGCCGTCATCGAGATGGGACACAAAGGCGCCGCGGAGATCTTCCGCCCGATATCGCGTAAGTACGACCTCAACGAACACGCTTACCCTGCCGAACTGGACACCGTCTCCGCCCTGTTCGAGGGCATTTCGGATGCCAAGACGATCTCCTTCGCCGGCACCGATGCCTTCCGCGATGCCGACGACGGGCCTAAGGGAAATATCAACGGCGGCAACATGTCCGCGCTGCTGAACGCCCTCGAAGTCTCCTGGGGCGACGTCGGCCTGCTGCTGTCGATCCCACGCCAGGGTCTGGGCAACGCCGCGATATCCGGGGTGGCCACCGACGAGCAACTCGAGCGGCTCGGTAAGGGCATCTGGGCCGCGATGGCCATCACCGAGCCGTCCTTCGGTTCGGACTCCGCGGCGGTGTCGACGACGGCGGTTCTCGACGGCGACGAGTACGTCATCAACGGGGAGAAGATCTACGTCACCGCCGGTGCCCGGGCGAGCCACATCGTGGTGTGGGCCACGCTGGACAAGACACTCGGACGGGCGGCGATCAAGTCGTTCATCGTCCCGCGCGAGTATCCCGGCGTCACCGTCGAGCGGCTTGAGCACAAGCTGGGCATCAAGGCCTCAGACACCGCGGCGATCCGCTTCGACAACGTCCGGATCCCGAAGGAGAACCTGCTCGGCAGCCCGGAGATCCAGGTGGAGAAGGGCTTCGCCGGGGTCATGGAGACTTTCGACAACACCCGCCCGATCGTGGCGGCAATGGCCGTCGGCGTCGCCAGGGCGGCTTTGGAGGAACTTCGGACGATCCTCACCGACGCCGGTGTGGAGATCTCCTACGACAAGCCCGCCCACGCTCAGAGCGCGCCGGCCGCGGAGTTCCTGCGGATGGAGGCCGAGTGGGAGGCCGGTTATCTGCTGACCTTACGTTCGGCCTGGCAGGCCGACAACGGCATCCCCAACTCCAAAGAAGCGTCGATGGGGAAGGCCAAAGCAGCCCGGGTCGCCAGTGACATCACCCTCAAGGCGGTCGAACTGGCCGGCACCACCGGCTACTCCGAGCAGACGCTGCTGGAGAAGTGGGCGCGCGACTCCAAGATCTTGGACATCTTCGAAGGCACGCAGCAGATTCAGCTGCTGGTGGTGGCGCGGCGCCTGCTGGGGCTGAGTTCGGCTGAACTGAAGTAACGCCCCCCGCTTGCGACCGGCAAACACCGATCGTCATGCGGCACAACGATAATGGGCCCCCGACCGAAGTCGGGGGCCCATTATCGTCAGAATTGTCAGCCGAGCAGAACCCGCTGCAGGTCGGGCTTCATCGCCTGCAGTTCGCGGCCCCAGTAGGCCCAGTTGTGCGTGCCGTTGTCGGGGAAGTTGAACACCCCGTTCTTGCCACCCGCCGCGAGGTAGTTATCGCGGAAGGTGCGGTTGGTGCGGATGGTCAGGCCCTCCAGGAAGGTGGCAGGAACATCGCCGCCGCCGAGCTCGTTGGGCTGTCCGTTGCCGCAGTAGATCCAGATGCGGGTGTTGTTAGCCACCAGCCGAGGGATCTGCTCCATCGGGTCATTGCGCTTCCAGGCCGGGTCACTCGAGGGGCCCCACATGTCGTTGGACTTGTAGCCACCCGCGTCACCCATGGAGATGTTGATCAGACCCGGCCACCAGCCCTCAGAGGGGTTCAGGAAGCCCGACATCGAACCGGCGTACACGAACTGGTTCGGGTGCCACACAGCCAGGGTCAGCGAAGCCGACCCGGCCATCGACAGGCCGATCGCCGCGTTGTTGGTGGGCCGGACATCCTTGTTGGCCTGCAACCACGCCGGCGCCTCCTGAGTCAGGAAGGTCTCCCACTTGTAAGTCGAGCAACCGGCCTTGCCGCAGGCGGGCCGGTACCAGTCCGCGTAGAAGCTGGACTGACCACCGACCGGCATCGACATCGACAGACCGGAGTCCACGTACCACTCGAACGCCTGAGTATTGATGTCCCAGCCGTTGTAGTCGTCCTGCGCGCGCAGACCGTCAAGCATCCAGACGTTCGGCGAATTGGGGCCGCCACTCTGGAACTGAACCCGGATGTCGCGCCCCATGCTCGGCGACGGAACGTCCAGGTACTCGACCGGGAGACCGGGACGCGAAAACGCGTTCGCCGTCGCCGTACCGCCCACCAGCCCAATCAGGCCCGGCAGGGCCGCCACGGTCACAGCCGTGACGCCGATTCGGCGAGACCAGCCTCGCACCTTGTCGAACACAGACTTCACCAACACACCCCAGCTTTCTCGTTTCCCCGCTTGACGTCTTAAGGGAAAAGTAAAACACGGCACCGACGAGGGGCGAAACTCGAAGCCGTTGGCCGGCAGTGACGAGACCCGGCAAAAGGCCTTGTCATGACGCTGAACAAAAAGTAATGTCATCTTCAGTTTCGCCCCGGCCAGCTTCCGGAGTCTCCTATGGAATCCTTCGTCCACCTGCGCAAAGGCGTCACCCCTCGGCGTCTGCACGCCGACCTTGACGGCCTCAAGGACGACGAACTGGGGCGCGCGGGGTTCACCGGCCGGACCGCCAATATTTATCGGCGTCATGACCCCACCCAATTCCGCGCGTCGGGCCCGATTCGCCCCGTCGACGTCCTTGCCGACCGGCTCGAACCCGCGGACGCCATCGAACCCGCCGGCGGCCCGCTGCTGCTGTTCTCCAACGTGGACTGCCGCATGATGCTGAGCCGGCGAACCGCACCGATGCCGTACTTCTCCCGCCATATCGACGGTGACCTGCTGTGTTTCGTCCACCAGGGCAGCGGCCTGCTGCAGACCGAGTTCGGTCCGCTGTCCTACCGCACCGGCGACTGGGTGTACCTGCCCAAGGCCTGCACGTGGCGCCAGATCCCGGACGAGCCGGGCACCTGGCTGATGATCGAGGCCGCCGAGGAGTTCCGCACTCCCCCGCCCGGGCCTCTCGGCCGGCACTGGCCGTTCGACCCCGCCCAGGTGACGGTGCCCGAACCGGCCGCCCTCGATGACGATGGCCGCGACGAATACGAAGTGCGGCTGGCGCACCGTCCGATCGACGGGGTCAGCCACAGCTCACTGTTCTACCGACACAACCCCCTTGACGTGGAAGGCTGGCGCGGCGACAACTTTCCGTTCACCTTCAACATCGACGACTACAACGTCATCACCTCCGCCAGCGTGCACCTGCCA
>JAUPLT010000243.1 GCA_030836785.1 Actinomycetota bacterium
GATGCCCGCCGCGGCAGCCGCGGCCGTCACCTCATCGTCGCGCACCGAACCGCCGGGATGGACAACGGCTTTCACCCCGGCGTCGGTCAGCACCTGCAGCCCGTCCGGGAACGGGAAGAAGGCATCAGAAGCCGCCACCGCGCCACGCACCCGGTCCCCGCCCCGCTCGACGGCAAGCCGCGCGGCGTCGACCCGGTTGACCTGCCCCATGCCGACACCGATGGTGGCCCCGTCGGCGGCAACGACGATCGCGTTCGACTTCACCGCCCGGCAGGCCCGCCAGGCGAACGCCAGGTCGGTGAGCGTCGCCTCGTCGGCGGCGGCACCGGTGGCCAGCGTCCAGTTCGCAGGATCGTCGCCGGGGGCGTCGAGTTCGTCGCGCTCCTGCATCAGCAGACCACCACTGATCTGCCGGATCTCGACCCCGCCGATGGTCGGCTCGGCGGCCACCAGAACGCGGATGTTCTTCTTGCGGGCCAGGATCTCCACCGCGCCCTCCTGATAGGCCGGCGCGATGATCACCTCGGTGAAGATGTCGGCGACCTGCTCGGCCATCTCCCGGGTCACCTCGGTGTTGGCCGCGATCACCCCGCCGAACGCGCTGAGCGGATCGCAGGCGTGCGCCTTGCGGTGCGCGTCGGCCACCGACTCGGCGGAGATCGCGATCCCGCACGGGTTGGCGTGCTTGATGATCGCCACGCAGATCTGCGAGTGGTCGAAAGCCGCCCGCCAGGCCGCGTCGGCGTCGGTGAAGTTGTTGTAGCTCATCTCTTTTCCGTGCAACTGCTGGGCCTGGGCCAGACCCGGCCAGCCGATGTCGTCACTGTAGAGCGCCGCCCGCTGATGCGGGTTCTCGCCGTAGCGCAGCGACGAGGTGCGCCGCCAGTTGCGGCCGAACCACCGGGGCAGGCCCGCCGGCGCCGCCTCGTCGGCGGGGCCGTGCTCGGGTGCCAGGGCGGACTCGGGTGCCAGGGTGGATTCGGGTGCCAGGGCGGACTCGGGTGCCAGGGTGGATTCCGTCCAGGTCGCCACCGCGATGTCGTACTCGGCGGTGTGCCGGAAGGCCAGCGATGCCAGCTTCTTTCGCTCCTCCAGCGTGAAACCACCGGACCGGACGGCAGCCAGGACGCCGTCGTAGCCGAGTGGTTCGACCACGACGGCGACGCTGGCGTGGTTCTTGGCCGCGGCGCGCACCATCGACGGTCCGCCGATGTCGATCTGCTCGACGCACTCGTCGATCTCTGCCCCGGAGTCCACCGTCTCGCTGAACGGGTAGAGGTTCACCACCACCAGGTCGAACGGCTCGATCTTCAGCTTCTCCAGGGCCGCAACGTGTTCGGGGTTGCGGGTGTCGGCCAGCAGCCCGGCGTGGATGTGCGGGTGCAGGGTCTTCACCCGGCCGTCGAGAATCTCGGGGAAGCCGGTGACGAACTCCACCGGCGTGACCGGAATCCCTTTCTCGGCAATCTTTTTCGCCGTCGAGCCGGTGGACACGATGTCCACGCCGGCCGCGTGCAGACCTTCGGCGAGCGGGATCAGACCGCTCTTGTCGTACACACTGATCAGGGCCCGCCGAATCGGCTTCTTCCCTATCAACGTCTGCGCCGTCATCCGAGCATCGCCTTTCTGCCGCTCCACGTCACTCCATGCCGCGCCACCGCGGCCAGCACGTCGACCAGGAGCCGTCTCTCGACGACCTTGATCCGCTCGTGCAGGGACTGTTCGTCGTCACCATCGAGAACCTCGACGGCCTGCTGGGCCAGCACCGGCCCGGTGTCCACACCCGCGTCGACGAGATGCACGGTGCAGCCGGTGACCTTCACTCCGTACGCCAGGGCGTCGGGGACCGCGTGCGCGCCCGGAAAGGACGGCAACAGGGCGGGGTGGGTGTTGACCACCCGGCCCGGGAAGCGGTTCAGGAACGTCGCGCCGAGAATCTTCATGAAACCCGCCGACACGATCAGGTCCGGCTGATGAGCGGCGGTCGCCGCGGTGAGCGCGGCGTCCCAGTCCGTCCGGTCGGGATACTCGCCGACCCGGACCCGGAAGGACGGCAGGCCCGCGTGGGTTGCGATCGTCTCGGCCCGGCATTCGCGATCCGTCCCGACCGCCACCACCCGCGCCGGGTAGTCGCCGACGGCCGCGGCCAGCAGCGACTCCAGCAGCGATCCGGTGCCCGATGCCAGGACGACCAGCCGGGCCGGCGCGCTCGGCGGCACGCTGATCGGTTCGGGCACGGCGGGAAGCCTAGCGCGGGCCCGCCGGGCCCGCGGAGCCCGCCGGAGGCTGACCGGGACCCGACTCGATGTCATCGTGTCCAATTTCGTCGTCCTCGATGTCGTCGTCGACGAACATCAGGTCCTCGACGTCCTCGACCTCCGGAGCGGGCCGTACCGGCGGCGGCGAGGCCGGCTCGGGTTCCGGTTCGGGATCCGGGCGCTGACCGGGTTCGGCGGTGGCGACCCGCTCGGTCGCGGGGTCGGTGTCGGTGTCGGGGTCGGGGTCGACACCGAGCCGGATCGGTTCGGTGAGCGGTTCACCCTCGACCGCGACAGTGTCGGGCCGGACCACCGGCTTGGGCCGCGGGCGCAGGCCCCCGGCCAGCACCACAGTCAACCCGCCGATGACGAAAAACCAGAAGAACGCGGCGGGCGCAAAGGTCGCCTGATCCACCCCGACATGGCCGAAGTTGCCCAACTGCCCGCCGCCGAAGTACGCCAGCCCCGCCAGGCTCCCCGCCGCCAGCAGAGCCGCCACCGCCAGCTTCGCGAAGGCCGCACCGACGGGAAGCGGCTTGCGGGCGCACTGCTGGCCCAACGCCACCCCAGCGGCCGCGCCGACGATCAACAGCGCCACCCACACCGGCCCCAGCGGCGGTGTCGGCGCGGCCGCCAGGATCGGCACCGCAGGGATGTCCCCGCCGAACACGGTGAACGCGCTGAAGGTGGCGAAGCCGATGCTCGCGCTCGAACCGACCGCCACCGCAGCGGTGCCGAGGACGACGTTGGGCAGGTACAGCACGGACAGCGCGGTCAGGCTCAGCTGCCCGATGAAGGAGTCGGTGAGACCGAACAGTTCGTGCATGGTGGACCAGTGCACGACCAGCGACCCGGCGACCACCGCGCAGGACAGCGCCAGCAGCGTCAGCACCCCGATGATGGCCGGGCGCACGGTGTCGGTCAGCCAGTCCGGCAGGCCCAACCGCGCCAGTTCCCGGCGGCCGGCCTTCGAACCCACGCCGGCCACCGCGCCGACGAGGTGCACGGTGAGCACGCTGCCGAAGGCATGCAGGGCGTTCGGCGTCTGCAGCACGGTGATGACCGATGCGGCGTCGTGAACGACGGCCAGCGATACCGCGGTGAGCAACACCGGCCCGCCGACGGCGGACGCGACGATCCAGCGCAGCAAGAACCATGAGCCGTTCGGCGGGGTGATCTGCGCGGTGCCGCGGGCGGTCGCCCAGACCAGCAGCGCGGGCGGCACCAGTGGCAGCACCCCCAACTGCTGGCCGGCCAGCGTCACCGGTACCTGATGGCAGGCCAGCCACATACTGGCCACCGCGCCCAGAGTGCCGGTGAGGTCGCTGTTCGCGGCCACCAGTTGAACCAGGACGACAGCGGCGATGACCACCAGCGCCACCACCGACGGGCCGAACGCGACCCGCAGCAGGTCACGAGAGTGCGGTGCCCCCGCGCCAGGTGCCCCCCGACCTGACCCGCCCGCGCCTGATACCCCCGGGCCTGATCCCGTCCGCAACCGGTCCTCCATCGGTGTCACTCGTCGCGCCGTTCAGGCGAGTGGGCGGCGCCCGGTGCGGGCCCGGTCAGGGCTGGGTGGGGCCGGACCCGGCCGGAGAGGCTGCACCCTCATCCGGCCCTGAGTCCCGCTGCTGTGAGTCCTGCTGCCTTGAGTCCTGCCGCGGGGCGCCGCCCTGACTCTGCGACGGACGGCTTGCGGAATCGGCCTCCGAAGCCGGCCGGTAACTCGGGAAGCCGGTCGGCGGGGTATGGGTGTCGTCCGCCGGCGGCCCGACCGAAACCGGACCGGTCGGATAACCGGCATACGGGGTCGGGTAGCCCGGCGGGGCACTGCCCTGCGGCGGGGGGTAATAGCCCGGCGGCGGGCCGTACTGGGGGTACTGCTGGGCGCGCGGACGCGGTGCCGGGGCGCTGAGCACCCCGGCTTCGAACAACAACGCGGCCACTGCGGCGGCGGCCTGCAAGACCGTCAGCGTGAGCCCCAGCCACAGACCCCAGCCGATGGAGAACTGGGCAGGGCTGTTGAAGATCTGTGCGGCCACCAGCAGCACGGCCAGAATCGACAGAGCCGCCACCACCGGGGTGTAACTGTGCACCTTGGGGGCGAGTCCGACACCCGCCAGCAGTGCCGCGATCAGAGCCGCGACCGTCCAGTAGCTCAGTCCGGTGGCGGTGAATTCCGCACCGCCGAACGGACCCATCTCGGTGCTGATGCTCAGTTGCGGTCCGAAACTCGCCAGGTAGGCGAGCAGACCCAACCCGAGCACCGTGCCGGCCAGGTACGCCGGCAACCGGTTGGGTCCGGCTGCCGCCTGCGGCAGCCCGGGAGGTGCGCCGTAACCGGCCGGTTGCTGCGGTACCTGATAGCCCGGGTTGTTGGGCGGGTAGGTCATAACGTCTCCTCCGGGCGCGACGGTCGTGCGTCCGATTTCACGCTAGCGCACGTCGTGCACACCACCTACGACCGCCGAGTGGGCGATCCGGCCCGTACGACCGGTGCGCCGGCACCTCTTGCCCGCCGCGTTAGAACACGTTCTAATTCAGCGCATGGATTACGGTCTCGTGCTCTTCACCAGCGACCGCGGCATCACACCGGCCGAAGCGGCCAGGCTTGCCGACGAGCACGGGTTCAGCACGTTCTACGTGCCCGAACACACCCATATTCCGGTCAAACGGGAGGCCGCGCACCCCGGCACCGGCGACGAGACACTGCCCGACGACCGGTACATGCGCACGCTGGACCCGTGGGTCAGCCTGGCCACCGCCGCCGCGGTGACCTCCCGGGTCCGGTTGGCCACGGCGGTGGCACTTCCGGTCGAGCATGACCCCATCAGCCTGGCGAAAACCATTGCCACCCTTGACCATCTTTCCGGCGGGCGGGTCAGTGTCGGCGTCGGTTTCGGCTGGAACACCGATGAACTCGCCGACCACAATGTGCCGCCGGGCCGGCGCCGCACCATGCTCCGGGAGTACATCGAGGCCATGCGGGCGCTGTGGACCGAGGAGGAGGCCGCCTACGAGGGCGAGTTCGTCCGGTTCGGGCCCAGTTGGGCGTGGCCGAAACCCAACCAGGCCCATGTGCCGGTGCTGGTCGGCGCGGCGGGAACCGAGAAGAACTTCCGCTGGATCGCCCGCAGTGCCGACGGGTGGATCACCACCCCGCGGGACTTCGACATCGATGAACCGGTGCGGCAGTTGCGGGAGATCTGGGGCGAGGCGGGTCGCGATGGCACCCCCCGGATCGTCGCGCTGGACTTCAAGCCGGTCGCCGAGAAACTCGAGCACTGGCAGCAGATCGGTGTCAGCGAGGTGCTCTTCGGCCTGCCGGACCGCTCCGCCGACGAGGTCGCGGCCTATGTGGAACGCCTCGCCGGCAAGCTCGCGGGCCTGGCCTGACCGGGCATCCGCCGCACCCTCAGCGCAGCACGGCGATGTTGGCCGTGCCGTTGTGCCGCACCGTGATTGCCGCGCCGAGGGGTTCGCCGTCACTGAGCAGGCCGACCAGGTCGGGGTCTTCGCTCAGCGCCAGGAACCGACTGCCGTCGGCGTCCCGACGGCCGACGATGATCCCGGTCCGCACCGGCCAGTCATAGCGCACGGTGTAGGTCTCGATCGTCCCCGCGCCGTCTGCCCGGTGGGCGATCGCGGTCGGCGGCCGACCGGCCACCTGCGCGCGCAGTTCGGCGCTGTCGTCAGCCGCCCAGTCAGCCGCCTCGGTGGAGTAGACACCCACCGAGTACTTGCTCATGATGCCGCCGTTGGCGGCGACCAGGCCGAACGAACCGGGGGCCGACCGCATCGCGTGCACGGTCTCGGCGATGGCGTGCAACGAATAGCTGTTGCCGGGACCGCCGAAGTAGGGCAGCCCACCGGTGAGGGTCAGCCCGCGGGGGTCGTCGGCGGCCAGACCGGTGCCGTCGCAGAAGTTGAAGACCGGCACCGGAAAGCAGGAATACACGTCAAACGTGGCGATATCGGTCAGGCCCACCCCGGCCACCCGCATCGCCTCCTCGACGGCCAGGATCGAGGCGGAGTTGTAGCCGAGGTCGCCGCGGTCCAACAACGGCTGATCGACGAGGTCGGCATGGCCGCGCAGGTACACCCACGTGTCCTCGGGCACCCCGAGGCGGCGGGCGGCCGCCACCGACATCAGCACCACCGCCGCACCCTGGTTCACCTGATCGCGGGCCACCAGCAGTCGGGGGTACGGGTCGCAGATCATTCGGTTGGTGTCGGTGACGGTGACGATCTCCTCGACCGTGCGTTCCACCGGGGCCGCGGCGTACGGGTTCCTCGCGGCGACCTTCGTGAACGGGGCGAACAACTGCCCCATCGACCTCCGGTAGTCCGCGACACCCACGCCCAGCCTGGCCCGCCGGGCGTTCTCCAGAAGTCCGTACTGGGCGGGGGCGCCGTGAAGTCCGTGCGCGACGGTGTACTCGTCGAACAGGCCCTCGTATCCGAGACCCCGGTCCTCAAGTTGCCCGGGGAACTCCTCGGAATGGTCGGGCTTGTCGGTGCGGCTGGCGAAATACTTGATGCTGGAGGTGTTTTCGGAGCCGAACACGATGACCACGTCGGCCTCGCCGGCAGCGATCGCGGCAGCGAACTCGGTGACCGCGTGCTGGGGACCCTGTCCCCCGACCGGTTCCAGCACCGCCCGGGCCGGGGCCGCTCCGACGCGCGCGGCCACCGACCTCGGGTAGTTGGTCGAGCAGCCCAGTGGCGGGCGGCCGGGTGCGGAGATCTCGAACTGGCGGATTCCCAGCACGGTGTCGACCGCCCCGGCGACGGCGGCCGGCGCCGCCCCGGTGTCGGCCAGGGCCGCGGCGACCGCGGCGGCGGCCAGTTCGACCGCGGACATACCGCGGTAGGACGGGCCGTCGATGCGTTCGGTGAACTGCCCGACTCCGACGAGGATCGGTGTGCGGGGGCTGACCGCGCCCGTCACATGCTCTGCAGGATCTCCCGGGCCAACGCCGCGGTGGCCGACGGCGTCTTGCCGACCTTCACCCCGGCCGCCTCGAGAGCTTCCTTCTTCGCCGCCGCGGTGCCCGACGACCCGGACACGATGGCGCCGGCGTGGCCCATGGTCTTACCCTCCGGCGCGGTGAACCCGGCGACGTAGCCGACGACCGGTTTGGTGACGTTGGCCTTGATGTAGTCGGCCGCACGTTCCTCGGCGTCGCCGCCGATCTCGCCGATCATCACGATGAGCTTGGTCTCGGGGTCCTTCTCGAACGCCTCGATCGCGTCGATGTGGGTGGTGCCGATCACCGGGTCGCCGCCGATGCCGATCGCGGTGGAGAATCCGAAGTCCCGCAGTTCGAACATCATCTGATAGGTCAGTGTGCCGGACTTCGACACCAGTCCGATCGGACCCTTGCCGGTGATGGTGGCCGGGGTGATGCCGACCAGTGCCTCATCCGGAGTGATGATGCCGGGGCAGTTCGGGCCGATGATGCGGGTCTTGTTGCCGTGGTTGACGTTATAGGCCCATGCATAAGCGGAGTCCTGCACCGGGATTCCCTCGGTGATCACCACGAGCAGGGGTATCTCGGCGTCGATCGCCTCAATGATCGCGTCCTTGGCGAACTTCGGCGGCACGAACGCGATCGACACGTCGGCACCCGTCTTCTCCATCGCCTCGGCGACCGAACCGAAGACCGGGATATTGACCTCTTTGCCTTCTTTGTCTTTGTGCGTCACCTCAGTGCCCGCCTTGCGGGCGTTGACGCCGCCGACCACCTGGGTGCCGGCCTTCAGCATCAGGGCGGTGTGCTTGGTGGCCTCTCCGCCGGTGATGCCCTGGACGATGACCTTGGAATCCTTGTTCAGAAAAATCGACACGGTTATGCGTCCTTCCCGGCGCCCGAAGATGATGCGGCATAAGCGAGTTCGGCCGCTTTGTCGGCACCCGAATCCATGGTGTCGGCCACGACGACCAACGGGTGGTTGGCCTCGGCAAGGATGCGCCGGCCCTCCTCGACATTGTTGCCGTCCAGGCGCACCACCAACGGCTTGTTGGCTTCGGCTCCGAGCATCTGCAGCGCCTTGACGATGCCGGATGCCACCGCGTCACAGGAGGTGATGCCGCCGAACACGTTGACGAAGACGCTCTTGACCTGACTGTCGTTCAGGATCACGTCGAGACCGGCGGCCATCACCTCGGCCGAGGCGCCGCCACCGATGTCGAGGAAGTTGGCGGGCTTGACCCCGCCGTGGTTCTCCCCGGCGTAGGCCACCACGTCGAGAGTCGACATCACCAGGCCGGCGCCGTTGCCGATCACACCCACCTCGCCGTCGAGTTTGACGTAGTTGAGGTCGTGCTGTTTGGCCTTGAGCTCCAGCGGGTCGGTGGCTTCGGCGTCCTCGAACTCGACATGGTCGGGGTGCCGGAAGTCGGCGTTGCCGTCCAGGGTCACCTTGCCGTCGAGGGCCAGGATCTGATCGTCGGGGGTACGCACCAAGGGGTTGACCTCGACGAGGGTGGCGTCCTCGGAGACGAACACCTCCCACAGCTTGGCGATCGTCACCGCGGCGGCGTCGAGCACCTCCGCCGGCAGATGACCCTTCTCGGCGATCTCGCGGGCGAAGGCGATGTCGACACCCTTGGTGGCATCCACCGGGACCTTGGCGAGGCGATCGGGCTTGGTGGCGGCGACCTCCTCGATCTCCATCCCGCCCTCCACCGAGCACATCGCCAGGTACGTGCGGTTGGCGCGGTCGAGCAGGAAAGAGATGTAGTACTCCTCCGCGATGTCGCTGGCCTCGGCGACCAGCAACCTCTTCACGATGTGCCCCTTGATATCCAGGCCGAGGATGTTCGAGGCGTGGGTGTAGGCGTCCTCCGGGGTGGCGGCGAACTTCACGCCCCCCGCCTTGCCGCGTCCACCTGTCTTGACCTGGGCTTTGACCATCACCGGATGGCCGATCTCCGCGGCGATGGACTTGGCGTCCTCAGCAGAGGTGGTGACGCGTCCGGGGGTCGTGGGAACGTTGTGCTTGGCGAACAGTTCCTTCGCCTGGTATTCGAAGAGGTCCATGGGCTCGCTGTCCGTAGTTGTCGGTCGCTTCGGGAAACCTTATCGACACCGGGGCGGCGCGGGTGAGCCGACTGCCACCTCGCCGATCGAGAGTGATTCAGCTCACAATGTGCGGCCGTATTTGGTCACAAGTTGCCTCACTCGGGGGCAGTTGGTTACCGTTCACCGGTCTTGATAACGCTTTGGTTACGACGCGAGGGACTTGGTTTTGACGCCGCAGCAGAGGACGACCCGCACTGCGCTGACGTTCGCGCACACCCCTGACCAGGACCTTATGGCGGATGTCACGGATCTGACTCCGCTGCTCGACATCGCTGACGCGCCAGTCACGCCACGCGCTCAGCGGGCCACGAACACGCCCAGGTACTCCAGCTCCGAGAACACCGACATTCTGCCGCGCACCCCGCAGCACCGTCGTCAGCCCACCAGTGCCGCCAAGGGCCGGGTGATGATCGCCGCGATGGCCGCCGGCGCCGCCGCGGCCGCGACCTACACCGCCGTCAGCCCGCGCGATCAGGTCACCCAGACCCGCACTGTCCTGGCGACCGAGAAGACCCCGATCCCGGGCGCAGCGCCCGCCTCCCGCGGCGTCCAGTTGGTATCGGTGCGTCCCGCAGCCAACGCCGCCGTGCACGCCGAGGAACTCGCCAAGGGCGTCGCCTACGCCGCTGAGCGCGCTGAGCGCGAGGCCCGCCTGCAGCGTCCGCTGTTCGTCATGCCCACCAAGGGCATGTTCACGTCCGGTTTCGGCTTCCGGTGGGGTGCCCTGCACGCCGGAATCGACCTGGCCGCCCCGATCGGCACACCGATCTACGCGGCGTCCGACGGCGTCGTGGTCGACGCCGGGCCGACCGCGGGATACGGCGCCTGGGTCAAGCTGCGGCACTCCGACGGCACCGTGACCCTCTACGGCCACGTCAACACCTGGGACGTCCAGATCGGTCAGCGCGTCTTCGCCGGCGACCAGATCGCCACCGTCGGCAACCGCGGCAACTCCACCGGCCCGCACCTGCACTTCGAGGTTCTGCTCGGCGGGACCAACCGCACCGACCCGGTGCCGTGGCTGGCTGCGCGCGGTCTCTCCGTCGGCGGCTACGTCGGTTAATCTCGGGCCGGTTGAGTTTCTAGAGCTTCTGAACCGGCGCGTGGTTGTGCATCAGCTTCACCCGACCGGCACTGCCGAAGTCGATCAGCGACATCGCTGACTCCCCCACCCCGGACACCTCCTCGACCCGGCCCAATCCGTATTTGTCGTGGCTCACCCGGTCGCCGGCCGCCAGCACCATCAGCGGCCGCTTACCGCCGCCACCGCGTACCGGTTGGGCCGGTTGAGCCGTAGTCCGTGGGCCGTACCGCCCGGCCACCGGGGCACTGGGCGCGGGCGAGGCATCGGTGCGCCGCCAGTCGATCAGCTCCTGCGGGATCTCCTGGAGGAACCGCGACTCCGGGTTCAGCATCGGCTGGCCCCAGGACGACCGCACCTTGGCGCGACTGAGGTAGAGCCGTTGCCGAGCGCGGGTGATACCGACATAGGCCAGTCGGCGTTCCTCACTCAGTTCGGCCGGGTCCCCCAGCGCTCGCATGTGCGGGAACATGCCGTCCTCCCATCCGGTGACGAACACCACCGGGAACTCCAGTCCCTTCGCGGTGTGCAGCGTCATCAGGGTGACCACACCGGCCCCGTGCTCGGGGACCTCGTCGGAGTCCGCCACCAGCGATACCCGCTCGAGGAACTCGGCGAGCACCCCGGTGGGCGGAACGTCCTCGTCCCCGGAGTCCTGGCCGGACTGGTCGGACTGGTCCGCTAAGGCTGCGGCGTTGGCTCGATCGATGCTGAATTCGTGTGCGACGCTGACCAATTCGTTGAGATTGTCCAGCCTGGCCAGGTCCTGCGGGTCGTTGGAGGCTTCCAATTCGGCGCGGTAACCGGTGCGGTCGAGGACGGCCTCCACCAGATCGCCCAGTTCCCCATCCTGACCCGAGCCCAAGCGTTCTCGCAGTCCGTCGAGCAGTCCGACGAACCCGGCGATCGCCTTCTCCGCACGGGTGTTGAGCATCGGAACCCGGCCCTCGGCGGCCGCGACGAGGGCATCGGCGAACGTGCAACCGGTGTTCTCGGCGTACACCGCCACGCAGGCCTCGGCCCGGTCGCCGATCCCGCGCCGCGGGGTGTTGAGGATGCGCCGCAGGCTGACGGCGTCCCCAGGGTTGTCCAGCACTCGCAGGTAGGCGACGATGTCGCGGATCTCTTTGCGTTCGTAGAAGCGGACCCCCCCGACCACCTTGTACGGGATACCGGCCCGGATGAACACCTCCTCGAGCGCGCGGGAGGAGTTGTTGGTGCGGTAGAACACCGCGACGTCCCCGTACCCGAACCGGGGAGTGGCGCCGATCGCCCCTTCGACGAGGGTGTCGATCTCGCCGGCGACGAAGCGCGCCTCATCGTGCTCGTTGTCGGCGACGAAGCCGACGATGAGTTCGCCCTCCCCCGCGTCGGTCCACAACCGCTTCTCCCGCCGACCGGTGTTGCGGGAGATCACCGAGTTGGCCGCGGACAAAATGGTCTGCGTCGAGCGATAGTTCTGCTCCAGCAGGATGGTGGCGGCGTCGGGGAAGTCGCGCTCGAAGTCCTCGATATTGCGGATCGTCGCGCCACGGAAGGCGTAGATGGACTGGTCGGCGTCACCCACCACGCACAGTTCGGATGGCGGCACGTCATCGGAGCCGACCGCTCCATGCCCCACGAGTTCGCGGACCAGGACGTACTGCGCGTGGTTGGTGTCCTGGTACTCGTCGACCAGGATGTGCCGGAACCGCCGGCGGTAGTACTGGGCGATCTGGGGATGGCTCTGCAGCACCGCCACCGTCTCGCCGATCAGGTCGTCGAAATCCAGCGCGTTGGCGGCCCGCAGCCTGCGCTGATACTCGCCGTAGACCGAGGCGACGGTCTGGGTCAGTTCGTCGGCGCCGGGTTCGAGCGCGCCGACGGCCTGTTCCGGGCTGATCAGTTCGTTCTTGAGGTTGGAGATCCCGGTGGACAGCAGCCGCGGCGAGTATCGCTTGATGTCGATGCCCATATCCCGGCCGATCATCAGCAGCAGCCGCCGCGAGTCGTCGGCGTCGTAGATGGAGAAGTTGGAGTTCAGCCCCGGCAGCAGCGAGGCCTGGTTGCGCAGGATCCGCACACAGGTGGAGTGGAACGTCGACACCCACATCCGGCTTGCCCGCGGGCCGACCAGTTGCGCCACCCGTTCGCGCATCTCCGCGGCGGCCTTGTTGGTGAACGTGATGGCCAGGATCTGACCCGTGCCGACATCGCGGGCGGCCAGCAGGTGGGCGATCCGCCGGGTGAGCACCGCCGTCTTGCCCGACCCGGCACCGGCGACGATCAGCAGCGGCGCACCCTGGTGCAGGACCGCGGCGCGCTGCTGCGGGTTGAGCCCGTCGAGAAGTTCCCCCGGGGTGGCCGGGGACCGGAAGTCGGTCGTCTGAACAGTCATAACGGCTCCTAACCTACCGCCGCCGGACGACAGCCCTTTGCGTCGGCACACCGCCGGATGGCACACTCTGCATGTGCCATCGCAGCTCCGATTTTTCTACGGGTACCGGTTCGCGGTACCCGTGGTGTAGCTGCTCAATCCGACAGCCCCGCGGTCCGCATCCGGATCCGGGGCTCGTTTCTTGTGTGAGGCCCAGCCGGAACGGATCAACCGAATGACGCCACCACCCCCACACGAGGAGAACGACGATATGACCACCGATCAGCTGACCGATATCGACGAACTGCGCACGGAGATCGACCGCCTCGACGCGGAGATCCTGGCCGCCGTGCAGCGTCGCACCGAGGTCTCCCAGGCCATCGGCAAGGTCCGGATGGCCTCCGGCGGCACTCGGTTGGTGCACAGCCGCGAGATGAAGGTGATCGAGCGCTACAGCGCGCTCGGCCAGGACGGCAAGGATCTCGCGATGCTCCTGCTGCGCATGGGCCGCGGCCGGCTCGGCCAGCCCTGAGGCCGGCCATCGGGCACAGCCGGCTCGGCCAGCCCTGAGGCCGGCCGTCAGGAGCTACGGCGTCAGGGCGATGTACTTCACATCGAGGTACTCCTCGATGCCCTCGAAGCCGCCCTCCCGGCCGAAACCGGACTCCTTGACCCCGCCGAACGGGGCGGCCGGGTCGGAGATCACACCGCGGTTGACGCCGACCATCCCGGCCTGCACCGACTCCGCGACCCGCAGCGCCCGATCCAACGACTGGGTATAGATGTAGGCCGCCAGCCCGTATTCGGTGTCGTTGGCCGCCGCGATGCCCTGCTCCTCGGTGTCGAAGCCGACGATCGGGGCGACGGGCCCGAACACCTCCTCCTTGAGGATGCGGGCGTCCGCCGGCACATCGGTCAGGACGGTGGCCGGGTAGAAGTTGCCCGGCCCGCCCGGCGCCTGCCCGCCGACGGCGACGGTCGCGCCCTTCTCGACGGCGTCGTTCACGAGCTCCTGAACCGAGGCGACCTGCTTGGGATTGACCAGCGGGCCGAGCTTGGACGACGGATCCAGGCCGTTGCCGATGGTGAGCTCGCCCATCTTCTTGACGAACTTGTCGGTGAAGTCGTCCAGCAGTTCGTTGGCGACGTACAGCCGGTTGGCGGCGGTGCAGGCCTCACCGCCGTTGCGCATCTTGGCCAGCATCGCGCCCTCGACGGCCGCGTCGACGTCGGCGTCGTCGAACACCACGAACGGGGCGTTGCCACCGAGTTCCATCGAGGTGCGCAGCAGCGCGTCGCTGGCCTGCTTGAGCAGCGCCTTGCCCACCCCGGTCGAGCCGGTGAAGCTCATCTTGCGCAGCCGGCCGTCCTCGATCAGCGCGGTCGTCACCTCACGGGGGTTGGTGCTCGGCAGCACCGACAGCACACCCTTGGGCAGGCCGGCCTCGTCGATCAGCTTGGCCAGCAGCATCATGGTCAGCGGCGTCTCCTGGGCCGGCTTGACGATCATCGTGCACCCGGCCGCCAACGCCGGGCCGATCTTGCGGGTTCCCATCGCGAGCGGGAAGTTCCACGGGGTGATCGCGTAGCAGGGGCCGACGGGCTGCTTGGTGACGACGATGCGGCCGGTCCCTGCGGGGCTCGGCGTGAACCGGCCGTGGATGCGCACCGCCTCCTCGGCGAACCACCGGAAGAACTCGGCCCCGTACTTCACCTCGCCCATGCTCTCCGCGTAGACCTTGCCCATCTCCAGGGTCATCAGGGTCGCGAAATCGTCGGCACGGTCGATGATGGCCTCGAACACCGCACGCAGAATCTCGCCGCGCTCGCGGGCCGGGGTGGCCGCCCACTTCTCCTGCACCGCGCAGGCGGCGTCCAGGGCGGCGATGGCGTCGGCGGCGGTCGCGTTGGCGACCGAGATCAGCACCTCGTCGGTCGCGGGGTTGAGCACGTCGAAGGTCGACGACCCCGGCCGTTCCTCACCGCCGATCAACAACCCGGTCGGTACCGACGCCAAAACCCGCGCAACATCTGGATTAGCCATGCGTCAATGATCTACCCCATCGGGGCGGGTCTGCGCATAGGGTCTGAGGAATGAGTTCCGCCACCGGGGATATCACCGCCAGCACCGCCTGGGCCGCCTTGCGCCGGCATCACGACCAGATCGCCGATACGACACTGCGCGAGTTCTTCGCCGCCGATCCCGATCGCGGCCGGGACCTGACGCTGACGGTCGGTGACCTCTATATCGACTACAGCAAGCACCGGGTGAACCGCGACACCCTGGCACTGCTGGTGGATCTGGCCCGTGCCGCCGGCCTGGAACAGCGCCGCGACGCGATGCTGGCCGGCGAACGCATCAACACCTCGGAGAACCGGGCGGTGCTGCACACCGCACTGCGCCTGCCCCGCGACGCGCACCTGACCGTCGACGGCCAAGACGTCGTCGCCGACGTGCACGCCGTACTGGACGCCATGGGCGACTTCACCGACCGGTTGCGCACGGGTGCGTGGACCGGGGCGACCGGTAAGCGGATCGAGACCGTGGTCAACATCGGTATCGGCGGTTCGGACCTGGGTCCGGCGATGGCGTATCAGGCGTTGCGGCACTATGCCGACGCCGGTATCGCGGCACGCTTCGTCTCCAACGTCGACCCCGCCGACCTGGTCGCCAAGCTGGACGGACTCGATCCCGCCACAACGCTTTTCGTCATCGCATCGAAGACCTTCACCACGCTGGAGACGCTGACCAACGCGACCGCGGCGCGGCGTTGGCTGACGGCCGCCCTCGGTGACGACGCGGTGGCCAAGCACTTCGTCGCGGTGTCGACCAATAAGAAACTGGTCGAGGAGTTCGGTATCGACAGCGCGAACATGTTCGGCTTCTGGGACTGGGTGGGTGGCCGCTATTCGGTGGACTCCGCGATCGGACTGTCGCTGATGGCGGTGATCGGCAGGGAGTCGTTCGCCGACTTCCTGTCGGGCTTCCACATCGTCGACCGGCACTTCGCCACTGCCCCCCTGGAGTCAAACGCGCCGGCACTGTTGGGCCTGATCGGACTGTGGTACTCCGACTTCTTCGACGCGGAAACCCGTGCGGTGCTGCCGTATTCGAACGATCTGGCGCGCTTTGCGGCCTACCTGCAGCAGCTGACCATGGAGTCCAACGGCAAATCGGTGCGCGCCGACGGCACCCCGGTGAGCACCGGGACCGGAGAGATCTTCTGGGGCGAGCCCGGCACCAACGGCCAGCACGCGTTCTACCAATTGCTACACCAGGGCACCCGATTGGTGCCGGCGGACTTCATCGGGTTCAGCCAGCCCACCGACGACCTGCCCGGCGCCGACGGCACCGGCAGCATGCACGACCTGCTGATGAGCAACTTCTTCGCCCAGACCCAGGTGCTGGCGTTCGGCAAGACGGCCGCGGAGATCAGTTCGGAAGGTACCGCCGCGGAAGTGGTTCCGCACAAGGTGATGCCGGGCAACAAGCCGACGACGTCGATCCTGGCCACCCGGCTGACCCCGTCGGTACTCGGTCAGCTGATCGCCCTCTACGAACACCAGGTCTTCACCGAAGGCGTGGTCTGGGGCGTCGACTCCTTCGACCAGTGGGGCGTGGAACTCGGCAAGACCCAGGCCCAAGCCCTGCTGCCGGTCATCACCTCCGACGCCGCGCCGCCACCGCAATCGGACAGCTCGACCGACGCGCTGGTGCGCCGGTACCGGCGGGAGCGCGGCCGGGCGGGATAGCCCGGCCGGCCCAGCCCCCCGGCAATCAGGCGAAGGGTCTGGTCAACCTCGGCGGCAGCGCCTTCAGCAGCGCCACCAGCGGAATCCACGGCCAGCCCGGGACGATCGCCCGCCCCTTCTCCTTCTCGATGGCATCGACCATTTTCGCCACCCCGGTCCGGTTGTCCACCATGAGAAGGGTGCTCTGCGACTTCGCGGTCATCTCCGATTCGATGTAGCCGGGTTCGAGCACCGTAACGGCGATGGGTCCGGTGGCGTACTCGGCGCGCAACGACTCACCGAGCGAGGACACCCCCGCCTTGCTGGCGGCGTAGGCGGCCTTGACCCCGGCGACACCCCGATTGCCCAGGACGCTGGAGATCAGCACCAGATGTCCGTGCCCCTGCCTCTTGAAGATCTCCAGGGCGGATTCGATCTGCACCAGTGCGGCAACAAGATTGGTCTCCAGCGTGGCCTTGTTGGCCCACAGCTTCCCCGATCCCAGCGGAGCGCCCTTACCGACGCCGGCGTTGACGATCACCCGGTCCAGCCCACCGAGTTGCTCGGCCAGTGCGGCGAACACCACCGGTACCTTCTCGTGGTCGTTGACATCCAGTTCGGCGACAGCGACGGTGATGTTCGGATACCGCTTCACGAGTTCGGCTTTGAGCTCCTCAAGCCGGTCGGCGCGTCGGGCGCACAGGGCAAGGTCCCGGCCCTGTGCCGCGAACGCACGCGCCATGCCGGCACCGAGACCGGAACTCGCGCCGGTGATAAGGATTCGCTGTCTGACTGTCGTCGGACGGGTTCGGATCATTTGAGCAACCTCGACATCCTGCGATCGGCGAGCACCTTGCCGCCGGTCTGGCAGCCCGGACAGTACTGGAACGACCTGTCCGCGAAGGACACCTCCCGCACGGTGTCGGCGCAGACCGGGCAGGGCAGGCCGGTGCGGGCATGCACCCTCAGACCGGACCGCTTCTCCCCCTTCAGCGTCGCCGCCTGCTGACCGACGGAGCGTTCGACGGCGTCACCGAGCACCGACACCATCGCGTCGTGCAGCACCGACACCTGATCAGCGGTGAGCTTGGCTGCGGTGGCGAACGGGGAGAGCCGGGCGAGGTGCAGGATCTCGTCGCTGTAGGCGTTGCCGATCCCGGCGATCACCTTCTGATCGGTGATGACCGTCTTGATCCGCCCGCCCTGACCGGCCAGCAGGCCGGCGAGTTGATCGGCGCCCACCGACAGCGCGTCGGGTCCCAGCGCGGCGATGCCTGGGACACACGCCGGGTCGGTGGTCAGCCACACCGCGAGCCGCTTCTGGGTACCGGCCTCGGTGAGATCGAATCCCAAAGCCGCTCTTGCGGAGACAGCCGGCACCGGGCCTGCGTCGAGGTGCACCCGAAGGGCGATCGGGCCCTTGCCGGGTTTCAGCGGTGCCGGGCTCAGCCGATCCGACCAGCGCAACCAGCCGGCGCGGGACAGATGCGCGATGAGGTGGAGGTCGCCGGCCTGCAGTCCGAGGTACTTCCCCCAGCGGTGGGCGGCCGTGACAGTCAGACCGTGCAGAGCGGTCAGCGGCGGGTCGAAAGTCTTGAGGACCGACAGTGAGACGACGTCGATGCGCTGCACCGACTGCCCCACCGCATGGCGACGCAGGTGGTCCGCAAGCGCCTCCACCTCCGGCAATTCGGGCATCGGGGGCTGCTACCCGCTGAAGGCGCGCCCAGCGTTGCGCGAACCCATGGAGAACACCCAGCCCACCAGGGACAGGATGATCGCCGCCCAGATGGCCGTCCACCAGAACTGATCGATGTAGAGACCCCAGTGCGTGGTGTGCTCGGTGATCCAGGCGGTGATCCACAACATCAGCGCGTTGATGACGACGTGGAACAAACCGAGAGTGAGGATGTAGAGCGGGATCGACAGGATCTGCACGATCGGCTTGATGATCGCGTTGACCAGACCGAAGATCGCCGCGACGACGAGGACGATGCCGACCCGCTGCAGGCTGGTGTCACCGCCGACGAACTCGATTCCCGGCACGATCAGGGTGACGACCCACAGTGCCAGTCCGATCACCGCGGTGCGAAGCAAAAACGATCCCATGTGCGGATTCTCCCACGTCAAGCCCGGGATGAGAATGCGTTCTCAAGCCAGTCCAGAGTCACCGCGTTGGACAGGCTGAGATTGCCCAACTGACAGTGGGTGTCGGCCCCCTCGGCGGCGGTGAACATTCGCGACGTGACCGGGCCGGAGCAACGCTGACCGAAGGCGTGGAACTGCCGAATCGGCTCGCCGCCCTCGCCGGTACCGACCAGGGCCAGCGCGGGGCAGGTGATCGTCACCGGATCCACGATGAAGTTCCGCAGGTAGGAGAAAGTGCCCAGGAAGGTGCTCTGACCGAACCGGCGAATCAGAGAACGCGACATTTCCTTGATCTGATGCGGCATCTCGTCGTCGGGAATCTCGTCGATATCGGCGAGGCTGAAGTCCTCCTCCGGTGTCAGAACCTCCTCGGGATCACCACCCATCCCGGCAACGAACGACGTCATGTAGGCCCGCAAGTCGATGATCGGGGAGTTCGCCACCAGCACTCGGATCCTGGGCTCGTACGCGGCGGCGCGCGAGGCGAAATAGCCGCCAAAGCTGATACCCACCAGTGCCAATAGATCGGCATCGACCTGCGGGATCTTGGCAGCGAGGTCGATCCACGCCGACACCCAGCTTTCGGTGTCGGGAACAAAGTGGGTGTCGGGTTCTGTTCGCGCGGTGTCCATCTGACCCGGGCCGCAGATCAGCAGCACCCGCCATCCGCGCTGCAGTGCGGCCACCCCGATCTGGAAATAGGTCTCCTCCAACGTCCCGTCGAAACCACTGGTGGCCATCAGCGTCGGCCCGGGCTCACTGACGCCCGGTGGCACCAGCAGATAGCCCGGCAACAGCTGCCCGCGCCACGGCAGCCACATCTCCGTGAGTTGCACCGGATCTCGGTGCATCGCGGCAAGGAACGCGCTTCGGCTGGCGCGGCCGAGTTCGATGTGGCGTTCGGTGCCGAACGACGCGAAGTACTCCGCTGCCCGAAAGCTGTTCGCCGCGTGCAGGTACCGATCGCGGGCGCTGACGCCGTGGCCTGAAGAGTCGTACTGCTCGGCGTCGGCGCGCTGACATTCGGCGAGCCCGGCGAACGCTTCAGTCCACGCGGATGCACCGCGCTCGCGTATCTGCGCAGCCACCGCGAGACACTCCCCCACCGAGGCTCCCCCGTACGGGACGGAGCCGAGTTGACGTAGGAGCTGGAAGTCCAACTCGGGATCCTCGAACCCGGCCACCCTGGTGGTGCTGCGCAATGTCGTCTCTGCCATGCCGTCGAAGTTACCGACGCCACCGATCACTACGGAACCGTCCGCAGCAGATAGGTGTCCATGATCCAGCCGTGCCGTTCCCGGGCGGCGGCCCGCAGTTCGGCGATGCGCTCACCGACCTCCCCGATGGTGCCGGCAACCAGGATCTCCTCGGGTGTCCCGAGGTAGGCGCCCCACCAGATCCGGGTGGACGGCGGGCAGCCCAGGAACGCGCAGCCTCCGTCCAGCATGACGACCGCCGTGCCGGAGAACCCGTCGGCGCGCAGTCGTCGGCCGGTGGTGATCAGTACCGGTTCGCCGATCTCGTTCAGCGGGATCCGGTGCCGCGCGGTGAGCGCCTGGATGGCGGTGATCCCGGGGATGACGTCGTAACGCAGGTCGATGCGATCGGATACCTGGTCGAGGATCCGCAGGGTGCTGTCGTAGAGCGAAGGGTCCCCCCAGGCCAGGAACGCCCCCACCGCTCCGGGTTCGAGTTCCGCCGCGATGGCCTGGGCCCACAGCCGAACCCGGGCGGCGTGCCAGTCCGCGACGGCGCTGCTGTAGTCCCCGTCCGC
>JAUPLT010000244.1 GCA_030836785.1 Actinomycetota bacterium
TCCAGGCCGTCCTGAGTGATCCCGCAGCCGATCTGGTAGCCGGCCTCCAGGGTGCCGCCGTCGAGGGCGGTGCTGCCAGAGCCACTCACCGTCCCGATGAACGTCCCATCGACGATGTACTCCCTGGACCACGGCGCGTTGGTCAGCGATGACACCGGTTCGAGGGACTCTTTCGTGGCGGCGACGCTCAGAACCCAGCCGTCCGGCGTCGTCAGCGTTCCGGGCGCCCCGGAAGCGATGGGCGCACCGGAGAGGGGTGGCGGTCCGGTGGATTCTGCGGCGGGTGCCACGGTCGGATCGGCCGGCGGGTCGGCGTAAACCTGCTGCGCTCCGGCAATCGCTGTCAGCGTGCAGACGCCGAGCACGGCCACCGAACGGCGGAGCATCCGAAGCGCCCCGTCCGCGTCGTGCTTGAGCCATGCCACCCGCGAATCCTAAGGTGGGCAATTCGGAGATCACGATCGGATACCGGTTTCAGCTAACCTCTGGACCGCCCCGGGAGCAATGCGAGGAGACCGATGAAGACCGTCAGCGCGGCTCTGCTCGTGGTCTCGGCGTCGCTGCTGACGCCAGCCACGGGGTGGGCCGATCCGGCGGTCGATGCGGTGCCGACCGAGCAGTCAAGTGCGGTCCGCGATGCCTGCGCGCAGTTCGGTCAGGCCCTGAACCTCGCCGCTGAAAGCTATGACGAATTCGCCTACGCCACCGCCGGCGGCGGCGACGCCGTGAACTACACCGACCAGAAGGTGTGGCGCTCCAACGTCATCGGCCGGACCGCACTGCGGGAGACCGCGTACGCGGTACTCAACGCCTCCCGGACACCGGGCCTACCGCCGGACGTCTCGCAACCGATGCGCACCTGGTCGCTGCACGCGACCAAGTTGCTGGTCATCATGGGCGTGCGCGGCGGTGGGGACGCCCTGAACGCGGCCGCCGACCAACTCAACACCGACGCACGCGAGGGTCAGATGGCCTGCGCACGGCACGGCGGACTGGCGTGAAAAGCGCCCATCCACGCTGACATGGCCCTCACCGTCACCTCCGCCGCCGCTGAGGACGCCGCCGAACTGTCCCGGGTGGCCGCGGCCACGTTCCCGCTGGCCTGTCCCCCGTCGGCGCAGTCCGCCGATGTCGCCGCGTTCATCGAGGCGCACCTGTCCGAACAGCGTTTTGCGACCTACCTCGCCGACCCGGACCGGCGGGTACTCGTGGCCCGCGGCGGCGGCCGTCTCATCGGCTACGCGATGCTGGTGCGCGGCGTCGGCTCCGACCCCGCCGTGGAGTCAGCAGTCCGGCCACGGCCTGCGGTGGAACTGTCCAAGATGTATGTCCTGGCCGAGCTACACGGCACCGGGGCCGCCGCCGCGTTGATGAACACCTCCCTGCAGTGGGCCGCAGAGCAGGGCGCCTCCTGCGTGTGGTTGGGGGCCAATCGCAATAACGAACGGGCACAACGGTTTTACCGGAAATGCGGGTTCGTGCCGGTCGGCGATCGGTCGTTCCGGCTCGGCTCGGCGGTGGAACGTGACGTTGTGATGGTGCGGGTGTTCTAAGTCGCGGGCAATCCGGCCGGATTGGATAGGGCCAGCAGCCGGGAGGTGGCCCGCAAGTACTTCTTGCGGTATCCCCCCTCCAGCATCTCCGCCGAGAACACGGTGTCCAGCTTCGCCCCCGAGGACACCACCGGGATGCCGGCGTCGTAGAGGCGGTCGGTCAGTGCCACCAGTCGCAGCGCGACAGCCTGATCGTCAAGCGGGTGCACGCCGGTGATGTGGACTGCCGACACCCCCTCCACCAGGGCGTGATAGCGGGACGGGTGCATGGTGGCCAGGTGCGCGCACAACGCGTCGAAGCCGTCGAGGGTGGCACCAGTCCGGGTTTGGGCGGCCGCGATCACCTGCTCGTCGGTCAGCGGTTGCGGAGCCGGCGGCAGACCCCGATGCCGGTAGTCCGGGCCCTCGATCCGGACAGTGGTGAAAATGCTTGCCAGGGTGTTGATTTCGCGCAGGAAGTCCTGGGCTGCAAAGCGGCCCTCACCGAGTTGCTCAGGCAACGTGTTGGAGGTCGCAGCGATCGACACCCCGCGCTCGACGAGCTGGGACAGTAAGCGGGAGATCAACGTGGTGTTGCCGGGGTCGTCGAGTTCGAACTCGTCGATGCACAACAGGGTGTAGTCGGCCAGCAGGTCGATGCACTCGACGAACCCGAACACCCCGGCAAGCTGGGTCAACTCGCCGAAGGCCGCGAAGGCCTTCGGGTTCTCGGCGACGTCGGGAATCCGCCGATAGGCCGAAGCCAGTAGGTGCGTCTTACCGACGCCGAACCCGCCATCGAGGTACAGCCCGACCCCGGGGAGGGTTTCGCGTTTGCCGAACATCTTCCGGCGACCGGCTCGGCGCCGAACGGCCTCCGCGCAGAACTCCTCGCAGGCGACCACGGCCGCGGACTGGCTGGGCTCGGCCGGATCGGGTCGGTAGCTCTCGAAGCTCACCCCGGTGAACGTCGGCGGCGGCACCAACTGCGCGATCAGGAGCTCAGGGGAAACAGTGGGATGTCGGTCCACGAGGCGGCCGGGCACCCCAGGACTGTATCGACGGATGCCGTCGCGGCGTGCTGCAATCGACTGTGTGCGCTTCACTCTGATGGGCGGCCCGGTCGCCGAGACCGTCGACGAGGACCGACTGGTCGAGCTTTACGCGTACCCGGCCGGAATGCGAGGCCCGGTGGTGCGGGGAAATGCGATCGCCAGCGTGGACGGCGCGGCCACCACCGACGGCACCTCCGGCGGGCTGGGCGGCCCCGGGGACCGGGCGGTGTTCGGGGTACTGCGGGAACTGGCCGACGTGATCGTGGTGGGGGCCGGAACCGCACGCGCGGAGAATTACGGCGGAGCCCAGATGTCGGCGGCGCAGCGCGGTCGGCGCCGGCACCGCGGCCAGTCCGAGATTCCGCCGATCGCGCTGGTGACCCGAGGCGGGAACCTCGCTCCCGATCTGGTGGTGCTGACCGACAGCGAGGTGCCGCCGTTGGTCCTGACCTGTGCCGACGCCGCGTCCGGCGCGCGGCAGCGACTCGGCGGCGGTGCGGAGGTCGTGGACGCCTCGGGTGCCGATCCGGCGCAGGTGGATCTTGCCGTGGCGCTGCGACGGCTTGGCGAGCGCGGCCTGAACCGGGTGCTCACCGAGGGCGGTCCGCGCCTGCTGGGCTCGTTCGTCACCGCGGACCTGCTCGACGAGATGTGCCTGACCACCGCCCCCCTGCTGGTCGGCGGCGGGGCCGTGCGGGTGGCGGCCGGCCCGGCGGAGGTGTTGACCCCGATGCGGCGCGCACATCTGCTCACCGACGACGACGGCTATCTTTACGCGCGTTACCA
>JAUPLT010000245.1 GCA_030836785.1 Actinomycetota bacterium
CAGCGACACCGCCGACATGTCATCCACCAGCAACCGCGATCCGGGCCAGCGTCGGCGTGCGGGATGACGGGTCGATCGCCGTCGACCACGTCGCGGTCATCTCCGCGTGCGAGGTGCTACTCGGGGAGCAGTTCGAGGCGTTCTGCGACGCGGCCACCACCCGCGCCCATCTGATCCCCGCCTCCCACGCGTTCGCCGAGGCTGTCGGGATCGGCCGCAGCCGGGACACTCACGGCGACCAGTGGGACAAGGCGTTCGGGGCGATACCTCGGCTGTTGGCCCTACTGGAGGCGTGGCCGACGGCCGTCGAGTCCGACCTGGCCCGCTTCTGGAATCTCGACTACCGCGACCGGTGGCGTTTCGACGGCGACGGCCGACGCCGGTTGACCCTGCGGCAGATCCACGCACGCCTGAGTCATCTGCCCGCCGACTCGGCGTGTGCGGTGGCATGGGGGCGGCGCAGCCCAACCGAACTGCTGCTGATGGACATCTACGAGCCGCTGGCCGGTCGCGTCCATCCGTCGCGGCCGTTGACCGCCGCTCAGATCGCCGAGCGCAACGCCGAGGACGCGGCGCGCAAGAAGGCGATGGCCGACTACGAGGCCCGCCGGGTGGCGCGCGGGGACCGCCTGCCCGACCGGTTGCGCACCGCACGAGAGAACGCACGACGAACGAGAGGGAACTGATGGCCAAGAAGTCCAGCACCGACACCGCACCGGAGCCGAATCCTCTGGTGTCGCTGGAGTTCAACGGCCATACCTTCACGTTCGCCCGGGACCAGGAGGACTGGCCCACCCGCGCGATCATCGCCGCGTCCCGCCGCCAGTACGACGCGGTTGTCGAGCACGTCCTCGGCCCGGGGCAGTGGGAGTCGCTGATGTCTATCGCCGCTCCCACCTACCGCCAGTTCATGGAGTTCCTCACGGTGTTCGCCGACACGGTCGAGCGCGAGTGCGGCTAGTGCCCGTGCCACAGCCGGAGGGGGTGAATTAGGTTGTCCGACAACGATATCGCCTATTTCACGCTGCCGGTTATATTGAGCTTTGAAGGCGTTGAGAAGCAGATCAGTTCAAAGCTCGGCAAGGCATTCGGCGATGTCGGGAAGAAGTCGAGCAAGGCGCTGGCCGATGCCACCGAGGACGACCTCAAGCGCGCCTCCGACTCCTACGACAAGCTCCGCAACAAAGCCCTCGACGCCCTAGGCAAGGTGCGCGTCGAGGAGGAGAAGCTCGCCAAGGCCCGCACCGCCGGCAAGTCCGATCAGATCGCGGCCGCCGAGGAGCGCCTCGCCAAAGCCCGCCGTGACGCCGCGACCGTCAACCGCGATGCGTTGCGTTCCTACAGTGACCTGGAATCCATCCAGGGGCGACTATCTGGCAAGACTTCCGGGCTGGGGATGGAGTTCGGCAAGCTCGGCGATCTGGCCGGCAAGGCCGGGACTGCGCTCGCCAGCGCGGGCGTAGTGGCAGCTGGTGCGGCCACCGTGGGCATCGCGGCCCTGGCCGCCGGCGTGATCGCCGCCGGCCGTGAGCTGTACAACCTCGGGCAGCAGTGGGACGACGTCACTGACGCTCTATCGGTCAAGACCGCCAAGATCGGGCCCGACCTCGACAAGCTCAAAACCGCCGTCAAGGACCTCGCGCCCGCCACCGCATCGTCCATCGGCGACATCGGCAGCGCAGTAGGCGCGGTATCGCAGGCATTGCGGCTGTCGGGCTCCGACCTGACGAAGGTGTCCAAGACGATCCTCGACCTGAACCGGATCACCGGCGAGGACCTCAACATCCGTGACCTGGGCAAGGTGTTCCGCGGGTTCGGGGTCGACGCCAAGAACCAAGTCGCCACCCTGGACTCCCTGTACCGCGCCTCCGCAGCGACCGGGATGAGCGTCAATGATCTCGTCTCGGCGATCGGCAGCAACGGACCTGCCCTGCGGACGATGGGCATGGGCGTCAGTGAGGGCGCCGCCCTGATGGCGGTGTTCAACGAGGCCGGCCTGGATGGGGAGAAGGCCCTCGCTGCATTGGGCCTGGCTGCGAAGAACCTCGCCAAGGACGGCAAGGCACCGGCCGAAGGGCTGCGCGACACCCTCACTCAGGTGCAGGGGCTACTGGCAGCCGGTCGCGAGGCCGACGCGATCAATGTGGCCACCAAGATCTTCGGCAAGGGCTACGGCCCGGTGCTCGACGCGATCCGGTCCGGGGCGTTGGACGCCCAGTCGCTTAACGACGCTCTTGCGCAGGGCGGTGTGACGATCGACGAGGTGGCCCAGTCGACCGCGGACTGGTCGGAGCGTTGGCAGCAGCTGAAGAACACGCTGAGCGTCGCACTGGAGCCGATCGCCTCGGGCGTGTTCAACCTGATCAACGCGCGCCTGGAAGGTCTGGCCGACTGGGTGACACAGAACCAGTCGAAGGTGATCGGATTCTTCGGGGCTGTTGCCGATTGGGCGTTCGCCGCCGCCGAGGCGGTCGTGAAGTTCGTCGCCGATTCGCTGCGTGGTTTGGGTGAACTGATCACCAACGTATCGGGAGCGCTCGGCCCGATCTTTGACGCGATGGCCACCATCGGCGGTGTCGCGAAGTTCATTCCCGGCTTCCAGAACGTCGGTGACGCGATGGAGAAGATCGGCAAGGCCGGCCAGACTATCGACGACGCGTTCGCCGGGATGCCCGGCAGCCTGAACAAGGCCGCCGATGCACTGGAGGGCAAGGTCCTGCCTGGCATCCGCAAGGGCCGCACCTACGCGGAGGCGTTCATCGAGCGCACCAAGCAGGCGACCCGGTTTACCGAGGTGCTCGGCGAGACGGTGGCCACCCTCAACGACAACGGCGACATCGTTCTGTCGGACAACACCCCCGAGGTGGAGCAGCGGCTCGCCGACCTCGGGATCAAGGTCGAGAAGATGCCCGACGGGACACTCACGGTGACCGCCGACACCGCCGAGGCGACGACGATCCTCGACTCCTACCGGGATCAGCAGGAGGGCAAGCCGATCGAGGTTCCGGTCAGCCCCGACATCGGGCTGGCGGACAAGGCGATCGCGGACTGGAAGGCCAAGCTCGCCGGGGACCCGGTCAACATTCCGGTCACCGGCGGACTGGTCGGCGTTCCAGTGCCAGGGTCCGGCCCGGTCGGCAACGGCCCGCTCGGCGTCCCGGGGGCGCACAAGTTCGCCGGCAGTAGCCGCACCGGTTCCGAAAAGGGACTGACTGGCAACAGCATCGCCGCCAAGCGCGGCGTGGAAGCGAACTTCCCTGCCATTCAGACCATTGGTGGATACCGCCCCCCGGACGTGACCTCTTTCGGCACGTTCACCGAGCACTCCTCGGGGGAGGCCGTCGACGTGATGGTCCCCAACTGGTCGAGCCCGCGGGGCAAGGCATACGGAGATCAGATCGCCCAGTGGGCGCTATCCAACGCCGACAGCCTTGGCACCGAGTGGGTCATCTGGCAGCAGAAGACGTTCTACCCCGATGGTCGGGTGTCGAACATGGGTGACCGGGGAAACCCCACCCAGAACCACTACGACCACGTGCATATCAAGACCGGCACCAAGAACGCGCCCGCCGTGTCGGCGATGCGCCGCTTCGGGCCCGGGGGCGGTGCACCGAAGACGCCCAGTGGGGCCGGCGGGCTCGCCGGAGCCACGGATACCGCTGGGGCGTTGTCTCCGCTGAATGTGCCGGAGCCGAACTACGGCGGAATGCCCGCTGCCATCGACACCTCCGGCCTGTATACGACCGCGGCCGGTAGTCCGGAACCCGTCAACGCCTACGGCGCCGGCACGCCCGGCACCAACGAATACGGGGAGCCCGGCTACTACAGTCCCGACCCCAAGCGGGTTCGTGACTCCCAGCAGCGCGTCGATGACGCCCAGGAGAGCATCCGGCAGGCCGATGCCGCCGCTGCGCAGGCCCGCGCCCGTCTGGCGGAGCTTCCCTACGACTCGAATGAGTCCGCGAAACTCTCAGCGCAGGAGGGGGTTCGCTCCGCGGAGGCGCGTGCTGCCAAGGCACGCCGGGAGGCGGCTGACGCGGCCGCGGATCTTGCCGAGACCCGCAAGGGCGAGTTCACCGCCGCCAAGCAGGGCGGCAAGAGCGGTGGCGGCAGCGCCAGCCAGGGCGGCGGGATGGGCGCCGGGGGCGGGCTCGGCGGTGTCGGCTCCAACTTCGGCAGCTTCCTGAAGGACACGTTCGGGATCTGGGACTGGCTGCCGGCGCTGGATAACTTGTGGCCGCTGCAGGCCGCCGACACCCTCATGTCGGCGTTCATGCCGCTGGGTGTGGCCGCCGCTAACGGCGAGCTGGGCATCCAAACCCCCGGCTGGTATCCGGGCATGAGCGAGGAGGAGTTCACCGCGCTCAAGGGCGGTCAGACCTCCACTGCACCGTTCGGGATTCCCGACATCGCCGCCCCGCCCATGCCGGCCAATGGCCAGCACGCCGGCGGTGGCGCACCTCCCGGCCCGGCGCCGGTGATCAACGTCGACCAGTCACAGAACTTCAACAACAGCCCGCTGGGTTGGGACCCCGGCCGGGTCAACAAGGAGCGTGACCGCAACATCCAGCGCGCCCCCCGCCTGCCTGTCGGAATGGGGAGCAGCTGATGGGCGACTGGGCCGATGTGCCTGCGCACCTGCGCGCCCCGGGCATGAGCAACAAGTGGATCGGCAACGACACCAGCCCTGAGGTGTGGCACCTGTCCGGGTTCAACGAGGGAGCGGAGGGTGCGTTCATCTCCGGGCCGATCAAGGGCCTGGTGCACCGTCCGTTCAAGTCGATCTGGCACTCACCGGCCTACGGCGCACCCCGGTTCGAGCGCACCGTCGACGAGCGCAAAGAGATCTCGACCCGCATCGCACTGTGCAGCGACAGCGAGTACGGCTGGCAGGACGTCGAAACCAAGTGGTGGAACGGCATGGACGGCGACAACCCCGGCTTCTGGGCGACGTTCACCCGCCGCACCGGTGAGCTGTGGATCCCGATGCAGCTCGCCGACGCGGTCGCCACCGAACTCACCGAGGACCCCGGCTACGAGAACTACGTGCAGGAGTGGGACATCCTGCTGGCCGCCGACGGGGAGCCCCGCTGGCGGATGCCCGACCTGCAGCCACCCGACTGGGTGAACGACTGGTCGGCCACGACATCGGTGAAGCGCGACGAGGGGCTGCTCGCTCCGGAGATCACTGTCGGGGTGGGCAAGTTCAAGGTCGCCAACCGCGGCACCGCCGCCAGCTGGCCGGTGGTCACCCTGTCGGCACCGACGGGCGGCAAACAGCCGGCGCGCTGGTGGATCTCCGACGGGGCGAGCAAGCGGATGGTGCGCGTCCCGCCGTTGTCGCGCGGTGAGCACGTCATCATCGACACCAACCCTGCCAACCGCATCGCGATCTCGGCCATCGACCCCGTCGACGACTGGACCCGCCAACTGGTCCGCAACTCCGAGCTGCTCAGCTGGCTGTTCGGCCAGTACGGCGAGGCCGGTGTCAGCGTGCTGGAACGCTTCCACGGCCAGGGCTTCACCGAGCCCATCCAGCCCGGAACGGTCGCGGCGATCACCGTCTACTGCGACACCGAGAACATGCGGGCCAGCGTGCGGTTGCCGCAACGCTACGAGCGGGCCGTGTCCTGATGCTGACCGCCACCGAGTTCCGCGAGGTCGAGCAGCAGCTCCTCGACCGCCGCCACGCCTACCAGTCCCGGCGCATCCCCAAGCCGCTGATCCGGCTGTGGGACAAGGAGCACGAGCTGATCGCCCGCATCGAGTTGCCCGAGTCGTGGGACTGCGAGGAGATCGCCCACGACAACGGGCGCGCGGTGATCGAGATCGTCGGCAAGGACAACGACTGGCTGCGCGAGATCGTGTGCTTCCAGACCCGCCCGGCCGAGGATCTGCACATCACGATCGACCCGGACCCGGCCCGGCCACACGACTGGCGCAACCGGTGGGGCGGCAAGGTCGAGACGATCGTCGACGAGGAAGCCCCGAACAAGCCGGCGACGACCACCCTGAACTGCGTCAGCAACCGAATCCACCTGCAGCACATCATGCTTGCTGCTGCGCCTACGCTGCCTCACGCCGTGCAGATACCGAAGATGTTCCTCTGGGGTGGCCCGTGCGTGACTGCCTGTGCCACCGCGGTGTGGATCAACCTGTTCCGCATCTACACGCTCAACGGGTTCTGGCCGTTACCGCGCAACGTGTTCGACCCGCTGTCGTGGCTGAACAACGTCGACCCGACGAACTGGCCCATCCAGGTGATGCCGGTCAACCCGCTGCTCGACCAGTCACGGTGGTGCACCTTCGGGTCCCGGTGGAAAGACGCCCAGACCGTACTCACGCCGGTGATGAAGGACTGCGGCGTGATCTGCCACGCCTACACCTGGTTGCCCGGCGACCCCGCCCCCTACAGCCACGTGTTCGGCAAGGACATCGGGGAGCTGCTCAAGCCCAAACGAGCCTGCGTGATCCTGAGCTTCGAGGACCAGTCGGGGGTGACAGGCCCGACGGGAACCGCCATCGACGGGCTGGTGAACCTCTTCGCGGTCACCCTCGACGACCTGTTCACCGAGACGCTGCTGGCGGTCGACGCCGACGGGGACGGGGAGACCGACCCGTTCATCCGCAAGATGCTCGGCGTCGCACCGAAGCGGCCGCCGTTCGTCTACCGGGACACCGGCTATGGCGGGGTTGCCAAGCGCACCATGGTGATTCACAAGGCGCGTGCCATCACCATCGTCGTCGGGGGACGCTCGCCCGGCTGGGTGAACCAGGCCATAGCATTTGGGATCCGATATGGCCTCTCCCAACTGGCGCAGGTGATCCAGTACTACGGCGGCACCTACGTCGGGGCCTATCAGCAGTTCGGCTCCGAGGGCCTCGACAATCTCTATCAGGGACAGCTCGACGACACCCTGCTCGCCTTCATGCCGTTCGTCGACCCGCGTCGTGCGTCGGCCGTCGGATCGTATGCCCGCAACGAACACTTCGAATCCCCGGGCGGCTCGGCGTTCACCCTGTCCAGCGTCCAGAACGCCCGCCAGGGCTGGTGGGCCACCCGCCCCTACACGTCGTTCAAGTTCGACATCGACGACAGCCTCTACCGGCTCGGCGAGGACATCCGCCTCGGGTCGCGGGTGTCGGCCGAGCGCCGCGGTGTCATCTACACCGACCAGATCATGGCCATCAAGCGCAAAGGCGACCGCGACTCCAGTAACCGGCCGGTGATCAGCTTCGGCGACGACTCCCGCGAGGAGGACCCCGTCGCCCAGGGCTTCGCCGCGATCAGCAACGTCGCCAACTTTGCCGCCATGATCGCCGGGTCGGGCGAATTATTTTAGGAGGTGAGAGCGGTTCTGTTGACGAGTCTTAGCCCGGCCGAGTGCGCACTTCCTGCATTGCCGGCCGCCGCCTCTCCGCCAGTAGATGCGGGTGGGGACAAATTGTGACATCGGCCGACCCGCGCAAGAAGAACCCGCTGGTACTGCCGAACTACCCGTACCTGGGGAAGTTCACCCCCGCCCAGACCGAAGATGCGTTGGCGCGCAAGGACAAGTTGGTCGAGATCATGCTCGACCCGGTCGGCCCGGACGGCACGCTGATCAACATCCCGATGGACATGCTGCACATCCTCGGATTCCACATGGCGCTGGCCGGCGCCGACGTGCACACCGATCACCGCCAGCTGATCGAGTTCCGCACCCGCAGAGATGAATCCGGCATGTTCGAGATGTCGGAGTGGCGTGCCCGCGGCGAGTTCGGCGACACCGACACCGCAGCCACGTCCGACGCCGACGGCGAGGCGAACGCAGTGGCCGCGCAGATGCGCTCCCAGCTCACCCCCGAGGTGCGGGCCGCCCTGGCGGCGATCCTCGCCGAGGAGTACGCCGCCGCCACCGAGGCCGCTGAACCTACCCGCCGTGAGCGCGCCGAGAACGTGCTCATCGAGTCACGTGAACTACCCAAGGGAGACTGATGACCGTTCCGGCCGAACCGATTTTCATCGGAGGGCACTCCGTTTTCCTGAAGTTCTTCGCGATGCCGCGCCAGCAGGGCGACCCGCGCCGCATTGAGGGCACCCTCACCCTGGTCGGCTCCGAGGGTGTGCTCACCCTCGACGCCCTCGTCGGGCCGCAGGGCGAGCCGGGGCAGCCCTCGCCGATCATCCGGCCCGAGTGGGGATCCCCGGTGTCCGAGGTCGGCGACCTTCCCTCACTGCTGACACTGGACGAATCCGACGACGCCCGCGCCTGGTACATCGACGGCGAATGGCACGTCTACTCCCACGCCGCCAACGAGTACGTCGTGGTCCAGGGGTCGATCCCAGGCCCTCCCGGCGTGACCCCCGACATCACTGTGACCGCGGAGATGATCGAGCCCGAGGGTTCGGTGTACGGGCCGATCGACGTGATCGAGAGTGGCACAACGTCATCGCCGAACTTCCACATCAAGATCCCGGCCGTGCCCGGCCCCGAGGGTCCGTCGGCGGCGATCGAAACCGCATCCGACTATGACGACACCACACCGTCGGCGGCCGGGGACTTCCTGGTCAAGCTCGACAATGACAAGTGGGGTCCGGGCAGCCCGACGTTCTTCGTGCCCAAGAAGTACACGATCCCGCACAACAACTTCACCGACCACACCGGCGCCGAGCCGCGGTTCCTGATCGGGTCGCTGAACATCGCCGCGCAGGACTGGGACTGGATTCCCGACGTGCTCGGCCATGCGCGCCTGGCTCGCTCCGGGCTGCTGTCCTCGGCCCAGTGCGAGGTGGAGGTGCGGATCGGGCCGACCGCGACCGCGGGCACCGGGGAAAGCTCACCGCTGTGCGGGCTCGGCCCTTACGACCCGTCGGTGGCCCTGCTGGACTCGATCACGGTCGCGCACATCATGCCGCACTTCTCCGACACCGGGGACCCGAACCGGTCGCTGAGCCCGGACTCTGCGGCCGGGCGCTGTGATGCCGGGGTCGGCTACACGGTGTTCGTGTTCGTGCACAAGGTGGGCGGCAGCGGCAGCTGGCAGTTCACCAAGACCGACGCGCAGCTGCGCCTGGACGTCTGCCCGGTGACCGGCTAGCCATGCCTAGAGCGTTCGACCGCGGCATCCCCGATGTCGACAAGAATCCGCTGCGCTCCGGCACCGACTTCAACGACCCCGAGGGGATCATCGGGTCCGGTGCCACCGAGGCCGCCGGCATCCTCGGGCAGGTATTCCGGGACTTCCTGGGATTGGACCAGCTCGATGAGGCGTTCGCCGAGTTCGTAGGGCAGTTCGCCGACATCAACTGGGCCAGCCCGGAGGCGGTGCGGACGGTGATCGCCGCCGCCGGTGAACTGCTCGCCGATATCGGCCGGTGGGCGCTGACACTGTTCCAGCACTTCACCCGCCTGGATCTCTCGGAGTACGGCCAGTTCGTCGCGGATCTGTTGGCGCTGCTGGCCTTCGACGTCCTGCAGGGGGCGTGGGAGACGTTCGCCAACGGCTGGACGGCGCTGGACTGGGGCAACCCGCTGACCGCTATGCACCCGGGGTGGATGCTGCTGGTCGACTTCGGCTGGGACATCACCGGGTGGCTCGGCCAGTTGGTCGACAACATCCTGGGAATCAGCCTGCCCGGCTTCCTGGCCCTGGACGCCCTGCGCGGCCACTGGACCGACTTCTTCACCACGTGGGGGTCGATCAGCTGGGCTAGCCCGCTGACCGCCATCCACGCCGCGTGGATGGCGCTGGTCGACCTGGCCTGGAATCTGTGGGACTGGTTCCTCACCGTCCTGCGGAACTTGACCGGCATCGAGCTTCCCAGCTTCCTCGACATCGACACCCTCAAGGGTCTGTGGCACGACTTCGAGGACGCGTGGGCGGCGATCAACTGGTTGAGCCTCACCGCGCTCTGGGATGCGCTGCGCGCCATTGGCAGCCTGCTGCGCGGCCTCACTCATTGGCTGCTCGGGGTGTTCCAGAACCTGACCGGCATCGACCTAGAGGGCATCGCCGCAAGCTTCGGGATCACCGCGCTGGTGGCAGCGCTGACCGCGTGGGCGACCACCCTGGCCGGCATTGACTGGGGTGACCCCATCCCGGGGCTGATGACCGCCATCGGTGCGTTCATCACACTCGCCCAGGACCTCGGTAACTGGTTGCTCGGCGTGATCGAGTCCTGGCTGGGCTGGGGCGTCAGTGTCGTGCACGACATGTTCTCCGACTTCGGGACGTTCGTGCAGCGGGTGATCGAATACTTCTGGGGCGGAACCGCTGTCGCCGGATGGATCCGCACCATCGAGGCGCTCGCCGGCGAGGCGGGAGCGTCGATCGCCGACGCGATCCGTGCGATCTACAACGAGGCCGAGCGCATCATCGGTCTGATCGGCAGCTTCACCGGCCTGTCGCAACTGGTGGACTTCGTTTCAGCCATCCTCGGCCCGGACGGACTGCTGGGGTGGCTGCGTTCCATCCCGCTGATCGGCCCACTGGTGGGCGCCCTCACCGGCATGACGCCCGGCGAAGGCGCGGCCCTGGACTTGTCCCAGCTGGGCGTGTGGGCCAGGGGCCTACTCGACAAGAAGTCCCCGCTGCCGGCGGAGAACATCTTCGGCCAGATCGGCGAGGCCCTGCTCGGGCTCGTGCCGGTGGCCCACATCAGCGATGCAAGCCCGAACCTGTTGTCGCAGGGCGAGTTCCGCAACGCGGCGACGATCAACGGCGGCGACGGGTGGGAGTGGGATCCCACGGTCGGCGACCCGGACGCCGCGATCCGGAAGGGCTGCGCGAAGCTCACCACAGCAGGGGCGGGCAACCCCCGCTGGCTGTACTCGACCCAGGCGATCCGGGTCGGCACGGGGGACCGCGTCCGGGTGTCGGCACGGGTGAAGACCTCCGGCTACGACGGCAACGGGTCGTCGATCGTGCTATCGGTGATCCCGTACATCGGGATGACAGCGCAAACCGAGAAGGTCTTCGCCTCGCGCGGGTCCTCCACCTCGTGGGTTGACCTGACCGGCACCGCGGGCGATGTCGCCCCCTATGTCGTCCCGGCTGGAGTGACGTCGCTGATCGTCAAGCTCGGCGTGAACGGCAACTCGGGCACCGCCGGATCGAGCGTCTGGTTCGACAACCTGTCACTCACCAAAGAAGGCGGGCTGCAGCAGACGCTGGTCGACAAGCTGGTCGCCGCGTGGAACGAGCTGCACCGCGGCCTGACGAACCCGCTGGGATCACCGACCACGAACAAGACATGGGAAGACCTGTTCGGGGCGGCGTCGGGGTTCCGCGGCCTGTTCAACACCGAGGAGTCCAAAGGGCAAGACCTGCGGCTCAACATGTTCGGCGACCCTGGCACGGTCGGCACGCAGGCGAACCTCGGGTTCATCCCGAACATCACTCGCGGCAAGTCCACCGACATGCAGACCATCATCAACAACATCTGGCGCGGCCTGCGCGGTGAATCGACCGAGGACTACACCGCCGCCGACGTGTACAACGCCGCTTTCTACACCCAGGAGTCGGTCGCCAAAGCCAAGGCGGCAGTTGCCGACCTGGTCAGCAAGACGGCCAGCGGTGACTTCTCCGGCGTGGCTGTGGCGGTGGACTTCTCGACGCTGTCGAACGCCTCAACCCTGCCGAGTGGATCGTGGGACAACACCAACGCCAGCCTCGGATCGCCAACCGGCACCGGCACCCTGGGTACATCGGCAGGCCGCGCGAAGTGGATCGCGTCAGCGGCCGATAACCGCCAGACCATCTCGATCCACAAGACCGTCACCAACACCTACTACCAGATGATCTCGGTGGTGTTCGCGACGAACGTGAACAGCAACGGCGCCGCGAACTACATCTTCGGGCGCTCCAACTCCACCGGCACCACCGCCGTGTACGCGAAGTTCACCGCGTTCAAAGCCGAGCTGTGGAAGGTCTCCTCGGGCACGCACACTCGCATCGGCGTCAACGAATGGAACGTCTCGGGCGGCGACTTCATCTTCTACCAGGGCGGCACCTACAAGCTGCAGTGCGGCGCGGTCGGGGAAGAGGACCGCTTCAAGGTGTGGCAGGACGGCCGGGTCGTCATCAACGTCTCCGACGGCTCCGCACCGAAAGCCCACAAGGGCACGGGGCTCGGAGACGACGCCCGCACCTACACCGCGGGAGGGTCCACCAGGCAGGCGTTGCCCGCCGAGGCGGCGGCGTTCACCTTCTACGACAACACCCCGTCGGCGACCCTCGGATCCGGATTCCACATCGGCAGGGCGGGCACCACCGCCCAGGCGTACACCACCAATACCGGCGGTGGGGTCATCCCCAACAGCTACTTCGGGGCGACGCCGAGCCGCATATCAAGCGACCTCACCTGGGACAACACCAACAACAAAGTCACGGCGAGCGTTGCGGGTTGGTACCTGGTAACCCTGTCGCTGCGTCGTGTCATGACCTCCAACACCGACCGGAACTTCGCCGCCGCACTCATCGTCAACGGGACCGTGTACGCCATCGCGCAGCAGCAGTGGAACTTCAGCGTGACGATCGGTACAGCGACTGCCGTCGGCGTCGGATCGCGGCACACCTCGGTCATCTCGATGCCCGTCTACATCGGCAAGAACGAGTACGTGCAGGCCGGTTACATCTCGAACACCGACGGCGACCTGGCCGGCCCGGAGATCGAGTCCTACTTCTCGATGGCGTTCCTCGGCAACACCAAGCCCGTCCAGCCCGCCGCCGCATAGGAGAGAGCATGGAAGAAACAGATCCGATTCCGGTCACCGAGACCGTGGTATCGACGGTGTCCAGTCAGATCCCCGACCTGACCGACGCCCAGGTGCAACAGGTCATCGAAGCGTGGAACGCTGTGCGGCAGGGCGATCCGATCGGGACAGTGAGGATGTGCCCGGAGACGGGCAACGTCGCGCACCGGGTCAGCGTGGACGGCATCCACATGTGGCGGGTCACCGCACCGGACGGCCAGCAGTGGAATGACATGGTTCCTACGCTGGGCTGGGACTGCATCCGCGAGGTGCAGCAGTGACCTACCCGGCGGGCCATCTCAAGCACGAGCCCGAAACCAACCAGGTCGCGATCCGCACCATCCATGACCACCCGCAGATGCGATGGAACGTGGCCACCTCGGCGGCCGGCGCGCGCAACGCCACCGACGAGGATGTCGAGGGCTGGGACGACCTGACCCCGGAGCCATAGTCGTGGCCGACGATCGGATCGCGGTATTCCACTGCCAGGGCACCTCATATCTGTTCAACCTCGGCGGCATCCTGATCGAGATGCCCAGCGAGGGGCCGCTGCTGGTGAACGGCGAGTCTGGACGCCAGGTAACGGTGGCCGGGATCGACGGCCGAAACGCGACATGGGATCTCACCCCGCCCAACGACCCGTTCCCGTGGATGCTGGACCCGGCGATCTTCGACGCCAAGAAGGTCGCCTACTCGGCCTCGCTGGCTCCGGGGAACGTGTCCATCGACACCGGCATCAACGAGCTCAAGAAGCTGATGCTGAGACTCACACCGGGGCAGCCGTTTTGCCTCGTGGGCTACTCGCAGGGAGCCGGGGTGTGCTCAGAAGCGTGGGCTCACGGGCTCAAGCCGGGTAGCACCGGATGGTTTGAGCCGTACCGTGACCAGTTCCTGGGCGGCTGCTTCTTCGGCAATCCCCGCAGGGCCGTCAATCACCGGGGCGAGGTGGGTGGCACCTGGTCGGGTTCGTGGGATGTCGACGGCTCCAACTCCGGCGGGCACGGCGTGTTCCCCACGACGGCCGCGGCGTTCCCGCGCCTCACCGACTGCGAGGGCTACTGGGTCGAGTTCACCGCGCCTGACGACATCTTCTCGTCGGTGGGCGACTCCACCAAGGGTGTGTACTTCTCCGAAGCATCCGACGATCTGCTCATGGTTGGCCGCGGCGGCGTGTTCTCGTTCCTGGCCGGGCTGGGCCCGAAGCTCGACGCCGCCAACGAGGCGATGTTCGGCGAAGATGCTGTCGGGAAGCAGCTCAACTACTTCCTCGACGCCGACGACAACTACTTCCACGTCGGCGGCAACGGGCACATGGCGTACGCCTTCATGCCGCCGCCTAACTCTGACGGCAGCTACAACGAGACCACCACCGTCATCGGTGGTCACACCTACCGCAAAGCGGTTGGCGACACCATGTACCAGACCGCACTCAAGTACCTGACCGGCTTGGCCGCCCAGTACGCGACGTCCGGATCCGTTCTGCCACCCACACCGACCGCCCCGTCCGCGGCCGGCTGGTCGACCACCCTCATCCCACCCGCCGCCTAGTGACACTGGAGGTACTATGACCGATCCCGCCTACGCCTTCGCGATCGGCGACTATGTGCCGATCGTCGCCGACCCGGCCTCCGACAGTGATGCCAAGCCGCAGCAGGGTTCGATCTCGGCGACGGTCACCCTGACGCCGATCCTGCAGTCCGGTGACGTCATCCTGGCCACCGGCGCATCGCCCCGGCCCAAGGGGTTCATCCCGGTGCCGATCGTGGGCCGCATCGACACCGACGGGATAGTCAAGCTTCGGGTGGATCCCGACGAGGGATCGACGCACGGCTATCCGTATCAGCCGATCATGATCCTCTGTGACACCCCTCTACTGGAGCTGGATGGCCCGCTGTTCTACCGGGTGACGTTCAGCAACGTGATCTTCGGCGGCAAGCCCGGGAAGATCAACAGCTTCGAGTTCCAGGCCCCGACCGTCGATGGGGCGGTCGTGAACCTCATCACGGTGGGCCGGGTGCCCGGCCAGCCGGCGCCCGGCATCACCCGCGGCCCCGTGGGTGCCTCCGGTGCGACCGGCGCGACGGGTGCCACTGGCGCCTCGGGTTTGGTCGGCGCCACCGGGGCCACGGGCGCGTCCGGAGCCTCCGGCGCGTCGGGCGGTACGGGCGGCGCCGGTGCCTCCGGTGCGACCGGCGCGACGGGTGCCACTGGCGTGTCGGATGTTGCGGTGGTGACTCACGCGGCGTCGGGTAAGGCGACGC
>JAUPLT010000246.1 GCA_030836785.1 Actinomycetota bacterium
TCGCGTCCAAGGGCCAGGCGTCGACATCGAGAGGGACCCGCCAGCCGCGGCCTGCGAAGCTCGCGGTGACGGCACCCTCCCCGAGTGCCTCCGCGCGGGCGGGGCTACTCGCCGTCGGGCTCGGCCGCGGCCTGGTCGGGCTCGTCGGCCTTGGCACGGCGGGGCTTGCGCGGCTCCGACTCGACAGCAGCCACCTCGGCGGCACCCTCGTCGACTCGGATGGCGACCTTCTTCTTGTCGACCAGCGACACCGCCGACATGTCATCCACCAGCAACCGCGATCCGGGCCAGCGGGTCGCGGTGGCATTCGTGAACTCGATGAGCGTCAGCTTGCGGGCCATCAGGCGGGCACACCCTCTTGCAGGGTCCAGTACTCGCCGGCCACCGGCTCCAGCGACCCGGTGACCTCGCGGCCCTCGATGTCCTGCTGGTGGTTGTCGTTCGACACGAACAGGCCGACCTTCGCCTTGGAGATGAACCGCTTGACGTAGCCGTCCTCGTCGACGAACACGCAGGCGACGTAACGCCGCTTGACGCCGGGGACCTTCGTCGCGTCGACCAGATCGGCGGTCACGTCGTTGTCCTCGAGCAGGGTGAAGGTGATGTCGGTCTTGGGGTTCTTGACCTTCTCCTTGACGCGGCCCTGCTGCCAGGAGTTCACGTCGGTGCGTTCGACCTGACGGGCCATGCTGACACCGGGGGTGCCCAGCATCAGCCCGGCGGGCAGCCACGCGGCGTGCAGGGCGGCGTCGATGTCGGCCGGGATGTGCGTCGCCCCGGCGAACGTCACGTCCGGGTCGAAGATGTACACGTCGCCGGTCTCCCAGGAACGGATATTGCTGGCGTCACCAGCCATGAGGGTCTCCTCTGTGAGAGTTGTTGCGGTTAGAGGGGTCTCACGATGACCGGCATCGTGATCGACGCCAGGAAGGCGCCAGTCTCCCGGTCGCGCGTCTCCAGCGCGGCGGGGACGTTCTCAATGCGGATACCCGCGGGCCGGTTCGCGACCAGGTCGTCGACGGCGGCGTCGAGGACCTCGCGGGCCTCGCCGCGCCCAGCGGCGAACACGGTCAACCGGATGACGATGCGCAGCATGTCCTTGCGGACCAGCCACGCCCCGCCGTGCACCGTGGTGCCGCCATCGTCGGCGACCAGCAGCACCGGCGAACCAGCCACGGGGCGATAGTCGTCGTCTACGTGCAGGGTGACCGCCCACTCGGCGTGGTCGGTGTCCCACACCTGCTCGATCGCGGCCTTGATAGCGGCCGCCGGATCAGGCTGCGGCACTTACGGCTTCCCCGGGCTGATTCCGACTGCGCTGGCCGCCCTGGTGGCCACACCGTCACGGGCCTGCCTGTCGGCGGGCACCATGATGCCCACCACCTCACGATCGGTGGTGTACACCTCAATGCGGGCGTCGGGGTCTTCGATGTTGGCCAGGATCTTCTGCGCGACAGCGCGTTTCCCGCCGTCGGCAGTCTTGAGGATGCGCCCGATCGTCTTCTTGTTCAGGCGCACCTTGCCCGCCATCAGGCGGCCTTGCCTGTGGCGGAACGCGCGAGCACCGCGACACCACCGCGGCCGCCGTGCTGGGTGCGCCACACCGACACCAAGGCGGTGCACCGCTTCCCGCGGACCAGGATGTCGTCGCCGGTGCGCACCAGGTCCTCGGTGGAGGTCCACGCCCCTTCGAAGCGGACCCGCAACGGCAGGTAGACGGTGAACTCCACACCGGTCAGGTCGCCGCCGACGCCGTGACGAACGAGCAGGTTCCCGGGCGCCACCTCCAGTGGCGTCAGAACGACCGGATCTCCGGAGTTGGCGGGGTTGCCGTCGGAGTCGATGCCGGCGGCCGGGGTGACGGTGACCGTCTCGGTCACGGCATCCGTTCCAGTGCGTAGCGGTCGAGCACGGCCCGCTCGGGATCTGTGAACAGCGCTCCGGCAGAAGTGGCCGAGCCGTACTGGAACGGCCCGATCACCCGAGGGGTCTCGCCCCCGCCGGCGGCGAACGTACCCCGCTCGATGGCCGACAGCACCGCCGACTCGAAGTCCGGCACTGAGGCGTACCCGTGGGTGATCGTCGCTGTGACGCCGGAGAAGCGGGTAGTCCACAGCTGGCCGTAGGGCTTGCGCACCAGTCCGCGCAGGGACCACTCCAGGGTGTCGACGTCCAACTCGACACCGTCCTCGGTTACCGCGGTGACCGCCGACAGCGCCAGGGTCGGCAGTGCCAGCAGTGCACCGCCGGGGCCGTCGGCGGTCACCTGCGCCCCAGTAACAACCGGGGTGACGTGCCAGCCGCAGTAGCCGCGGGCGGCTGCGAGCGCGGCGTCGAGCTGGCGCTGCGTCTCGGCGTCGTCGCGGTTGAGTCGGCCCTCGGTGAAGGCCTCGACCGCCAGGACGTCAAGGGTCATCTAGTCGGTGCCCTTGCGGAACGCCGCCGCGGCGGCCTCCGCGCGCTTGGTGGCAGGCTTGCGGGCCTTGTTCGCCGGTGCGGGAGCCTGCTTGGTCGGCACCTCTTCTGCGGCCGGGGTTAGGCCGCGCGCCCGGGCGTCGGCATCGGACAGCTGAAGCGTCGTCTCGACGCCGTTGATCACCAAGTCGTAGTTCTTCACAGCTGGTCCCTCCTGGGATGTGGTGGCGGGCGGCCACGCATCGTCGCCGCCCACCACACCGATCAACGCCACCGCGCTTATCCGCTGGTGGTAGCGACCTTCACGAACGCCGTCGGGCGCGTCACCGCGAACGCCAGGCGCTCCTCGGCCAGGACCGCGACCATGTTCCGCACGAAGTAGTCCTCGTGAGAGTCAGTCATGGTGACCGTGGTCTCCTCGCGGTCCCAGATCACCGCCTTGGAGAAGTCGCCCAACAGGCCGTTGCCAGCGCCCTGCGACTCGGACTCGACCACCGGAACGCCCCACAGGGTGCGGCCCACGATCGCCTGGGGTCCCCCGTAGTAGTAGCGGTTCTCGCCATCCTTGGCCAGGTCGATCTTCTCCGCGTCGGCCGGGTTCAGCACGATCGCGTTCGGATTGACGCGGCCCACCGTGCGGGCCTTGGTGATGGCCTTGCGGACGGTCTCGAACAGGTCGGTCGACCACGCCTGGGTCTGCACGCTGCTGGTCGAGTTGATGCCGGTGAAGTTCTCGCCGGAGCCGTTGCCGTTGAGGATCTGACCCTCTTCGGCCTCCTCGATGTCCAGGCGCAGCTCGTCGTTGATGAGCCCTTCGAGCTGCGACACGTCGGCCAGGGCCCGCTTGGTGGCCGGAACCCACTCGGCGATGGTCTTAACCACCGCGGTGCGGACCTCGAACGCCCACGCCCCTTCGGGCTTGTAGCCGCCGCCGGCGGCCTGGACCAAAGCCCCTCCGGATGCACCCTCCGGTGCGGTCGGGGCTGCGGAACTGGTGGCCTCAGCGACCACGGCCGCGGCGTTGGTGTGACTGGTCTGGGCCACGTACTCGACAGTGTCGGAGCTCGTGCGCCGATTCGAGCACAGCGACCGGATCGTCAGGGGCTTGCGGCCCAGCATCTCGACGATGTCGGTACGTTCGTTGACGACGAACGCACCGCCCGAGGTCGAGGATGCGCCAGTGAACAGCGACTTGACCTTGATCGGGTCGGAGTTGATGTGGGTGCCCTTGGGGATCGAGATCCCGCCATCGGCTCGCTGGAACGGCTTGAGCACCGCCTTGAACTCCGGCGATTCCACCACCGTCAAGCCGAGGCTCTTAACCCGGGCCTTCAGGTCCTGCTCGGCGGGCAGCCCGCCGACCTCGTCACCGAACGCCTTGGCCTGGTCCAGCACGGCCTCATCGGCCTTGACGGACTTGACTGCCGCCAGGATGTCACTGAGGGCGTCCATCGACTTCTTGTAGTCGGCGGCCTCGTCGGCGGTCATCTCGCGGCCCTCGTTGTGGGCCTTCTCCGCGACCTCGCGGGCGGTCTTGCTTTCGTGATTCGCCCGTTCCTTGAGGGCGGCCAATCGTGCGCTCATGTGCGCGTCTCCTTCGGAGTTGTTGGATGGTTAGACGAACTCGACATCAAGTGATGCGTCGATCGCGTTCAGCAACGCCAAGGGGTTGACGGACGACTTGCCGATGGCCTCGCGCGGCTGACCCGGCTGGGCATCCCCGGCCGGCGCTTGGCGAGACGGTCCGCTGTCGCTGGCCTTCTCCTCGTCGGATGTGCTTTCGAGAGCGGATAGGACGCGGCCGATGGCCTCATGCGCCCCGCGGAGTTCGCCCTCGTTCTTGGCCGAAAGCACACGGCCAGCCTTGATGTCGTGCAGCGCACGCTGCACCACGGTGGGGATCGACTTCACGGCGAGGATCTCGGTTTCGCTGTTCACGCCGAGTGTCACCACTGAAACCTCGTAGAGCTTGAGTTCCCGCAACTCCCAGACGTCATCGCCGTCACGGGTCGCCGGGCCGGACTCGATCTCGTCGTAGGCGAAGCTCATCTGATTGATGCGCCGGCCCTTGAGCATCCGGTAGACCTGCCGGGCCTTCGGGTTCTCCAGGTCGAGCTGCCCGGTGACCTTCAGCCCGACGGAGTCCTCCTCGGCCTTGACGACATGCCCGATGTTGTAGTCGGGGTCGCTCATGTTGTGACCGAACAGCAGCGGGATCGGATTGCCCGACTTCTCCCACCGTGCAAGGTCCTTCGCGAACGCGCCCGGCAGCACGACGTCGCCATAGCTGTCCTTATTCCCGAAGACCGACGCGTAGGCGATGAACTGGCCGTCCTCCAGTCCGTCGTCGGGCCCGGCCTTGAACGAGACCAGCTCGATCGCGTGGTTCTTGGTGAGCATCAATCCTCCTGCTCGGCATCGTCTTCCGGGTCGGGCTTGCCGCCGCCGGTTGGGGTCATCCCGACCGCAGGTTGCTCCTCGGCCTGGATCGGGTCCTGGTCGCCGTTCTGCGTCACGTTCAGCGGCCGGATCAACTCATCGCCGCCGTCTATCGGCGGCCGGTTGTCCATCGCGCGGCCCTCGTTGATCGTCAGCCACGGCCCGCCGATCGCCTGCTGCATCACCCCGGCGCGTTCCTCGAACGAGCCGGTCAGCTTCTCGCGGATGTTGAACTCGACGTAGAACCGGTCCGGGTGTACCGGCTCGAAGTCCGGGATCAGTTGCAGCGCAACCTCGTCCTGGATCATCGACAGCCACGGGCCGAGGGTGTCCTGGTAGAGCATCTTGTGCTGCTCGGTGATGTTCGAGAACGTCGCATGATCCAGGATCCCGATCATCGGCGGCGGGATGAAGTACGAGCGGGCCACTTCTTCGTCGGTGAGCTTTCGGCCCTCGATGTACTGCAGTTCCTTGGCGGTCTGGGATGCCGCGGTGAACGTCATCCCGTCCTCGAGTAGCGGCGTGCCGCCGGCGTCGGCCGCTGCTGAGCCCGCGTAGCGGGTCTGCCACTCCAGCTTGAAACGCTCGCGCGCGCCGTCGGACCACTTCGGCGCATCATTCGGCCGGGTGAGATACCCCGAATGTCGGGCGCCGTTGCGCATCACCTGGTCGCGCATCTCCGAAGCGGTCCAGTCCTCGCGCAGCACCTGCCGCAGCGACTCCAGCGGAGACACCCCGGCATCCGCCGCGCCGCCGTAGCCGCGGAAGTACAACACCTCCGCGGCGGGGATGAGCTTGCGACCCTTGGCGCCCACTACCTCGAACACCTCGGGCGTCAGCCAGTTGTCACCCTTCGGCGTGACCAGCGGGGCCGGTAGGTGCAACAGCTGGTGGCCTCCATCGACCCCTTTGGCCTTCCACCAGTACGCGCAGTCGTAGATCGCGAAGTCGCACACCAGTGAGTTGAAGAACCGGTACCGCGTCGTAAACCTGTTCGGCTGGGTCAGCAACCGGGCCAGCGGGTGATCGGTCAACCGTTGCCGATCTGTGTCACCCTTGCGCTCGAACAGGTGCAGACCCAGCTGGGCGATGTTGCGGCCCAGGAATGACACCGTGCGACGCACCGACGGCTGCCTGCGCCAGATCTCGAAGTAGTCCATCACCACCCACGGCGACAGGTCGATCCGCCGCGCGACGGGGATACTCGGCCGGGACAGGCTCTGCACCGCCCCAGCCGACTGCACGAACCCCATCTAAGGGCCGCCGACGATCTGCACGTAGTCGACGTTCGCCCGTTCCACCACGACCTCGCCGTCAGCGCTCACCGGCTCAACGCCGGCCTCATGCACCACGCAGCCCCGAAGGATCAGGTATGCCGACGTCGACGACGTCAGTACACCGGACACCGCCGACCCGGAATACAGCGAGACCAGCACCTTGCGGTTCAGGCCGGGGTGCCGTCGAAGCCCCATCAGCGAGAAGCTCTCCGCGTCATACGATCATCAGCCCTTCGTCCTCGTAGGCGCTCACACCAACGGCCTCACGCGCCGACAGTGCGCGGGCCAACGCCATGATCAGGGCGACCACACCGTCGATCTTGTCCCCGGCGTTCGCCTTGTCCGGCTTCACGTTCCCCGCCGGGTCCATCACCACCGCGAGGTTGTCCACCATCCACCGCAACAACGGATTGCCGCCGTGACGGATGATCGGATGCTTCGGGCTGCCGGTGAGCACCAGGCGCTGGAAGTCCTTCGTCGGCGCCGACATTGACGCGAACCCCTGACCCATCGTCACCATCGGAGCGCCCGCCGACACCAGGTTGTTCACCAGCTGCTGGGCATTCCATCGGTCGTAGGCGATCTCCTGCACCAGGAACTCGTCCCGATCCCGGCCGATCTGCGCCTCGATGAAGTCGTAGTCGGTCACGTTCCCCGGGGTCGTGGTCAACCATCCCTGCGCAACCCAGTTCGACGCCGCGCGCGCTGTCCGCTCATCGAGTGCTGCGATCGAATCCTCAGGGGACCAGCACCGCAGCAGCACATCAAACGCATCCCCCTCGGGGAACACCCAGCACAACGCCGTCAGGTCGCTCGTGCTGCCAAGGTCCAGGCCGCCGAAGCACTCCCGGCCCTTCAGCCGCGAGGCGTCCACGATGCTGGCGTTGCCGTCCCACGCGCCCAGGTCGACGTACCGGAACTGCTGCTTGGTCCGCAACCCGAGATGCAGGCGCTGGAAACTGGCCAACTCCGCCGGCGAATCCTTGGCCTTCGCCGCCGCCGACGCCATGAACCGCTTCGTCGGAGAGATCCCATACCCGGGGTTCGCCTTCTTCCACGTCGCCTCGACGAACGGATCATCATCAGCACTCGCCGCGAACACCACGCCGTACGTCGTCGGATCCTTCAGCGCCCCGCGCGCCAACTTCTCGATCCTGCTGCGCTTCTCGTCGTACGGCGTGTGCCGCCTACCGGCGTCAGCAGTGGTGATGAACAGGATCAGCGGCTGTACACGCGAACCCGTGCCCGTCTCGATCGCCTCGATCAGGTCGTTGGACTTGTGCAGGTGCACCTCGTCGACGATCCCGCCGTGCAGATCACGACCATGCTGGGCGTCGCCAACATTGGCCACCGGCTCGAACACCGAACCCGACGCCTTGTGAATGATCTTCGACTGGAACGGGTCGAAGTGCTTCGCCAGGTCCGGGGATCCGCGAACAATCTGCTTCATCGGGTCGAACGCGAACCGCGCCTGATCCTTGTTCGTCGCCGCGCACACCACCTGCGCCCCAGGCTCGCCATCGGCGCCGGTCAGATAGATCCCCGTCCCCGACGCAAGCGTGGTCTTCCCGTTCTTCCTGGGAAGCTCGATCCACGCCGTCGTGACGATCCGCGCATAATCGCCGGTGTCCTTCGACTTGGCCACCCATCCGAACACCGGTGCCAGGTAGTAGGCGACCTGCCAGCAGTCCGGATCGAAAACCTGACCGGCGAAGCGGCCCTTGGTGTGTCGCAGCCGGCGAAACGCAGCCACCACCCGATCCGCCCGATCCGGATCGAACACCGCACCCCGCACCGCCGACGGCTCCGGGGTCTTGATCAGCGGCGGGCACGTCGGCGGGTGATACCCGCGCGACTCCAGATACCAGGCGACCTCAGGGGAAAGCTTCAGCGCCTCAACGTCGGCCCTCGCCCAGCGGGCGCTACGACGCGGGCGCGCCGAACGGGTCGGCTTCCGCGCCGTCACCGCTGCCCCTCATGGGCTTGCCGATGTTCTGCTCCGATGACGGAGTCAGCCCGAACTCGCGGCACGACGCGCGAAGCTGCTGGGCGGCTGCCTCCGCCGCCGACAGCGCCGGATTCTTGTACCTGCGTCCGTTCTCCGGGTTCGTCAACACGATCCCGTCCGCGCGAACAACCTCCAGCGCGGCAAGGTAAGTCGCCCACGTCTCGCAATGCTCGACCAGCGCTGCGAAATCCTCGGCCTTCAGCAGCTCCAGGTCGTCAAGGCCGGGAACGATGCGATCCCACTCCTCGCGGGCCGCGGCACTCAGCCAGTCCGGGACGTCCGGGGCGCCGCGATGAAACTTCGGTGGCTCGTTGACGGGCCGGCCACCACTGTCTAGGCCCGCGCCCCTGCCCTTGACCAGCTTGAGGGCTGCCGGTGCGGCCGCGGGGCCCCTACGCCCCACCGCGGCCGCCGTGAAACTGCGAAAAACCTGAGTGTGAAAAAGAAAGCC
>JAUPLT010000247.1 GCA_030836785.1 Actinomycetota bacterium
AACACCCGAAGCACGTCCGTGTTTCACCCGAGTGGCACAACCGCAACTCAGGGAAGTAACAAATGGAAGGGAGCCACACTGTGGCCGCCAGTCAAGAAGAAATCATCGCCGGTCTCGCCGAGATCATCGAAGAGGTCACCGGCATCGAGCCGTCCGAGGTCACCGCGGAGAAGTCCTTCGTCGACGATCTGGACATCGACTCCCTGTCGATGGTGGAGATCGCGGTGCAGACCGAGGACAAGTACGGCGTGAAGATCCCCGACGAGGACCTCGCCGGCCTGCGCACCGTCGGTGACGTGGTCGCCTACATCCAGAAGCTGGAAGAGGAGAACCCCGAGGCCGCCGCCGCTCTGCGCGAGAAGTTCTCTTCGGAGAAGTGACGATGTCTGCCCCGTCCTATTCCGGGCCTTCCACCGCCAACGGTGGGTTCCCGAACGTCGTGGTGACCGCTGTCGAGGCCACCACGGCGCTCGGGGCCGACGTCGACTCCACCTGGAAGGGCCTGCTCGCCGGCGAGAGCGGCATTCGGACCCTCGAGGACGAATTCGTCGAGAAGTGGGACCTTCCGGTCAAGATCGGCGGACACCTCGTCGACCCGATCGACGACCACATGGGCCGTCTCGACATGCGACGGATGTCCTACGTCCAGCGCATGTCGAAGTTCCTCGGCCGCCGGATGTGGGACGCCGCCGGATCGCCGGAGGTCGACCCGGACCGGTTCGCCGTCGTGATCGGCACCGGGCTGGGCGGCGGCGAGAAGATCGTCGAGACCTACGACCTGATGAACGAGGGCGGCCCCCGCAAGGTGTCGCCGCTGGCCGTTCAGATGATCATGCCCAACGGCGCCGCGGCGGTCGTGGGGCTGGATCTCGGGGCCCGTGCCGGGGTCATCACCCCGGTGTCGGCCTGCTCATCGGGCTCGGAGGCCATCGCCCACGCCTGGCGTCAGATCGTCATGGGTGACGCCGATTTCGCCGTCTGTGGCGGCGTCGAGGGCATGATCGAGGCGTTGCCGATCGCAACCTTCTCGATGATGCGCGCGATGTCCACCCGCAACGACGATCCGGCGGGCGCGTCACGGCCCTTCGACAAGGATCGCGACGGGTTCGTCTTCGGCGAGGCCGGCGCGATGATGATCATCGAAACCGAGGAGCACGCCAAAGCCCGCGGCGCCAAGCCGTTGGCCCGGTTGCTGGGCGCCGGAATCACCTCCGACGCCTTCCACATGGTGGCCCCGGCTCCGGACGGTCTGCGGGCCGGGCGGGCGATGACCCGGGCGATGGAACTGGCCGGCTTGACCGCCAAGGACATCGACCACGTCAACGCCCATGCGACCGCCACTCCGATCGGCGACACCGCCGAGGCCAACGCGCTTCGGGTCGCCGGTGTCGACAAGGCCGCGGTCTACGCGCCGAAGTCGGCGCTGGGCCACTCGATCGGTGCCGTCGGCGCGCTGGAGTCGATCCTCACGGTGCTCGCGTTGCGCGACGGGGTGATCCCGCCGACGCTCAACTACGAGACACCCGATCCCGAGATCGACCTGGACGTCGTTGCGGGCGAACCCCGTTACGGCGACTACAAGTACGCCATCAACAACTCGTTCGGATTCGGTGGCCACAACGTGGCCCTCGCGTTCGGACGCTACTGAGGTACAGCACCAAGCGGTAGAGCACCAAGAGGTAGAGCACCGAGAAAGGCAAGTCCGGCACCAATGGCACCGCTGACAACGGGCAACGGTCTCCCCGACGTGGTCGTCACCGGAGTGGCGATGACGACCGCGTTGGCGGTTGATGCTGAAGGCACATGGAAGAAGCTTCTCGACGGTCAGAGCGGCATCCGCACGCTCGAGGATCCGTTCGTCGAGGAGTACAACCTGCCGGTCCGGATCGGCGGGCACCTGTTGGAGGATTTCGACTCCGAGTTGTCCCGGGTGGAACTACGGCGCCTGTCATACCTGCAGAAGATGTCGACGGTCGTCGGCCGGCGGGTATGGCAGAACGCCGGGTCCCCCGAGGTCGACACCCGTCGGCTCATGGTGTCCATCGGCACCGGTATGGGGTCGTCGGAGGAGTTGGTCTTCGCCTACGACGCGATGCGGGCCAAGGGCCTGCGGGCGGTGTCGCCGCTAGTCGTCCAGATGTACATGCCCAACGGACCGGCCGCGGTGGTCGGGCTCGAACTCCAGGCCAAAGCCGGGGTGTGCACCCCGGTCGCGGCGTGTGCGTCGGGTTCGGAGGCGATCGCCAACGCCTGGCGCAATATCGTGTACGGCGAGGCTGACATCGCGGTGTGCGGCGGGGTCGAGACCAAGATCGAAGCGGTGCCCATCGCCGGTTTCGCCCAGATGCGAATCGTGTTGTCCAACACCAACGATGACCCGGCCGGCGCCTGCCGGCCTTTCGACCGGGATCGCAACGGTTTCGTGTTCGGCGAGGCCGGCGCCCTGATGGTGATCGAGACCGAGGAGCACGCCAAGGCACGCGGCGCTAACATCCTCGGCCGGATCATGGGTGCCGCGGTCACCTCCGACGGTCATCACCTGGTGGCTCCCGATCCCAACGGCGCGCGGGCCGGTCACGCCATCAGCCGGGCGGTCGAGTTGGCCGGGCTCACACCCACCGACATCGACCACATCAACGCTCACGCCACCGGCACCCAGGTCGGTGACGTGGCCGAGGGCAAGGCGATCAACAACGCGATGGGCTCTCACCGACCGGCGGTGTACGCGCCCAAGTCGGCACTGGGCCACTCGGTCGGCGCGGTCGGCGCGGTCGAGTCCATCCTGACCGTGCTGGCCCTGCGCGACAGTGTCATCCCCCCGACGCTGAATCTCACGAATCTCGACCCGGAGATCGACCTGGACGTGGTGGCCGGCGAACCACGCACGGGCGACTACCGCTACGCGGTGAACAACTCATTCGGTTTCGGCGGCCACAACGTCGCGATCGCGTTCGGGCGTTACTAGAGAAGTCTGACACTAGAGAAGTCTGACCAGGAGGAAGACGAATGACGATCATGGCTCCGGAAGCGGTCGGCGAGACCCTCGACCCCCGCGACCCCCTGCTGCGGCTGCGCACCTTCTTCGACGACGACAGCGTCGAACTGCTGCACGAGCGTGATCGTTCCGGCGTGCTCGCCGCCGCCGGCACCGTCAACGGTCTGCGCACCATCGCGTTCTGCACCGACGGCACGGTGATGGGCGGGGCGATGGGCGTAGAAGGCTGTGAGCACATCGTCAACGCCTACGACCTGGCCATCGAGGAGCACACCCCGATCGTCGGCATCTGGCACTCCGGTGGAGCCCGCCTGGCCGAGGGTGTTCGGGCACTGCATGCCGTGGGCCTGGTATTCGAGGCGATGATCCGCGCCTCCGGGCATATCCCGCAGATTTCGGTGGTCGTCGGATTCGCCGCCGGCGGCGCCGCCTACGGCCCCGCCCTCACCGACGTCGTGATCATGGCTCCGGAGGGACGGGTGTTCGTCACCGGGCCCGACGTGGTGCGCAGCGTCACCGGTGAGGACGTCGACATGGAGTCCCTCGGCGGGCCCGACACCCACCACCGCAAGTCCGGGGTGTGTCACATCGTCGCGTCCGACGAACTCGACGCCTACGCCCGCGGCCGCCGCCTGGTCGGATACTTCTGCCAGCAGGGCCATTTCGACCGCGCCAAGGCCGAGGCCGGTGACGTCGACCTGCATGCCCTGCTGCCCGAGTCGCCGCGCCGGGCCTACGACGTTCATCCGCTGGTCGAGGCACTGCTGGACGCCGACAGCCCGTTCGAGGAGTTCCAGTCCAAGTGGGCCCCGTCCATGGTGGTCGGCCTGGGCCGGCTGTCCGGGCGCACCGTGGGCGTGCTGGCCAACAATCCGCTGCGCCTCGGCGGCTGCCTGAACTCCGAGAGCGCCGAGAAGGCGGCCCGGTTCGTGCGACTGTGCAACGCGTTCGGCATCCCCCTGGTGGTGATCGTCGACGTGCCGGGCTACCTGCCCGGGGTGGACCAGGAGTGGGGCGGTGTGGTGCGCCGCGGCGCGAAACTTTTGCACGCCTTCGGCGAATGCTCGGTACCTCGGGTGACGCTGGTGACCCGAAAGATCTACGGCGGGGCCTACATCGCGATGAACTCCCGATCCCTCGGTGCGACGAAGGTGTTCGCCTGGCCGGACGCCGAGGTCGCCGTGATGGGCGCGAAGGCCGCGGTGGGAATCCTGCACAAGAAGAAACTGGCCGCGACCCCCGAGCATGAGCGGGAGGCCCTGCACGAACAACTGGCCGCCGAGCACGAGCGGATCGCCGGCGGGGTGGACAGCGCCATCGAACTCGGTGTGGTGGACGAGAAGATCGACCCCGCGCACACCCGCAGCAAGCTCACCCGGGCACTGGCTGAGGCGCCGATGCGCCGCGGTCGGCACAAGAACATCCCGCTGTAGGCAGCATTTCGGGCCGCGAGCAGACACAAACTCGCACGAAATCCCGCGCGCCGGTGCGAGTTTGCGTCTGCTCGCCGGGATCGGGCTAAGCGAGCGCTTCCTGCGCCGCGTCCAGCGACCGTTCACGGTCGGCGGCCACCAGGCCGATCCGGGTGCGCCGGTCCAGGATGTCGCCGGCGTCGAGGGCACCCTCGTGGGTGACGGCGAACTCGAACTCCGCCCGTGTGACGTCGATACCTTCGGCCACCGGTTCATCCGGTCGGGCGCACTGCGCCGACGCCAGCACGGCTGGGGCCTCGGAGCCGTACCGGGCCACCAGCGATGCGGGCAACCGTCCCGAGAAGCCCGGTGCCGCAGCGCCTTTGCCGGGGGCGCCAACCAACGGAAGATCCTTCGTCCGGCACGGCCCGGGCTGCAGTCCACGAGCAGAGACCGCCCGATCCAGAACGTCCTCGGCCATCAACCGGTACTCGGTGAGCTTTCCGCCGACGATGCTGAACAGTCCGGAATCGTTCTCCAGCACGGCGTGATCCCGGGACAGGTCCGCGGTCTCACCGCCGCCGCTGTCGATCAACGGCCGCAATCCCGCATAGGCTCCGGAGACGTCGGCGGTGGTCAGCGCCGTCTGCAGTGCGGTGTTGACGGTGTCGAGCAGGAAGTTCACCTCGGCGGGCGTCGGTTCCGGCACGTCGGGAATCGGGCCCGGCGCCTCCTCGTCGGTCAATCCCAGGTAGACCCGGCCCAATTGCTCAGGCATCGCGAACACGAACCGGTTGGTCTCCCCCGGAATCGGAATCGTCAGGGCGGCAGTCGGATTGCCGAATGCGGCGGCATCGAAGACCAGATGGGTACCGCGACTGGGCCGCAGTTTGATCGACGAGTCCACCTCGGCGGCCCACACCCCGCTCGCATTGATCACCGCGCGGGCTCGCAGATCGAGGGACTCCCCGGTCAGCTCGTCGGTCAGCCGCACCGAGGTGCCGGTCGCCTCGGACGCGCCGACCCGGGTGAGCACCCGGGCACCGTGCCGGGCCGCGGTGCGCGCGACGGCCACCACCAGCCGGGCGTCATCGATCAATTGGCCGTCGAAGGCCAGCAGTGCGCCGTCGAGACCCTCACGGCGGACCGTCGGCGCCATCGCGATCGCCTCCTGCGCGCCGATCCGCCGTGGCCGCGGCAGCACCGTGGACTTGGTGCCGGCCAGCAGCCGCAGCACGTCGCCCGCCTGAAACCCCACCCGCACCAGCGCACGCTGACCGCGGCTCATCGACGGCAGCAGCGGCACCAGTTGCGCCATCGCACTGACCAGGTGCGGTGCCGTCCGGGTCATCAGGATGCCCCGCTCGACAGCACTGCGCCGCGCGATCCCGACGTTGCCGGTGGCGAGATAACGCAACCCGCCGTGCACCAGCTTCGAACTCCACCGGCTGGTGCCGAAGGCCAGATCGTGTTTGTCCACCAGCACCACGGAGAGGCCGCGGCTGGCCGCGTCCAAAGCAATTCCGGCGCCGGTGATCCCGGCGCCGATGACGACCACGTCGACGGCGGCGGTGTCCGCCAGTGCGGCGAGGTCGGCGCTGCGCCGCGCGGCGTTGAGTGCGGTCAGTTCAGTCATTCGGGCTCCCGGCGAGGTATGCGTTCAAGGCATGGGACAGTTCGACATCCAGTTCGGCGGCGTCCAGAATCGGCGCGACGATCTGCCCCGACTGCACGACGGACTGCGTGATCAGCAGCACCATGGCCGCTATCCGGCGCGGGTCGCCGCAGCGAACGCTCTTGTCGCGTTGCGCATTCCGCAACTCTTCGGCAAGCACGTCGATCAACGCCTGCTGGCTGGTACCGAGGCGATCGGCGATGTAGACCATCGCAAGCTCGGGCGCGGCCCGCAGCACGGTGAGAATCAGGTCGTCCGCCCGGACCCGGCGCACGGCATCGACGACGCGCCGCACCAACGCCTCTCGTGCGTGGCCGGGTACCGGTGCGGCGGCGGGCGCGTCATTCCAGGCGCCGAGAACCCGGTCGGTCAGCAGCGAGGCCAGGATGGTCCGGGTGTCCGGCCAGCGCCGGTACACCGTGGGTCGGCTGACCCCTGCCCGGCGGGCGATCTCGGCGAGTGTCACCCGATCCACCCCGAAGTCACGAACGCAACTCGCCGCCGCATCGAGGATGCGTTCCCCGACATCGGCCGAATCGACGTTACTGATTGACAACATCTGTAATACTGTAACCCATGGCTGACGCTCACACCGACCTTTTACCCCCGATGGCCTGGAACGCCTGGGGCGACCCGGCCCTGGCCAAACCGCTGTCCCCGGCCATCCGATCGCTGCTCGAAGGGGCACTCGGAGTGTCCGGCGAGGATGCGAGTCCCCCAGGTATCGACGATGTGCGACTGCGGCCGTCCACCCTCGCCGCCGCCGACCGCGACGGGTTGGCCGCTGTGGTCGGCGATCAGTACGTTCGCACCGGCGACCACGACCGACTGCTGCGCGCCGGCGGCAAGTCCACCCCGGACTTGTTGCGCCGCAGGCAGATCGATCAGGATGCTCCCGATGCTGTCGTCCTCCCCGGGAACGACGACGACGTGGCCGGCGTGCTCGACTACTGCTCGCAGAAGCGCATCGCCGTGGTCCCGTTCGGCGGCGGCACCAGCGTCGTCGGCGGTCTGGACCCGATCCGCGGCGAGTTCGACGCCGTGATCAGCCTCGACCTGCGCCGCCTCGATGCCCTGCACTGGCTCGACGAGGTCTCCGGTGAGGCCGAACTGGGTGCCGGCCTGTCCGGCCCGGAGGCCGAGCGACTGCTCGGTGAACGCGGCTTCTCTATCGGCCACTTCCCACAGAGCTTCCGGTTCGCGAGCATCGGCGGCTACGCCGCCACCCGGTCCTCCGGGCAGGACTCGGCCGGCTACGGCCGGTTCAACGACATGGTCCGCGGCATGCGGGTGATCACCCCCGCCGGCGTCATCGACGTCGGCCGCGCTCCCGCCTCGGCTGCCGGACCCGATCTTCGTGAACTATTCGCCGGTTCCGAAGGCACCTTCGGCGTCATCACCCGGGTTCGCCTGCGGGTGCATCCGGTGCCGGAGTGCGTGCGCTACGAAGCCTGGTCCTTCCCGGATTTCGCCACCGGCGCCGACGCGTTCCGTGCGGTGATCCAGACCGGCACCGGCCCCACCGTGTTGCGGCTGTCCGATGAGATGGAGACGGGGATCAACCTGGCCACCGCCCACAGCATCGGCGAGCAGAGCGCCACCGGCGGGTGCCTGG
>JAUPLT010000017.1 GCA_030836785.1 Actinomycetota bacterium
GGTAGCACTACGTCGCCGTGCAGTGTTGGGTGCCACAATTTTGGCCGAACTGCTCATCTCCCGCTCACCACGTGGTTCTCTGGTGGAGGTGAACACGGCGAGCACGCCGCACACCGGCGCCAGGAGAAATGTGAACCTGGCGCTGGCCACCTGGGTCTCGGCAATCAACTTCTGGGCATGGAACATGATCGGCCCACTGTCCACCACCTATGCCGGCGACTTGTCGTTGAGCAGCGCCGAGGCCTCCATGCTTGTCGCGACGCCGATTCTGGTCGGGTCACTCGGTCGGATCGTCGTCGGGTCGCTCACCGACCGGTTCGGCGGCCGGACGATGTTCATCGCCGTGTCCGTCGCCTCGATCGCCCCGGTGCTCGCGGTTGGGGCGGCAGGCACGGCGGGCTCGTATCCGCTGTTGCTGGTGTGTGGCTTCTTCCTGGGCGTCGCTGGAACGATCTTCGCGGTCGGTATCCCGTTCGCGAATAGTTGGTTCGAGGCGTCGCGGCGCGGCTTTGCGACGGGCGTGTTCGGCATGGGGATGGTGGGCACTGCGTTGTCTGCGTTCTTCACGCCGCGGTTCGTGCGCTGGTTCGGCCTCTTTAATACTCACGTCATCATCGCGGTCGCGCTCGCGCTCACTGCGGTGGCGTGCATTTTCGTGATGCGTAACTCTCCCAGTTTCAGCCCGAACACCGGTCGTGTGGTGCCGAAGCTGGTTGCTGCGGCCAAGCTGCCGGTTACCTGGGAGATGGCGTTCCTGTACGCGGTGGTCTTCGGTGGATTCGTGGCGTTCGCCAACTACCTGCCCACCTACATCAAGACGATCTACGGGTTCTCCGCGATTGATGCGGGCGCGCGCACCGCCGGTTTCGCGCTGGCCGCCGTATTGGCCCGGCCGGTCGGCGGCGCGCTAGCCGACCGGATCGCACCCAAGTACGTCGTGTTGGCGTCGTTCGCGGGTACGGCGGTGATGGCGTTCGTCGCCGTGTTCCAGCCGCCGCCGGATGTGTGGTCGGCGGCGACGTTCATCACGCTGGCGATCTTCCTGGGCATTGGCACTGGCGGCGTGTTCGCGTGGGTGGCCCGGCGCGCACCGGCCCAGTCCGTGGGGTCGATCACCGGCATCGTCGCCGCGGCGGGCGGGCTCGGCGGCTACTTCCCGCCGCTGGTGATGGGTGCGACGTACGACCCCGTGGGCAACAACTACACGGTCGGGCTGCTTCTTCTGGTGGCCACTGCGCTGGTCGCTCTCGGCTACACCGCGTTTCGGCTGCACGCACACGAACCGGCCACTCAAACGAAGGGCATTGCGACGTGACGAGGACACCGCGCACCGGCGGGCCGATCGAGGAACTGCTCGAACGTAGCGGCCGTTTCTTCACCCCCGGCGAGTTCTCCGACGACCTGCGCACGGTTACCCGCCGCGGCGGCCGGCAGGGCGACGTGTTCTACCGCGACCGGTGGAGCCACGACAAGGTGGTGCGCTCCACCCATGGGGTCAATTGCACGGGGTCGTGTTCGTGGAAGGTCTACGTCAAGGACGGCATCATCACCTGGGAGACCCAGGAGACCGACTATCCCTCGGTCGGTCCTGACCGGCCCGAGTACGAGCCACGCGGTTGCCCGCGCGGTGCGGCGTTCTCCTGGTACACCTATTCGCCCACGAGGGTGCGATATCCGTACGCGCGCGGCGTTCTGGTCGAGATGTATCGCGAAGCCAAGTTGCGCCTCGGCGACCCGGTGCTGGCGTGGGCCGACATCCAGGCCGATCCCGAGCGCCGAAGCCGGTACCACCGTGCTCGCGGCAAGGGCGGGCTGGTGCGGGTGACGTGGGCCGAGGCGACGGAGATGATCGCCGCCGCCCACGTGCACACGATCAAGGAGTACGGCCCGGACCGCGTCGCGGGCTTCTCGCCCATACCGGCGATGTCGATGGTCAGCCATGCGGCCGGGTCCCGGTTCGTCGAGCTGATCGGCGGGGCGATGACGTCGTTCTACGACTGGTATGCCGACCTGCCGGTGGCCTCGCCGCAGGTGTTCGGTGATCAGACCGATGTGCCGGAGTCCGGGGACTGGTGGGACGCGTCGTATCTGATGATGTGGGGCTCGAACGTCCCGGTCACCCGCACTCCTGATGCGCACTGGATGGCCGAGGTGCGCTACCGGGGCACCAAGGTGGTGTCCGTTAGCCCCGACTATGCGGACAACACCAAGTTCGCCGACGAGTGGATGCCGTGCGCGGCGGGCACCGACGGTGCATTGGCGATGGCGATGGGCCACGTGATCCTCTCGGAGTGCTTTGTGCGTCAACGGGTCCCGTTCTTCGTCGATTACGTGCGTCGCTTCACCGACCTGCCGTTCCTGGTCAAGCTCGAGGAGCGCGACGGCGCCCTGGTGCCGGGCAAGAACCTCACGGCAGCAGATCTCGGGCATGAGGTCGAGAATGCAGCGTTCAAGCCGGTGCTGCTCGACGGCGCCACCGACACTGTGGTCGTGCCGCGCGGGTCGCTGGGATTCCGCTACGGCGACGACGGCATCGGCAAGTGGAATCTCGACCTGGGCGACCTGGTTCCGGCGCTGACGGTCGCGCCGCAACACGGAGAACACGCCGAGACCGCGCTGATCCAGCTGCCGCGCTTCGACACCGTCGACGGGCATGGCGAGACTCTCGCGCGAGGGGTGCCCGTGCGGCGGGTGGGCGAGCACGTGGTGTGCACGGTGTTCGACTTGATGCTGGCGCAATACGGGGTGGCGCGGCCAGGGCTGCCCGGTGACTGGCCCACCGGCTACGACGACGTCAGTCAGCCGTACACGCCTGCCTGGCAGGAGCCGATCACCGGAGTGTCTGCGGCACAGGCGATCCGGGTCGCCAAGGAGTTCGCCCGCAACGCCGAGGAGTCCGGCGGCCGGTCGATGATCATCATGGGCGCCGGGATCTGTCAGTGGTTTCACGGCGACGCCACCTACCGCGCCGTGCTGGCACTGCTGCTACTCACTGGGTCGATGGGGCGAAACGGCGGCGGCTGGGCGCATTACGTCGGCCAGGAAAAGTGCCGGCCGGTCACCGGGTGGGCGACGATGGCGATGGCCACCGACTGGACTCGACCTCCTCGCCAGATGGCCGGCACCTCCTATTGGTATGCGCACACCGACCAGTGGTGCTACGACGGTTACCGGGCCGACGCGCTGGCAAGCCCGTTGGGCCGCGGCCGGTTCGACGGCAAGCACACGATGGACGTGCTGGCCTCCGCGGTGGCGATGGGCTGGACGCCGTTCTACCCCCAATTCGACCGATCCAGCCTCGATGTCGCCGACGAGGCCCGGGAGGCCGGCAAGGAGATCCCCGCCTACGTCGCCGAACAATTGGCGTCAGGCCAGCTCAAGCTCGCCGTCACCGACCCCGACAACCCGGCGAACTGGCCGCGAGTGCTCGACGTATGGCGGGCCAACCTGCTTGGCTCGTCGAGCAAGGGCAACGAATACTTCCTGCGCCATCTGCTGGGCACCACCTCGAACGTGCAGGCGGGGCTCACCCCGGAGGCGCTGCGGCCCAACGATGTCGCGTGGCCCGACGACGTTCCGGAGGGCAAGCTCGACCTGCTGATGTCGATCGACTTCCGAATGACGTCGACGACACTGCTCTCGGATGTGGTGCTGCCCGCGGCGACCTGGTACGAGAAGGCCGACCTGTCGAGCACCGACATGCATCCGTATGTGCATGCGTTCAGTCCGGCCATCGACCCGCCGTGGGAAACCCGGTCGGACTACGAGGCGTTCGGCGCCATCGCCCGCGCGTTCAGCACGCTGGCCGCCAAACACCTGGGCACCCGCACCGACGTCGTACTCGGCACCCTGCAGCACGACACCCCGGGCGCCATGGCGTACCCCTCGGGTACTCAACATGATTGGCGGATCGCTGGAGAGGTGCCGGTGCCGGGCAAGACGATGGGTCCGCTGGCGGTGGTGGAGCGCGACTACGCCGCCATCGCCGAGAAGTGGACGACGCTGGGGCCGCTCGTCGACAATCTGGGTGTCACCACCAAGGGCGTCACCACCCACCCGGCGCAGGAAGTCGAGGAGCTGGCCGCCAAGTTCGGCGTGATGGATTCCGGCCCGGCCCAGGGCCGACCGGCGATCACCTCGGCCGAGCGGATGGCCGACGTGATCCTGGCACTGTCGGGCACGTCGAACGGTCGTCTGGCCGTCGAGGGCTTCCGGGAACTGGAGAAGCGCACCGGGCGGCCCCTGGTGCATCTGGCCGAGGGCAGCGAGGAACGCCGCATCACCTATGCCGATACGCAGGCCCGCCCGGTGCCGGTGTTCACCAGTCCGGAGTGGTCGGGCAGCGAAACCGGTGGACGCCGTTATGCGCCGTTCACTGTGAACATCGAGGAGCTCAAGCCTATCCATACGCTTACCGGCCGGATGCACTTCTACGTCGACCACGACTGGCTGGAGGAACTCGGGGAGCAGATGCCCACATACCGGCCGCCGTTGGACATGGCGCGGTTGTTCGGCGAGCCGGAGGTCGGTGACCAGAAGGACGGAATCGGGCTGACGGTGCGGTACCTGACGCCGCACTCGAAGTGGTCGATCCA
>JAUPLT010000248.1 GCA_030836785.1 Actinomycetota bacterium
GGGTGCGCACGGTGGACGGCCTCGCAGTGGGCGTGGTCGCCGAGGTGCTGCACACCCCGGGCGGAGAACTGCTGTCCGTGCGGGCCGAGTCCGGCGCGGAGATTCTGGTGCCGTTCGTCAGTGCCATTGTGACCTCGGTATCGCTGGCAGAGGACCCGGAGGGAGGAGTGGTGGTGATCGATCCGCCGGAGGGCCTGCTGGATCTGGGCTCCTGATGCGTATCGACGTCATCACGATCTTTCCCGGTTACCTCGATCCGGTGCGGCAGTCGTTGCCGGGCAAGGCAATCGACGCCGGGATCATCTCCGTCGATGTCCACGACCTGCGCCGCTGGACCCGCGACGTGCACCATTCCGTCGATGATGCGCCCTATGGCGGCGGACCCGGAATGGTGATGAAGGCCCCGGTGTGGGGCGAGGCCCTCGACGAGGTGACCACTGGCGAGACGTTGCTGGTTGTTCCCACCCCGGCTGGCCGGCTGTTCACCCAGTCCGTCGCCCGGGAGTGGGCCGGTGAGGATCATCTGGTTTTCGCCTGCGGCCGTTACGAGGGGATCGACCAACGGGTTGTCGATGACGCCGCCACCCGGATGCGGGTGGTTGAGGTGTCGATCGGCGACTATGTGCTGGCCGGGGGTGAGGTGGCTGCCCTGGTGATGATCGAAGCGGTAGTGCGACTGCTGCCGGGGGTGATGGGAAACCCGTTGTCCCACATCGACGATTCACACTCGTCGGAGAACGCCGGACTCCTGGAGGGGCCCAGCTACACCCGTCCACCGGTCTGGCGGGGACTGGCCGTCCCGGATGTGCTGCTCTCCGGCGATCACGGTCGAGTCGCATCCTGGCGTCGTGAGCAGGCACTGCTGCGCACCCGGGAACGTCGCCCGGAACTGCTGCCGGGGGACTGACGGGTCAGATGCGGCCGCCCGGGAACATGGTCTTGAGCACCTCGGTGATGGTGTCCCGAGCGGTGGCTTCGTCCACCGGTTGCATCGAGGCGATGGCAATGGCGAATCGCCGGTCCGTCCCGGCCACGCCGGTGGACAGGTGCACCTGGTTTGGTCCGTTCCAACAGCACATCCACCCCTGCTTGACCGCCACCGGTTCGGCGAAGAGACCGTCGGGAATCCCGAATCGTTGTGGGTAGCCGTCGATGCCGACCGGGGCCGATGCCGCCAGGTCGGACAGGATGGTGTTGGCCTGTTGCGCAGGGAGTCCGCCCGAGCCGTCGATCAGCTTGTCGTAGTACCGAACCAGGTCGGCGGTCGTGCTCATGGTGTTCCACCAGTTACCGTCGTAGGGCGGTGTGGTCTCGCGAAGTCCGTAGCGTTCGGTGATGCGGGTGATCACCGCGTTACCCCCGCCGCGCTCCCAGAATTCGCCGGCGGCGAAATCGTCCGAGGCCCGCAGCATGGTGTCCAAGCGGCGACTGTCCTCGACGCTGAGCGCACCGTTGGTCTGCGCGAGTTCCATCAGCAGGTCATCGGCGATGAACAGCTTCGATACCGACGCGGTCGGGAACGGGCTCGCATCACCCCGGGTGACCAACTGACCGGTCTGCCGGTCCAGCACCGAAATGCTGATATCGGCTCCGCTTTCCTGGCCCTTCAGCACGGCGCGATCCGCCATGACGTCCAGGCCCACCGGCCCGATCGGGGTGGGCGGAGCCTGTGGGGGGGCTTTCGGTCTCGCTGCCAGCAACGACACCTGCTGCGTCGGCGATGCCTGCAGACCTGCCCGGAGCTGGGTCGACGACGCGCCCAGTAGCGCCACCGTCAACGCGGCCACGCCACCGACGAGAAGCAACGACGAACGGCGTCGCACTTTCCCTCCTCGGCTTGCCTCGACTCGGCGGTGCGGTGTGCAAAGGCGTTCGATAAGGCTATCCGCCGAAGCGGAGTCCCACACAATCCCCGCGCACGCCGTGGCGGGTGGTTGTTTTCGGCGCACCGCGATTTCGCGGCTCGCAAGCGGTCTGGCACAATAGGGGAGTTGCCTGCGCGGGCCGGTAGTTTCCGCCTGCCGCGACACATCTGACCATAACGCTCGGCGATGTCAGGCCACCGTGCCCGCATCTGACCGCAGCGCCAACCGCAAGGAAGTGTCTTCGGATGAATACGCTGGACTTCGTCGACCAGGCGTCGCTGCGCGACGATCTCCCCGCCTTCGGTCCTGGGGACACCGTCAACGTGCATGTCAAGGTCATTGAGGGCAACAAGCAGCGCATCCAGGTATTCAAGGGTGTGGTGTTGCGCCGTTCCGGCGGTGGTGTCCGGGAGACCTTCACCGTCCGCAAGGAGAGCTACGGCGTGGGCGTGGAGCGCACCTTCCCGGTGCACTCGCCCAATATCGACCACATCGAACTGTTGACCCGCGGCGCGGTGCGCCGGGCGAAGCTCTACTACCTGCGCGAGCTTCGCGGCAAGAAGGCGAAGATCAAAGAGAAGCGCTGAGCTTCGACATGGGCTTGGGTGAAGCGCTGAGCTTCGACATGGGCTTGGGTGAAGCGCTGAGCTTCGACACGAGTTCGCCTGATTCGGGCTCTACGCTGATCCCGTGACCGCCAAACCAGATCCGTCCGACCCGGCTGCAGACGCCCAGGACCAGGTCGAGGACCGCCGGAAGAAGGGCGGCACCAAGAAATCGGCGCTCCGTGAGGGCGCAACGCTCGTTGCGATCGCGGTCGTCCTCTACTACGTGATGCTGACCTTTGTCGCGCGTCCGTACCTGATTCCCTCGGAGTCGATGGAACCGACCCTGCACGGCTGCCCGGGCTGCGTCGGTGACCGGATTATGGTCGACAAGGTTTCCTACCGGTTCGTCGACCCGGAACCGGGCGACGTCGTCGTATTCAAGGGTCCGCCGAACTGGAACATCGGCTACAAGTCCATTCGCTCCGATAACACCGCGATCCGTTGGGTGCAGAACGCGTTGTCCTTCATCGGTTTCGTGCCGCCCGACCAGAACGACTTGGTGAAGCGGATCATCGCTGTCGGCGGCCAGACGGTGGAATGCCGGGCCGACACGGGCCTGACCGTGGACGGTAAGGCGCTGAACGAACCGTATCTCGACCCGACGACGATGATGGCCGACCCGAAGGTCTATCCCTGCCTGGGCAATGAGTTCGGCCCGGTGAAGGTGCCGGAGGGACGACTGTGGATGATGGGCGACAACCGAACCCATTCGGCGGACTCCCGCGCGCGTTGCGCGAGCACCCCGGCCGAGGCGCAAAAGGGCATCCTGTGCACCGGTGACCCGATGGCGGGCACCGTTCCGGTGGACAATGTGATCGGCAAGGCTCGGTTCATCGCTTGGCCGCCGTCGCGTTGGGGCGGGGTGTCGTCGGTCGATCCGCAGCAGGGGTGAACGTGCCGGCGATGACGTGGCCTCCGCGCACGGTCATCCGGCGCTCGTCGGGGCTGCGAACCTTGGAGTCTGCGCTCTACCGTGGCGGCCTAGGACCGGTCGCTGGTGTCGACGAGGTCGGTCGTGGTGCCTGCGCAGGCCCCTTGGTGGTAGCGGCGTGCGTTCTCGGGCCCAACCGAATGGAGAGCCTGGCGGCACTGGACGATTCCAAGAGGCTCACCGCCAAAGCCCGCGAGGAACTCTTTCCGCTGATCAAGCGGTACGCGCTGGCCTACCACGTGGTGTTCATCCCGGTGGGGGAAGTGGATCGCCGGGGCGTGCATGCGGCGAACATCGAGGGTATGCGCCGCGCGGTGGCCGGGCTGCCGGTGCGCCCGGGCTACGTCCTCTCCGACGGATTCCGGGTGCCGGGCCTGTCGGTTCCCTCGCTGCCGGTAGTCGGCGGCGACGCGGCAGCTGCCTGCATCGCCGCGGCCAGCGTGCTGGCCAAAGTCAGTCGCGACCGGTTGATGGTGGAGCTCGACGAAGTGCACCCCGGCTACGGATTCGCGGATCACAAGGGTTACAGCACCGCCGCGCACGGCGCGGCGCTGGTCCGCAACGGCCCCTGCAGCCAGCACCGTCAGTCGTTCATCAACGTCCGCCGGGTGGCCCGCGCAGGCCGGACCGAACTGGTGGCCGGCTTCGCTGTGGGACAAGATGAGAACACGTCGTTTGATACGACCGGGACAGAAGGACAGCTGAGCCGATGAGTGCCGAGGATCTCGAGAAATACGAAACCGAGATGGAGCTGTCCCTATACCGGGAGTACAAGGACATCGTCGGCCAGTTCAGCTATGTGGTCGAGACCGAACGCCGGTTCTACCTGGCCAACAGCGTCGAGTTGGTGCCCCGCAACACCGACGGTGAGGTGTACTTCGAACTGCGGTTGGCCGACGCGTGGGTGTGGGACATGTACCGGCCGGCGCGATTCGTCAAACAGGTCCGAGTGATCACCTTCAAGGACGTCAACATCGAAGAGGTGGAGAAGCCGGAGCTGCGGCTGCCCGAATGACGCCTGTGCAGCAATGACGGTGTGGGGATAGCTTCGGCCTGTCGCTGCGGCCCGCGCCGCGGTTGTCTGCGTCGGCGGCCACGCTGTGGCCATGACCTCATCGGAGCGGCTGACCCGCACTGAACTCGGCGCGTTGGGCGAGCAGGTCGCCGTCGAGCATCTGCTCGCGCTCGGGATGCGCGTCCTGCAGCGCAACTGGCGCTGCCGGTACGGCGAACTTGACGTGATCGCGGTCGAGGGGACATCCACCGTGGTGTTCGTCGAGGTCAAGACCCGCACCGGTGACGGATTCGGCGGACTGCCCGAGGCGGTGACCCCGGCCAAGGTGCGCCGGATTCGCCGACTGGCCGGTTTGTGGCTTGCCGGTCAGGGCACACGGTGGCGGGAGGTTCGCATCGACGTAGTCGGGGTGCGTCTGGGCCGTCGCCGCGACCCCGAGGTGACCCATCTGCGCGGCGTCCGCTGATGGCGCTCGGACGGGCGTTCTCGGTCGCAGTTCGGGGCCTGGACGGCGACATCGTCGAGATTGAGGCCGACATCACCTCAGGGCTGCCGGGCGTGCACCTCGTCGGGCTTCCCGACGCCGCGGTGCAGGAGTCCCGGGACCGGGTACGGGCGGCCATCACCAACACCGGTAACAGTTGGCCGATGTCGCGGCTGACGCTGGCGTTGTCTCCGGCGACACTTCCCAAGGCGGGTTCCCTTTATGACGTCGCACTGGCTGCGTCGGTGCTCTCGGCGAGTCTCAAACGGCCCTGGTATCGGTTGGACAAGACCATCCTGCTGGGCGAACTTGCCCTCGACGGTCGGATCAGGCCGGTGCACGGGGTGCTGCCGGCGGTGCTGGCCGCCAAGCGCCAGGGCTGGCCCGCGGTGGTGGTTCCGGTCGGCAATCTCCCGGAGGCCAGTCTGGTGGACGGGATCGCAGTTCACGGTGTGCACGGGCTTCGCGATCTGCAGCGATGGTTGGACAGCGGTAGCGGACTGGAGCAACGGGTGACCGTTGCCGTGCCGAGGTGGGAGCCCAACGCCGACCTTGCCGACGTGATGGGCCAGACGCAGGCCCGCTTCGCCGTCGAGGTGGCGGCGGCAGGGGCACATCATCTGATGCTCACCGGACCGCCCGGGGTGGGGAAAACGATGCTGGCACAAAGACTTCCGGATCTGCTCCCCGATCTGACCGAGGGCGAGGCCCTGGAGGTGACGGCCATCCATTCGGTGGCGGGTCTGCTCTCTGCGCGTACTCCGCTGATCACCAGGCCGCCAATCATCGCCCCGCATCACTCGTCGAGCGTGGCTGCAATGGTGGGCGGCGGTTCGGGGCTCGCCCGTCCCGGCGCGGTGAGTAAGGCCCATCGGGGGGTGTTGTTCCTCGACGAATGCGCTGAGGTTCGGGTCAGCGTGCTCGAAGCGTTACGCACACCACTGGAGGACGGTGAGATCCGGATTGCACGCCGTGACGGGGTGGCACGGTTTCCGGCGCGCTTCCAACTGGTGATGGCGGCCAATCCCTGTCCGTGCGCGCCCGCAGACGCCCGCGATTGCATCTGCTCACCGGCGCAGCGCCGCCGCTACCTGGGCAAGCTGTCCGGTCCGCTGCTCGACCGGGTCGATCTGCGTGTGCAGATGCACACCGTACGCGCTGGAGCGTTCGCGGCGGATGCCGCCGAGAGCAGCGCGCTGGTGCGGGGCCGGGTGGCCGCCGCCCGCGCGGCCGCTGCCGAGCGATGGCGGCCGCACGGGTTCGCCACCAACGCCGAGGTGACCGGAGCGGTGATGCGCCGACACTTCCGACTCGCAGACTCGGCGATGGCGCCGCTACGGACCTCGCTGGACCGAGGTCTGCTCAGTATTCGCGGTGTTCACCGCGCGATGCGAATGGCCTGGACCCTGGCTGACCTCGCCGGGCGCACCTCGCCGGATGCCGACGATGTCCTGACCGCTCTCAGCTTTCGACAGACGGAGCTGATCGCGTGAGCGGGCGACAAACGGCACTTGCGTGGGCCTACCTGTCCCGGGTGGCCGAGGCTCCGTGCGCCGAGGTGGCCGCACTGGTTCGTCGGGTCGGCCCGGAGGAGGCCGCCGAGCGCATCCGCCGTGGGGCCGTTAGCGAGGAAGTCGCGGTCCGTACCGAGGCGCGTCGCGAGATCGACTGCGCTGCAGCAGATCTCGAACTGCTGCACAGTCGAAAGGGACGTCTTGTCACCCCCATGGATGATGAGTGGCCGGTTGTAGCGTTCGCCGCATTCGGCGGAGTGCAGGTTCGGGACAGGCCGCAGGGGCGTGCCCCGTTGGTGTTGTGGGCGGTCGGGCCGCTGCGTCTCGACGAGCTCGCCGACCGGTCGGCAGCCATCGTCGGCACCCGGGCCGCCACCGCCTACGGTGCGCACGTCGCCGCGGAGCTGTCTGCCGGGCTGGTCGAGCGGGACGTCGCGGTGGTCTCCGGCGGTGCGTACGGTATCGACGGTGCGGCGCACCGAGCTGCGTTGGCCGCCGAAGGCTCGACCGCGGCGGTGCTGGCCGGCGGAATCGACGTGCTCTACCCGGCAGGTCACTCGGCGTTGCTGCACCGCATCGCCGGAAGCGGTCTGCTGGTCAGTGAGTATCCCCCGGGGGTACGTCCCGCCCGGCACCGCTTCCTCACCCGCAACCGGCTGGTGGCGGCGCTGTCCTCGGCCACGGTGGTCGTCGAGGCGGCGATGCGCAGTGGAGCGGCGAGCACCGCGGCCTGGGCGCGGGCTCTGGGCAGGGTGGTCGCCGCGGTTCCCGGCCCGGTCACCTCGGGGGCCTCGGCGGGCTGTCATGCGCTGCTCCGCTCGGGTGCTGAACTGGTCACCCGCCCGGCGGAGGTGCTCGAGATCGTCGGCCGCGTCGGCGAACTGGCCCCCGATCTACCCAGGCCGGAACACCTGCTGGACAACCTCACGGAGGTTCAGCGTCAGGTTTTCGAAGCGTTGCCCGGCCGGGGCGCCCGCACCCCGGACCAGATTGCCGTCGCGGCGGGTCTCCCTGCTCACAGCGTGCTGGGGCCACTGGCCTCACTGGAGATCTGCGGCCTGGTGCAGCGTCAGGACGGGAGGTGGCGGCTGGCGCCGAGAGCCCAGGTGGCGGACGGTTAGTCGATCGTGTGGGCGGCTACATCGGCAGGGGGAGGATCGTCCAGTTCTCGGCGGTCAGCCGCCAGACGCGCTACGTATATTCCTATCAACAGATTTGGGTACTAGCAGGAGGTGTTACGTGGCGGAACGGCCACTGCACACTTTCCAGGTCGTCAGCACCACGCGCTTCGCGCCGCACATGGTGCGGGTGGTTCTCGGTGGCGGAGGTTTCGACACCTTCACCCCGAGCGATTTCACCGACTCCTACGTCAAGTTCGTCTTCATCCACCCCGATGTCGATGTGACGAATCTTCCGCTACCGCTGCACTTGGCGAGCTTGTCGGGCCTGCCGCCGCATCACCGGCCGACCGTGCGCACCTTCACCGTGCGCCATGCCGATCCCGAGGCCCGCCAGCTCACCGTCGACTTCGTAGTACACGGTGAACAGGGTGTTGCCGGGCCTTGGGCGCGCACGGCCCGCCCAGGTGACATAGTCCGCCTAATGGGCCCCGGCGGCGCATACCGGCCCAATGCGGCAGCTGACTGGCACCTGTTCGCCGGGGACGAAGCCGGCCTCCCGGCGATCAGCGCGGCCCTGGAGGCTTTGCCCCCCGGTGCGGTCGGGAAGGTGTTCATCGAGATCGGCGGTCCGGAGGACGAGATCGAGCTGGTGAAACCGGAGGGGGTGGACCTCACCTGGGTCCACCGTGGCGGGCGCGCCGATCTGGTTGGTGACGACCGAGCCGGCGATAACGCGCCCCTGATCGCCGCTGTCACCGGGACACGGTGGTTGACAGGCCAAGTCCAGGTCTTCATTCACGGCGAAGCCCAAGCCGTGATGCACAACCTGCGGCCCTATATCCGTAAGGAGCGCGGAGTCGACGCCAGTTGGACGTCGATCTCGGGCTACTGGCGCCGCGGCCGTACCGAAGACACCTTCCGTCAGTGGAAAAAGGCACTGGCGGTTGCGGAGAGCGCGGCGAACGAGGGTTAGGCGGGTGCCGACACCTCCGGGCCGTTGGACTGAGTGCCCTCGCCCCCCTCTTGCCCGGTAGGAGCCGGCTGGGCAGGGGAGTGCTCGCCCCGCTGGTGTACTGAGCGCATGCGTTCGGAGTAGGACGGCCGCGACCGGACCTTCAGCGGCCACCAGAACCAGGGGCCCAGGATGGCTGCGATCGACGGCGTCATCAGTGATCGGACGATAAGGGTGTCCAGAAGCAGGCCGATGCCGATGGTCATCCCACCCTGTCCGACGTTGAGCAGGTCGCCGGAGATCATCGCGCCCATGGTGAAGGCGAACACCAGTCCCGCGGCGGTGACGACCGTGCCAGTCGATCCCATGGAACGGATGATGCCGGTGTTGATGCCGGCCCCGATCTCCTCTTTGAACCTCGACACCAACAGCAGGTTGTAGTCGCTGCCCACGGCCATCAGGATGATCACCGCGAAGGCCAGCACGATCCAGTTCAACTCGATGCCCACGATGCGTTCGAAGATCAGTACCGACAGACCGAAGGCGGCGCCGAGCGAGATCACCACCGTGCCCACGATCACCATGGAGGCCACCAGTGCCCGGGTGATGATCAGCATCACGATGAAGATCAGCGTCAGGGCGGCGAAGGCGGCGATCATGGTGTCGTACTTGGCGCCGGATTGGATGTCGCGATAGGTGGCCGCGGTGCCGGCCAAGTAGATGTCGGCTCCCGCCAGCGAGGTGCCCTTCACCGCCTCGTGCGCGGCGGTGAGCTGATCGTCGACGACCGAGATGCCCTCCTCGGACGCCGGGTTCACATCGTGGGTGATGATCAGGCGGGCCGCCTTCCCGTCTGGCGACAGGAACAGTTTCAGACCCTTCTGGAAGTCGGCATTGTCGAACACCTCCGGCGGCAGGTAGAAGTAGTCGTCGCTCTTGGAAGCGTCGAACGCTTCGCCCATTGCGGTGGCGGTATCGGTCATCTGCTGCATCTGCTCGATCAGCCCGCCGAAGGTGCTGTCGATGGTCTGCAGGGTCTGCCGCATCACGGTCGCCGTCTCGATCAGCGGGGGGAACTGCGCCACCATCTGAGGGAAGACCGCGTTCATCTCCGCCATCCCGCCGACCATCTCGTCCATCCCGCCGATCATCGCGGTCATGTCGGTCTGCAGGGTGGCCATGTTGTCGCTGAACTGCGAGATACCATCGGTGGCGTCGAAGGCCGCCCGGATGCCCTCACAGACCGTGATGTTGAGGCAGTGCGGTTCCCAGTAGAAGTAGTTCCGCAACGGCCGCACCGCATCGTCGAAATCGGCGACCCGGTCACGCATCTGGTCGAGGGTCACCTTCATCGCGTTCATGTCCTCGACGCTGCGCTGGCCGGATTCCGCCATGCCGGTGGCCGATGCGACGGTGCTGTCCATCGATCCCGATATCCGGGTCATGAGGTTCTGCATCTCGGTCATCGAGGCGATCATCGAGTCGAGGTTCTCGGACATTCCGCCGATGTCGCCGACCCGCTCTTTGAGGAACTGCAGGTTCTGGGTGATCGGGATCGAGGACATGCTGATCTGGTAGGGGATCGAGCTGTGCGCGATCGGGGAGCCCAGGGGACGGGTGATGCTCTGCACCATGGCGATTCCCTCGATCCGGAAGAGCGCCTTGGCGATCCGGTCCAGCACGATCATGTCCGTCGGGTTGCGCATGTCGTGGTCGGTTTCGATGGTCATGATGTCGGGATTGAGCCGAGCGGTGCTGAAGTGTTTCTCGGCCGCCGCGTAGCCGACGTTGGCCGGCACATCGCTGGGAATGTAGTACCGGTCGTCGTAGCTGGTCTTGTAGCCGATCATCGCGAGGATGCCGAGCAGAACGACGGACGTCGCCGCGGCGAGAATCGGCTTGGGCCAGCGAACGGTGGCCGTGCCGACCTTGCGCCATCCCCGGGTCTTCATCATGCGCTTGGGATCCAGCAGGCCGAACCGGCTGGCGACGACCAGAACGGCGGGAGCCACCGTCAGCGCGGCCGCGACGACGATGACGAGGGCGATCGCCGAGGGGTAGGCCAGCGAGTTGAAATAGGACAGCCTGGTCAGCCGCAGGGTCAGCATGGCGCCGGCGATGGTCAGTCCGGAACCGAGGATGACGTGTCCGACTCCGTGGAAGGCTGTGTAGTAAGCGGACTCCGGATCTTCGCCATTCTGTCGGGCCTCGTGGTAGCGGCCCAGTAGGAAGATCGCGTAGTCAGTGCCTGCGGCGATCGCCAGTGCTGTCATCAGCGGGACCGAGAAGGTGGAGAACTCCATCAGGCCGAGGTGGCCGATCACCGCCACCACGCCCCGGGAGGAGCCCATCTCGATGCCGACGATGGCCAGGATGATCAGCACAGTACTGATCGACCGGTAGACCAAGGCCAGCATGATCGTGATGACGATCATCGTGACCACGGTCATTTTGATCATGCCGCTGTCGCTGGCTTCGAGCGAGTCCGTGGTCAGCGGTGCCGGGCCGGTGACATAGGCCTGAAGTCCGGGTGGTGCCGGGCTGTCGTGGATGATTTCGCGGATGGCGTCGACGGAATGGTTACCCTCGGTGCTGCCCTGGTCGCCCGCCAGGTTCAGTTGGACGTAGGCGGCCTTGCCGTCGCTGCTCTGGACACCGGCGGCGGTGATCGCGTCGCCCCAGAAGTCATGGACGTGTTCGACGTGCTTCTTGTCGGCCTCGAACTTGGCCACCAGCGAGTTGTAGTACGTGCGCGCGGAGTCACCGAGTGGTTGGTCGCCGACCAGGACCACCATGGCGATGCTGTCGGAGGTGGACTCCTGGAACTTCTCACCCATCCGCTTCGCCGCGATCACGGCCGGCGCATCCTGGGGTGACATCGACACGGCATTGGCCATGCCAACCTTCTCGACCTGCGGGACAAGGAGATTCGTTGCTGCGGTGAAGGCCACCCAGATCAGGATGATCGGGACCGCCAGCGCGCGGATGGTGCGGGGAATGCCCGTGCGGTTGTCCTTACCGTGGGTACTCACGCGGCTTTGTCCAGACAGAACACCTGGGCGGCCCGGCCCTCGGCGAAGTCCTCGGCGACGAGTTTGTCGTTGACCAGGATGCGGCACCCCAATGCGGGGCTGTCACCTTGGGCGACGACATTGGCCAGCACTCCGGGGTCGGTCGTGCTGACCGTCACCGACCAGGGCAGTGAACCGAACCCGGCCTCCAAAGTCTTGCCGTTGACGTCGAGATAGCTGACCCGGCCAGATGCGTTCGGGGGCCCGACGATCTCGTAGGTGACGCGCTTGATGTTGGTGGGTTCGATCACGTCGGCCGGCAGGGCCGCCCCGATGTTGGGCTTGTCCGAGTCGAAGAAGGTGCGCAATCGGCTCACGACGGCGGCCGCGACGACCAGAGCCACGATCACCACCAACGCCACCCAGGACCGTTTCAGTAAACCGGACATATCAGCTCTGTCCTTCCTCTTGATCAGTGCAGCCGCAGCTGGAGTCGTCGTCTGCAGTCGCCGGCGCCACCCCGTATTAATACCATAGGGGGTATGGTATCCATGACATCAGACATCCACGATGAGAGGAGCATGAACATGTGCCGTCCGGTCGATTGCCGAGTTTGCGGAAAGACAACCTGGTCGGGCTGTGGTAACCACGTCGATATGGTGAAGCGAAGCGTGCCGGCAGGTCAGTGGTGCGGCGGAAAGCACTCCGCCAGTGAAGTCGCCGCGGCCGCGCCCAGGCGTGGGTGGATGTTCTGGAAGAGGAATGGCTGACATATGGCATTGATGGATCGACCCGCCCGTTTCGTCGCGATCGCCGTGGCGGCGCTGTCGGTGCTGATGGGGGCTCCCGCGGTGGCCTCGGCTGACGCAACCGACGACTATCCGATTCCCAACCGGATCTTGCGCACCACGTGTACTGCCGAGCAGATCATGGCCGCTGCCCGCGACGTCAAGCCGGTCTACTACGAGCGTTACATGATCGACTACAACAACAAGTCGCCGGAACTCCAGCAGGCGGTCCGGGACCGGATTCACTGGTTCTTCGCCATGGATTACTCCGGCCGCCGTCAGTACTCGGAGAACATCGCTACCGACATCTACTACGAGCAACTGGCATTCCAGTGGCCGAACTGGGCGAAGCTCTTCTTCAACAACAAAGGTGTCGCGGCCCGCTCCACCGACGTGTGCGCGCAATACCCGCCCGACGACGAGAATGTGTGGCGGTGGTGAGGCGAGTTAACCGACACGCCGCCTCTGGATAGGTTCGGGTGTCGGTGTGGTCTGCGACCGTAGGGGAGTGGAGGGTTCCAACTGGCAGGCCGCACTGCTCGATGAGTACGCCGAGCACCTCTCCTTGGAACGCGGCCGCTCCGAGCACACCCGTCGGGCGTATGTGACCGATCTGCGCCTGCTCTTCGCGTTTGTCGATGAACGGGCGCCCGGTGCCGGTCTCGGCGGGTTGAGCCTGCCGATGCTGCGGTCTTGGCTGGCGGCGCAGTCCGCCGGCGGCGCGGCGCGCACCACGTTGGCCCGCCGCACATCCGCGGTCAAGACGTTCACCTCTTGGGCGACGCGGCGCGGTCTGATTCCCGCTGATCCGGCGGTAAGGCTGCAGGTTCCGAAGGCCCGCCGCACACTGCCGGCCGTGCTCCGCCAGGACCAGGCGAAGGCGGCGATGGTGGCCGCCGGCCTTGGTGCTCAAGAAGGTGACCCACTGGCGTTACGGGACCGGCTGATCGTGGAGATGCTGTACGCCACCGGAATACGGGTCAGCGAACTGTGCGGGCTGGATATCGACGACGTCGACACCGGACGCCGGGTTCTGCGGGTGCTCGGCAAAGGCAATAAGCAGCGCACCGTTCCGTTCGGTAGCCCCGCTCTGGCCGCGCTGAACTCCTGGCTCAGCGGCGGCCGCCCGGCGTTGGTGACCGCCGACTCCGGACCGGCGCTGCTGCTCGGTCCGCGCGGCCGCCGACTCGATCCCCGTCAGGCCCGCACCGTCGTGCACCAGACGGTCACCGCGGTCCCGGGTGCCCCCGACATCGGACCGCATGGACTTCGGCACAGCGCCGCCACCCACCTGCTCGAGGGTGGTGCAGACCTTCGGGTGGTGCAGGAACTGCTCGGTCACTCCACACTGGCCACCACCCAGCTCTACACCCATGTCACCGTGGCCCGACTCCGCGCCGTGCATGATCAGGCCCATCCCCGCGCGTGAGTCACGGGGGGCGCGATACCGGTTTGAGCCGGATCGGGGTCGTCTCCAGCAGGCCCACCGGGTCGAGATAGTCGGCACGGGCGGCCGGCCCCCACATGGCCCCCCAGTGCAGGCAGGCCGCCACCGGACAACCTGGGTGCCCGTCGAGTAGTCGCCCCAGCGGTGTCCCCGGGTACACCTGCCGACCCGGACGTACCGACGCCTCCACCGGTTCGTAGCTGGTCCGCAGCCCGCCCGGGTGTGCCAACGACACCACGGGCCGGCCCGCCAACACCCCGGCGAACACCACCGTGCCAGGCCCTGCGGGATAGACCGGCTGCCCGGCTGAACCGGCGAGATCGACTCCGCGGTGCCCCCGCTGCCAATCCGGTGCCGGTGCATCGAATGCCCGGGTGACTACCGGCACACCGGGGCGCAGCGGCCACTGCAAGCGCAGGTCGTCGGCACCGCTCGGCGGTGAGCACGCCACCGCCAGTCCGACGGCGATGAGGCGAACCATGAACCGCATCGCTCCACCGCACCGCAACGGCCCCGCCGGAGTGTTCGGGGTCGATGGAGGTTGGGGATCGTCGCCGCTCTGTGTGTAAACTCATCGACGCAGCTTGCGCGAGCAGGTTGACTTCGCGCGTCTGAGTGCCCCATCGCCACAGCGATGTGAGCCGCGCACACCGGTTGGTCCCGTCCATGACGGGTCGGGGTGCGCGCAGACGCCAGGGCCTGGCAGCACCCCGTTGCCGGGCGACAACCGACGTCAAAGGAACCATGAACTCATGGCTGTTGTAACCATGAAGCAGCTGCTTGACAGCGGCGCCCACTTCGGGCATCAGACCCGGCGCTGGAATCCCAAGATGAAGCGATTCATTTTCACCGACCGCAACGGCATCTACATTATCGACCTGCAGCAAACCCTGACCTTTATCGATCAGGCCTACGAGTTCGTCAAGGAGACCGTCGCCCACGGCGGTTCGGTCATGTTCGTCGGCACCAAGAAGCAGGCCCAGGAGTCCATCGCCGACGAGGCGACCCGCGTCGGCATGCCCTACGTGAACCAGCGCTGGCTCGGCGGCATGCTCACCAACTTCTCCACCGTTCACAAGCGTCTGCAGCGGCTCAAGGAACTCGAGTCGATGGAGCAGACCGGCGGCTTCGAAGGGCGCACCAAGAAGGAAATCTTGATGCTGACGCGAGAGAAGAACAAGCTCGAGCGCAGCCTCGGTGGTATCCGCGACATGAGCAAGGTGCCGTCGGCGATCTGGGTCGTCGACACCAACAAGGAGCACCTGGCCGTCAGCGAGGCCATCAAGCTGGGTATCCCGGTCATCGCGATCCTGGACACCAACTGCGACCCCGACCAGGTCAACTACCCGATTCCGGGCAATGACGACGCGATTCGCTCGGCGGCTCTGCTCACCAAGGTGATCGCCTCAGCTGTCGCCGAGGGTCTGCAGGCCCGCGGTGGCGGATCCAGCCAGGCGGCCGGTGCCGACGCGGGTGCGGTGGCTGAACCGCTGGCCGAGTGGGAGCAGGAACTGCTCGCCGGTGCGGCCATCGACGCTGCGCCCACCCAGGCCGGACCGGTCGTCGATGAGTCCGTCACCACCACCGTTACCGTCGAGGAGGGCTGAGATGGCCAACTACACCGCTGCCGATGTCAAGCGGCTCCGCGAGCTGACCGGCTCCGGAATGCTGGCCTGCAAGAACGCTCTGGCTGAGGCCGATGGCGACTTCGACAAGGCCGTTGAGGCGCTGCGGATCAAAGGTGCCAAGGATGTCGGCAAGCGTGCCGAGCGCGCCACCGCCGAGGGTCTGGTCGCCGCCAAGGGCGGAGCGCTGATCGAGCTCAACTCCGAGACCGACTTCGTCGCCAAGAACGCCGAGTTTCAGGCGCTGGCCGAGCAGGTCGTTGATGCCGCGCTGGCCGCCAAGGCCAGTGACGTCGATTCCCTCAAGGCAGCCCCCATCGCCGGCGGATCGGGGACCAAGACGGTCGACGAGGCCATCGGCGAGTTGTCCGCCAAGATCGGCGAGAAGCTTGAGCTGCGCCGCGTGCAGTTCTTCGACGGCAGTGTCGAGGCCTACCTGCACAAGCGGGCCGCCGATCTGCCCCCGGCAGTCGGGGTGCTGGTCGAGTTCGAAGGTGCTGACAACGACGCTGCGCACTCCGTCGCACTGCAGATCGCCGCGCTGAAGGCCAAGTACCTGACCCGCGACGATGTGCCCGCTGATCTGGTGGCTGCCGAGAAGCGTGTCGCCGAGGAGACCGCCAAGGCCGAGGGCAAGCCCGAGCAGGCATTGCCGAAGATCATCGAAGGTCGGGTCAACGGCTTCTTCAAGGACGTCGTGTTGCTCGAGCAGCCCTCGGTGGCCGACAACAAGAAGACGGTCAAGGCGCTGCTCGACGAGGCCGGGGTGACGGTCACCCGGTTCGTGCGCTTCGAGGTCGGTCAGGCCTGACGGGCCGCGGCGTAGCGTAGCGGTCCATGAAGCACGTCTCCGCCTTCACCGACGACGCCCTGGGCGACCTCGACGCGGTCGCACTCGTCGACGCGCTCCGCACCGGCAAGGTTGCGGCCACCGACGTGGTGGAAGCGGCGATCGCCCGAACCGAGGCGGTGAACCCGGTCCTCAACGGACTGGCTCACGCGACCTTCGACCGTGCGCGGGCAATGGCCCGATCCGGTGGCAGCGGGTACTTCGACGGCGTACCGACCTTCTTCAAGGACAACGTCGACGTCGAGGGTATGCCCACCATGCAGGGGACCGACGCGTGGAACCCCGTGTCGCATGCGCGGCACGGGGACTTCGCGGAGTTCTTCCTGGCTACTGGACTGATCCCGCTGGGCAAGACCCAGCTTTCGGAGTTCGGCTTCAGCGGGTCGGCGGAGCATCCGCGGATCGGTGCAGTCCGCAACCCTTGGGACACCGACTTCACCGCAGGCGCGTCATCGTCAGGAGCGGGTGCGTTCGTCGCGGCCGGGGTGGTGCCCATCGCGCATGCCAATGACGGGGGCGGTTCGATCCGCATCCCGGCGGCCTGCAACGGTCTGGTGGGCCTGAAACCGTCGCGGGGGCGATTGCCGCAGGACAAAATGTCCCGCCAGATGCCGGTTCGCCTCGTCAACGACGGGGTGCTGACCCGGTCGGTGCGTGACACTGCGGCGTTCTACCGCGAAGCCGAACGGATCTGGCGCAATCGTTCGCTGCCGCCGATCGGAGCGGTGACAGGCCCGGGGCGCGAACGACTGCGGGTAGCGGTGGTGACTCGTTCGATCAACCGGGACTCCAGTGCATCCGTGCGGGACCGGACCTTGGAGACGGCCGCGCTGCTGTCCGACCTCGGCCACCGGGTGGATCACCTCGACCACAGTCCGATCCCGGCAAAGTTCGTCGACGACTTCCTGCTGTACTGGGCGTCGCTGGCGATGGCGCTGGTACGGACCGGCCAGCGGACGTTCGGCAAGAGCTTCGACCGCAGTCGTCTGGACAATCTGACGTTGGGTTTGGATCGCCACGCCAGCCGCAACCTACATCGGCTGCCGGCTGCCATCACTCGGCTGCGCCGGCTGAGTCGGGTGACGGCGCGGTTCTATCTGGACTACGACATCCTGCTGACACCCACCTTGGCCGAGGACACCCCGCGGATCGGTCATCTGGACCCGACGGCCGACTACCAGCAGGTCATCGACCGACTGGTGGACTGGGCCGCGTTCACCCCACTGCAGAACGCCACCGGTGAACCGGCGGTGTCGTTGCCGCTGGCACAGTCTGAGGACGGCATGCCGATGGGAATGATGCTGGCTGCGCCACTCGGTCACGAGCGACGGCTGTTGGAACTGTCCTACGAACTTGAGGCGGCCAAGCCGTTCACCCCGATGCCGGGAGCCTCTGCGTAGTCCTCCACGATGTGGCTCAGAAGCGCATCGAAGCGCGGCCACACGTCATGTGGGAGCAGCGAATGCAGTAGAACCCGCCAGGAGCGGGCTAGGCGTACGTAGGGGTTGTCGTGTAACGCCGCCGACACCAGATGGGACCCCAGCACGCCCGCCCAGATGGCTTCGGAGGCATCGGCGGGATCCACATCTGCGCCTAATTCCCCGGCAGCGATGACCGCACCCACCATTTCGGCGAATCGCTCTGTCCAATCGCCGTACATCTTCGCTCCGGCCATGCTGACCTGCGAGAGCGCTTGGGATAGTTCATGGCCGATCTTGATCGACAGGTCCGACCGCATGAGGCACTGCACCGCGAACGTTGCGCGGATGATTCCCTCCAGGGTGGGACGGTCGGAATCGAAGTGCCCTTGGACAGCATCGACGAGTCGTGGCTGAAATTCGCCGATGATGGCGGAGGCGACTGCTTCTTTGGAGTCGAAGTGGTAGTAGAAGGCGCCCTTGCTGACGCCGGCCCGTTGCAAGATGTCGGCGAGACCTGTTTCGCCGTAACCGTTCTCGGCGAAGAGCGTGATTGCCGCATCGAGAATTCGGCGGCGGGTGGCCGCTGCGCGGGCCTGGACGACCATTGGGCTTACCCCTTGCTGTTCCGGAATGCCGGTTGCGTCGGTTACTTGCTGGGTCAACAGAATTCTACCCGCGCGCTTGACGAGGATTTTCGCGGCACTGCAGAAAACCGAATAAAATTATGTCGACGGCATCAGTACCCGCTGTCACGGCTGTTGAAGTTATTGCTGCGAGCAAACAATAGGGCGGTTGGCGTGAGACAAGCCCACACCCACGGGCCTCGGGCGGTGATCACCGGCGCCGGCGACGCCGTCGATGCGGGCTGGAACTGCCCGGCAGGACCGCGCTACGGCGGGCTAGCTGGGAGTGTCGGCTCCGGTATCACGGGGTGGGGTTCCGGCGTCGGGATCTGCTGGGCTCTCGGCTTCAGCCACAATCTCGGACCGCGAAGCGTATTCCGTGACGAGTTCGGCGAGAAGGTCTTCGTACCCCGGTAGCGCCTCTTTGGGCACCACCGCACCCAGGATAAATCGCCAGACTCGGGCCAATCGTGCGAACGGGTTGTCCTTGAGGGTTACCGACAGGACGTGGGAACCCAGCACCGCGATCCAGATCGCCTCGCCCACTTCGAAGGGATCGGCCTCTTCGCGTAACTCGCCGGCCTGATGCGCCCCGGCGACGATGAAGACGAACTTCTCGGTCCAGTCGACCGTGACCCGTCGACTGTCCGGGCTGATCTGCTCGAATGCCTGCATGAGGAGTTGCCCCACCTGTACGTAGGGGTCCCAGCGCAGAAGTGCCTGTACGGCGTAGGTGGAGCGAATCAGGTCAGCGACCCTGGGTGCGGTGACGTCGACGTGGGCAAGCACCGTCTCAGCAAGCTTGTTGTCGAAATCATCGACGATGGCCGAGGCCACCGCCTCCTTGGAGCTGAAGTGATAGTAGAAGGCCCCGGTGCTCAGCCCGGCGCCCTCGACGATGTCCGTCAGACCTGTTTCGCTGTAACCGCGTTCGCCAAACAGCGTGGCGGCGGCCTCCAGAATTCGCCGACGGGTCGACTCCGCGCGGGCTTGGACAGCCAAATCTATCCCCCCTCGGATCCGGACTGACTCCGTCTACTCTAACGCGCTCGAGCTCGAGATTTGCTGGATGATGTCGGTGCGGGCGGTGATGAATCCCGGAACCGCTCCGTGATTGGCGATGAGGCAGGATGATGGTGCCGCCGCGAGTTGATCTGCTGACTGGCCCGCGGCACCTCATTCCAGCAGCGACGACGGTGGGGAGTCCGATGGGCGAGTCGACGGTCAACGGGGCAACCGCTGACCCGCGCCATAGGTATTCGCGGGTGTTGCTGAAACTTGGCGGGGAGATGTTCGGTGGCGGTTCGGTCGGACTTGACCCCGATGTGGTTGCCCAAGTGGCTCGGCAAATCGCGGAAGTGGTGCGCAGCGGTGTCCAGGTGGCCGTGGTCATCGGTGGCGGTAACTTCTTCCGCGGAGCCCAACTCCAGCAACGCGGCATGGAGCGCACCCGCTCCGATTACATGGGAATGCTCGGCACGGTGATGAACAGCCTTGCCCTGCAAGACTTCCTGGAGAAAGAGGGGATCGTCACCCGAGTCCAGACGGCGATCACCATGGGCCAGGTCGCCGAACCCTACCTCCCACTGCGGGCGCGTCGGCACCTTGAGAAGGGTCGGGTGGTCATCTTCGGTGCCGGCATGGGGCTGCCCTACTTCTCGACGGACACCACGGCGGCCCAGCGAGCATTGGAGATCGGCGCCGAGGTCGTCCTGATGGCCAAGGCCGTCGATGGGGTGTTCACCGACGACCCACGGGAGAACCCCGAGGCCGAACTGCTCACCGAGATCAGCCACCGAGAGGTCATCGAGCGCGAACTGCGGGTGGCCGATGCCACTGCTTTCAGCCTGTGCATGGACAACGGCATGCCGATTCTGGTCTTCAACCTGCTGACCGACGGGAATATCGCCCGTGCGGTGGCAGGTGAGAAGATCGGCACACTGGTCACGACGTAGCGAGGAAGTGCACATGATGCAGAGCGCAGCGATGAGGAGGAGTGGCGCGTGATGCCGCCGACGACGATGCAGAGCGCAGCGATGAGGAGGAGTGGCGCGTGATGCCGCCGACGACGATGCAGAGCGCAGCGATGA